>JAZQUL010000117.1:0-7513 GCA_045631285.1 Faecousia sp. | reverse complement strand
GCGTGGGGTTTTGCAGTTTACCGAGGAATGTAAGGACAGCATTCGGGAGTTTTCGCTCTATGTGTGGGAGGAGGGGAAGGAAGCGCCGGTGAAGGAGAATGACCACGCTATGGATGATATTCGGTATTTTTGTACGACGGTGCTGGAGAGGAAAATGCTTAATGCGGAATAGCTTAATGCTTAATGCTTAATGCTTAATGCTTAATGCTTAATGCTTAATGCTTAATGCTTAATGCTTAATGCTTAATGCTTAATGCTTAATGGATTCTGTTATCTAAATCATTATGCATTCTGCATTATGCATTTATAAAAAACGAAGTGAGGTATAAAAATGAGCGGGCGAACGCAGTTCGCCCCTACGAGAGAGGCAAGGGTGCGGTGGAAAAATGAAAGTGAGGAGAATTTATGAGCATCTATCAGTATGAGGCCGCTTTTGGGGCGGCGGACAAGACCTCCCGGAAAATGCGGCAGGCGATGGAAAGCTGGGAGGAAATCTATTATGGCACGGGGGCGGGAGACCCCTGTCAGCGAATTGGGTACACGGTGGTCAGCAAGCTGGTGAGCGCTATTTTCGGCGAGTGTCAGACCCGCACCGACCCGGCGCTGCTGCCCCTTAGCGAGCTGGGGCGGGAAGCGATGCAAAGGCTGCTCAGCAGCGGTGAAGCCTACATTAAACCCTGTCCGGAGGCAGGCGGCTTTGGCTTTACCCTTGTGCCAAGGCAGAATATCCTAGTCTTTGCAAGAGATGGGGCGGGGAAACCCACCGACATTGGTATGGCGGAAAAGAGCGTGTACGGCAAGTACTATTACACCCTTTTGGAGCGGCGGACGGTGGAGGGCGGCAGGCTGACCATCCAAAATACCCTGTACCGTTCCGGGAACCAGGATACGTTGGGAACACCCGTATCCTTAAATAGCCACCCGCTGTATGTAGGCCTGGCAGAAAAATACTGCTTCGATGAGCCGCTGGGTCTGGGGCTTGTGCAGATGAAAGTACCTATACTCAACTGTGTGGACGGGTCACCCGATGGGGTGGCCATTTTTGCGCCCGCGGTACAGCTTATCCGCAATATCGATGAGAACGAAGCCCAGCTTTGCGGGGAATTTTCCCGGGGCGAGAGCCGGATTTTCGCTTCCGCTGACCTGATTGATAGGGAAAACGGCCTTAGTGACCATCTGTTCGTGGGACTGGATGAAAGTCCTGAGGAGGTGGGCATTACGGTCTATTCTCCCAAATTACGGGAGGAGTCCTTCCTCGCCCGGAAGCAGGAATATCTGCGGAATGTGGAGAGCATCATCGGCCTGCGCCGGGGAATGCTCAGCGATGCCCAAGTCGAAGACCGTACTGCCACGGAGATTACCTCCAGCGCCGCAGATTTCAATTTGCTGGTCATTGCCTGTCAGCAGGTTTGGGAAAAGGCGGTGAAGGAGACCGCTGGGCTGTGCGCGGTGCTTGCGGAAATGTACGGTCTGCCCAAGGTGGACACGGGTGTGACCTTTGATTGGGGCAACGGCGTGCTTTTTGACGAGGACAAGACCTGGGAGGGGTATATGGAGATGGTGAAAGCCGGTCTTATCGCCCCGGAGGTGGCGCTGGGCTGGCGGTTTAATATGCCCTTTGCGACGGAGGCGGAGAGAGCGGAGATACGCAGAAGGTATATGACAGTTTAATGCAGAATGCAAAATGCATAATGCATAATTATGGTGTCTGCTACGCAGACGGATTTTAAATCGGACACAAAATCATTACGCATTAAGCATTACGCATTAAGCATTACGAAGTTCGATGAAGCGACCATCGTTAAAAAGCGTAGAAGAAAGGAGCAAAAACAATGAAGCGAGAATTTTTACAAGGTCTGTCGGTGGGGGAGATGCCACTTTCCAAGGAGGTCATCGATGCCATTATGGCAGAAAACGGCAGGGACATCCAGCGTGTCAAGGGCGAAGCGGCGTCCCTGCTGGCGGAAAAAGAGACCTGGGAGGAGACACTCCGGCAGCAGCGTGAAAGCCACGAAACGGCGCTGCGGCAGCTTACATTTTCCCACCGTTTGGAGAACGCCATCCGGGAGGCGCGAGGCAGAAACCAGAAAGCCATCTGCGCCCTGCTGGATACGGAGAACCTCCAGAACGGTGACGAAAATGCACTTACAGAAGCCGTGGAAAAGCTGCGGGAAGAAGCCCCCTATCTCTTTGAAAGCAAGGAAACACCGCCCCTTTTCGCCCGGGGCACAGGCGCGGCTGTACCGCGTCAGGAAGAAGAGCCTGCGACCCTTGCAGGCGCACTGAAACAACGTTTTATGAAGGAAAGGAAGTAAAAACAAATGGCAATTACACTTATGGAAGCAAAGGTCGGTATGGCCGACAAGGTAGATCAGCAGGTGGTGGATATGTTCCGCCGCAGCAGCTTGCTGCTGGACAATATGGTATTTGACAACGCCATCTCTCCCGGCACAGGCGGCAGCACCCTGACCTACGGCTACATCCAGCTCAAGTCCCCCTCCACCGCATCGGTCCGTACCGTAGGCGGTGAGTACACCCCCGGCGAGGCCAAGAAAGAGAAAAAGACCACCGGCGCCATCATTATGGGCGGTTCTTTCCAGATGGACCGTGTGCTGCAGAACACCGCCGGCGCTGCCGATGAGCTGGCGTTCCAGGCAGAACAGAAGATTAAGGCAACCGCAAACTTTTTCCACAACTTAGTCATCAACGGCTCTGTGGGCGCGGAAGAAGGCTATGTGGGCGGCACATTTGACGGCCTTAAGAAGCTGATTTCCGGCACGGCAAACGATATTACCTCTCAGGTTTCTCTCAAGACCTCCGAGGAGCTGGACAACAACTACAACGCGTTTCTCGATGAGATGGACGGCTTCCTCAGCGTCCTGGACGGGAGTCCCTCTATGCTCCTGATGAACCGGGCAATGCTGGTAAAGCTCCGCGCTATCGCCCGCCGCGCCGGTTACTATGAGCGAAAGACCGACGATTTCGGCCGCACCGTGGAGACCTACGCAGGCGTGCCTATGGTGGATTTGGGTCAGTATTTTGACGGGGAAAAGATGTGCGACGTGGTGGAGACCAAGGACGGCAAGACCGCGATTTATGCCGTTTCCCTGGGTCTGGACGGCTTCCACGGCATTTCTCCCACCGGCACCGGCGTTATCCAGTCCTATATGCCCGATTTGTCTGCGCCCGGTGCGGTCAAGACCGGTGAGGTGGAGCTGGTGGCAGGCGTTGCCCTGAAAAACACCCTGAAGGCGGCAGTACTCCACGGCATCGCCATCGCCTAAATGGGAGGCGCTGCCAATGCTTAGCTACGATTTTTATATAAATGAATACTTCGGCATCGCCATTCCGGAAAGCGCGTTTTCCGCTGTGGCGGCCCGGGCGGAGGCAGCGCTTTCCAAAATGAAGCGTATTTACCGCGTGGAATCCCCCGGGGAGCTGTCGGAAAAGTTAGCGCTGTGCGCTATGGCAGAGGTGATTTACAGCTTCGGTGACCGAAAGCCGGGGCTTTCCCAGGTGCGGATGGGGCAGATGAGCCCTTCCTACAGGGAGTCTGCATCCAAGTCCCTCTCCCGGGAGCTGCTAAATAAGGCTTCGGTGTACTTAGACCTGTACCGGGGGGTGACGGTGTGATGGAGTATCCCCTGTGCAACCAGACGGTTACCCTATACCGAAAGGAAGGGGAGGAAATCCACCGCTATCTGTACCGGGACTGTTATTTGGAGAAAAAGGCCGTTTTGGCACGGGACAATTACGGTACGTTCTTAAAATGGGAGTTTCTGCTGATTGTACCCGGTGACCGGCAGGTGATGGCAGGCGACCGGGTGGTGGAAGGCGTGGGAAAGAACAAGGTGGTCTGGGAGGAACTGGGAAATGCCCCCACCGTCACCTACGCCAAGCCCTATTTTCTCGATGGCAGGATTTGCCATTGGGAAGCGGGGAGCAAATGACTTGGCTCTCCCTTTGGGAGAGCTGTCAGCGAAGCTGACTGAGAGGGCCCTCTCCGTTTGCACGTTCGTGCAGACACCTCTCCCAGAGGGAGAGGCAAGTGGAAAGGAAGAATGGAGGTGGAGAAGATTACGGAATTGGAAAAACTAAGGCAGTTTTTGCTGACTTACCCAAATTGGGAGGCGGGGAAGCTCCTGTATATCGACCGGTGCGATGGGGGACAGCAGGGGCTTTTTCCCCAGGGCGTGGAGGAGGTTGCCCGCCATACCGATGTGCTGGGCAATACCAAAATCCATTGCCGGCTGAAATTTATCCTTTACCGTTCTGCCGGTGAACGGGCGGAGGATGCCGCCTGGCTTTTGGCGTTCCAAAAGTGGCTGGGGCAGATGAGCGCTCAGGGCAAAGCCCCCCAATTTGGCGACGCGCCCGGCCAGGAACGGCTGAAAGCGGAAAAAGGACATTTTGATAAGGCCCGGGGAAACGGCGGTCTTTATGCCGTGACCCTTACGGCAGAATTTGTGAAAATCTATGAGGAGGATGCAAATGGCGAAAATTGAAAGAAAGTATTTTGCCCATTTTTTAAATACCGCCAAGGCGGACGAGGCCAGCCTTTATGAGCGGTTGGGCAAAGATTTGGAGGAATATAAGGCGGAAATGAACGCCAAGGTGGAGCGCAGAACCAACATTCTCGGCAAGCAGTCCATCACCATTTCCGGCTATGAAAAGTCCGCGGTGGTGGATACCTACTACGCAGAGCCGGGGACTGGCCTGTATACGCGGCTGCAGGAAATCATTGATGACGGTCTCATTTTGGAGGACCTGAAAACCGATGTGGTGGAGGTAAAACTCTGGGATATGCAGCAGGACGGCAGCTATCCTGCGGTGCGGGAGGAGTGCTACATTGAGGTCACCGGCTACGGCGGCGACACAAGCGGCTATCAGATTCCCTTTACGCTCCACTTTACCGGCAATAAGGTAAAGGGTACTTTCCATCCCGGCACCAAGGCCTTTACCATCGCCTAAGGAGAAGCTATGGAGAAGCTTCAATTTGACAGCGGTGTGCGGGTTTTTCGGGTCAACGGCGGCGAAAAGCTGTGCTTTCACCCCGGTGACCCCAATCTCTACGCAAGACTACAGGCTGCAGCGGAAAAGCTGCCGGAAATTCAGAAAAATATGGCGGGCGCGGACGTTCCACAGCTGCTGACACAAACGGACAGGCAGGTAAAGGCGCTTCTTTCCGAGGTGTTCCCCGGCAACGATATGGAGAAGATATTTGCCGGTGTCAATCTCCTTGCCCCCACCGCTACGGGCAAAACCGTCTTTGAAAATTTCATCGACGCCCTGATGCCCATTCTCACCCGGGGCGCAGAGGATTGCGCCAAAAGTCTTATGAAGGATGCCGGAGATGGAAAGTAGCTGGTATCTCCCCAAAACCGCAATAATCGGCGGTCGGGAATATAAAATCCGGTGCGATTTCCGGGAAATTCTCAACATTTTCTCCTATTTTGGCGACCCAAATCTGGCGGACGTGCTGAAATGGCAGATTGCCCTCTCCCTCTTTTATGAGGGAGAAATTCCCCCGCAGCACCGGGGCGAGGCGATGGCCTATCTCGCCGATTTTATCACCTGCGGGAAAAGGGAGGGGGGAAACAGCCCCAAGCTTTTGGACTGGGAGCAGGACAGCCAAATTATCATCGGGGAAGTGAACCGGGTGGCGGGCTGTGAAATTCGGGAAAAGGCATTTATCCATTGGTGGACCTTCCTTTCTTATTTCCACGCCATCGGGGAGGGACAGCTTTCCTTTCTCGTTTCTCTGCGGCAGAAGCGTCTTCGGGGAGAGAAGCTCACCGATTGGGAGCAGCGGTATTTCCGGGAAAACCGGGAGACGGTGGAACTGAAGCCCAAGTATTCCCGGGAGGAAACTGAAGAAAAAGAGAGGCTTCTGCGGCTGTTAACGAATACAAATTGATAATGGACAATTGACAATGGACAATTATTGTATTGCTACGCAATGATTTAAATTTTGTCCGTATTGCGGACACCATAACTGTCAACTGTCAATTATCAATTGTCAATTGATAAAGGCAGGTGGAAATGTGAAACAAGTCATTGAATTTGATGTCATCCCGATGGAGGATGTTATTGACAATACAAAGGCGCTGGCCACCGCCATCGCGGCGGTGGGCTTGGCGCTGAACCGGGTGCTGGGCAAGATTACCAACACGGTGCAGACTGTCCACCGGGATACCAGAAAGACCCTGGCCGGCTTCGATAAGCTCCAAAAATTGGGCACTTGGCAGACCGGTACGGTCATCACCGAGACCCAACGGGAAGAAATTACCGGTATGGAGCAGATCGTAAATAAAATTGCCGCCACCTTAAATGGCGCGGTGGGCAATTTCGGTACGACCGTGGCAGAAAAACTAAAAGAATTTACCGACTGGAGCGCAGGCGGCATTCTCCGGGGTTTGGGGGATATCCTCACCGGTGTGGGCGCGGTGCAGGCGCTTCTAAGAGGAGATTTGTCCATGGCGCTGTGGCTGGGACTGGCCAATAGCGCCTTCAAAGCCGCAGGAGACCAGATGGGGTCTTTTGTAGGCATTCTCGCCAATGTGGCAAAGGCCTTTTCCGGCGTTGGCTCTGTATCCAGCCGGGTGTGGAGCGGTATCAGCGCGGTTTGGGGCGGTGTGGCGCTTTGGTTTTCCAAAATGCTGCTGGACCCCTTAGGCAGCGGCTTTAAAGTCACCGCCAATATCATCATCGGTATTTTTAATACCCTGATGGCGGTGATGACCACAGCGGGCAACAACTTATCGTCTATCTTTAATAAGCTGTCCTTTAAAATCCCCGACTGGGTGCCCGGCATTGGCGGCAAGAGCTTTGGTCTTTCGCTGCCCAGCTTCTTATCGCCCAAAATTCCCTTTTTGGCCCAGGGCGCGGTGCTGCCGGCAAATAAGCCCTTTTTAGCTATGGTGGGCGACCAGAAGCACGGCACGAATATCGAAGCGCCCCTTGCCACCATTTCTGAGGCGGTGGCCCTCGTAATGGACGACCATACAAACGCCCTGCTGACGGGTCTGGAAGCCTCTGTGGGCATCCAAAGGGAGATTTTGGAGGCGGTACTGGGTATCCGCATCGGAGACGAGACCATTGCCCGGGCCAGCGAGCGGTACTATCGGAAAATGGCCATGGCAGGCGGCAGGAATTGACAATTGCACGCCATCGAAAGAAATTGTAGGGGCGGGCATTGCCCGTCCGCAATGTTGCGGTGTCGGTGGTGCGGCACGGACGACCGATGGTCGCCCCTACGAGGCGCCATCGAAAGAAATTGTAGGGGCGGGCATTGCCCGTCCGCAATGTTGCGGTGTCGGTGGTACGGCACGGACGACCGATGGTCGCCCCTACGACATCAAAAAAGCAAAGAAGGGAAGCTATGAATGAAATAAGCTATTTATATGCCATTGACGGCAAGTACTTACTGACCCCGGATGCGGGGGTGCAGATGACCTTTTCAGACCTGGATGACGGGGAATCGGGACGGGATGAAAGCGGCTATATGCACCGA
>JAZQUL010000116.1:0-3029 GCA_045631285.1 Faecousia sp. | reverse complement strand
CTTGCCTTTTCACCGGGGAGAATTTCAATCCGCTCCCGCTGCAAATAATCTCTCGCTTCGGAAGTTAAACTGTCCCCTTTTCCCAAGTAAAAGACCCGTTTTCCGTCCTTATTTCGGATATTATCCCGGGCATTTTGGGCTGTATAAAGCATTATTTGCCGTTACCGCTGGCGGGGGTGCTGCTCAGTCTGCCGTGGGGGAGGATGGCATCTACCTCGGTGTGGGGGCGGGCAATGACGTGGACAGAAACCAATTCGCCTACCTTTTCTGCGGCTGCCGCGCCGGCATCAGTGGCGGCCTTGACTGCGCCTACGTCGCCCCGCACCATCACGGTAACCAAACCGCCGCCTACCTGCTCCTTGCCAACAAGCTGAACGTTTGCGGATTTTACCATGGCGTCTGCCGCTTCAATAGCGCCGATCAGGCCTTTTGTTTCAATCATACCCAGAGAATTTGTGTTCATAACGTGCTTCCTTTCTTATTCCTTATTTCAATCGTTCCAGTATTTTTGCCGCCAAAAGCTCCACCAAGGTCTCATCTGCGGTGACTACGGTTGTTTTTTCCTTATTCTCCTTGTCCCAGGCTACCCGACGGATATTGATAAGGTCCAGGGGGGAGATGTTATTGGACGAGCTGCTGCCGCCAACTGCGCCACAGCCAAGGGTAAGGGCCGGGAACAGGCCGGTGGTCTGCCCAATGCCGCCAAGTGCCGCCGGGGTGTTGACCAGAAAGCGGGAGACAGGGATTTGGAGCGCAAATTTTTCTACCACCTTTTCATCTGTCGCGTGGATGGCAAAGGTGTGGCCGCTGCCCTCGTGGGTCAGCACCTCAATGGCCTTTTCCAGCACCGCGTCCTCGCTGTCCATTACGAAAAATGCCAGCACCGGGCACAGTTTTTCCATAGAATAGGGACGGGTCGGGCCTGCCTCCTGCTCCCTTGCTACCAAAATTTTCGTACTGTTTGGCACGGAAAAACCTGCTTTTTCTGCCAATTCTGTGGCTTTTCTGCCCACGATTTCAGGATTTAATGACCCATCCGGGCGGAACAGGTGCTTTGCAAGGCGGCCCGCTTCCTCCGTGTTCATAAAGTAGAAACCCATTGCGGCGGCTTCGGTTTTGACCTGCTTTTCCATATCCTTTTCCACGATAATGCTCTGCTCAGAGGCGCAGACTGTGCCGTTATCGAAAGTTTTGGACTGCAAAATGCAGGAAAGGGCGTGTTTTACATCGGCAGTATGGTGAATATAAGCCGGGCCGTTGCCCGCGCCCACACCGATGGCAGGTTTTCCGGAGGAATAGGCCGCCCGCACCATTCCCGGACCGCCGGTAGCCAGAATGAGCCGCACTTGGGGGGCAGTCATCAATTCCTGACAGCCAGCCATAGAAGCGATACCCAGACAGCCGATACTGCCCTTGGGCGCGCCTGCCTTTTCTGCCGCCTGCCGGACAATTTCTGCCGCCCGCAGGGTACAGAAAAGCGCCTTGGGGTGGGGGGAAAAGACGATACTGTTGCCTGCCTTCAGGGCAATCATCGCCTTATAGCAGACCGTGGAGGTGGGGTTTGTGCTGGGGATAATGGCGGCAATCACGCCAACCGGAACACCGATTTCCCATAGTTTTTCCTGAGGATGCCTATTTAATACACCCACGGTCTTCATATCCCGTACTGCCTCCCAAACTCTGCGGGAGGCAAATTCATTTTTCCGGGTCTTATCCTCGGTGTTGCCGAAGCCGGTCTCCCGGACTGCCATATCCGCAAGCTCCCCGCTGTGCTTATAAAAAGCATCCGCAATGGCCTGCACGATTTTATCAAGCTGTTCCTGGCTCATCCGTGTCAGCAGCTTTTGGGCAATTTCTGCCTGTCGGGCAAGGTCTCTTGCCTCCTGCCGCGCTTTTAAATCCTTATCCAGTTCCATTTATACTCCTTTCGGGTTTGCCGCTACTTCCGCCACCGCTTGGGCAAATGCAGCGCAGGCCGCTTCGCAGGCAGATTGACTGCCGCTGAGCAGACCGCCGCCAAAATTTGTTTCGCTGGGGGGCGCGTAGAGCTTTTGCAGCTTCACATCTGCCGCCTTCATTGCTGCGTCCAGGGCATACATACTCTCCAGCGGCGGCGCGATGAGATAAGCGATGGCTGTTCCCTCCGGCACGCCTGCTTCCTTCGATAGAAATGCGCCGGTACGGCTGACCGTATGGGAGAGGAACGGTACTTCCCCCGCCGCTTCAAAGCCGATGCGCTGAAGCGCTGCCAGCGCTGCTTCCATACCGCTTCGCACTGCGCCGGGGGTCGGCCCTGCCAAAATGCCGATGACCTCGCCCGCATTAGGCGTGGAGGCGTTTGCCGCGCCCGCGTAAAAGCTGCGGCTGTAGCAAACCTGCACGGCGGCGGCTTTTGTGGCCTCATCCAAAGCAATATAGGTGGCATCGTCGCTGTCTGTGGTGATAAGTCCCAAAGACGGACAGTTTTCCGGCGCGCCCAAGGCTTTGCAAAGGGACGGGGCAGCATTGGCTAAATACCGCACAGAAAGCACTTTTACGGGAATCATAGGGTTTCCTCCAAGTGCAGTCCCACACCGGAAACTTTTCGCTTCAATATCTTGCCGATAAGTTCCGCCACGTGGGCACCTGCCTCTGCCGCCGGTGTGCCGCCGTCGTGGATATTGGAGACAACCGTCCGGGCAGACTCGCTGACACCGGTGTGGGGCTTGTAGGTGATATAGGCAGACATACTCTTGTCGGTAACAAGTCCCGGCCGCTCACCTACCAGAACGCACACCACTTTGCAGCCGGTGACATCGCCCACCGCATCTCCGGCACCTACCCGGCAGTAGCGGACGAAGAGGGCTTTGCCGGTGTCAATGCCCCGCAGCTTCAATCCATCCCGGATGGCCTGCAGGCAGTCCATCGCATTGGCGGTGATAGCAGCGGAGGAAAGACCGTCTCCTACCACCAGCTGCACGGTTGGGGGTGTGGGAACCGCTTGCTTAATAATCTGCTCGGTTTCCTTTTCAAAACACCTGCCAAAATCC
>JAZQUL010000115.1:0-11944 GCA_045631285.1 Faecousia sp. | reverse complement strand
CTATTCCTTCTACGATTCCGTTCAGTATGAAGGATTGACAGGTTCTAAGGTGCCGCTGAACACCGGAACATATGCCGGTATGCGTGAGTTGCTTCACGAAACGCCTACCATCGCAGCAGACGGCTCCACGCATGTGGAGGTTTATTACGACCGTATTTATTTTATGACCCGCGTGTATCTGATGGGTGGTTACGGTATTTATTCTGTTTATGCGCGCTATGGTGCTGACCTAAAGAGCCATTTGTCTGCCCCAACCCGTCCCGGCTATTCCTTTGTGGGCTGGGATGAATACAAGGTAGACAGCGATGACGATGATGTGCCGGATACCGGCGGCGACGGCATCGCGGATACCGTCTATGCCACCGTGCCGGCCAAGAACTTGGCATATGTAGCACTGTGGAAGGAAAATAACACGACCCAAGTCAATGTGGTTTTTTGGGGACAAAATCCCAATGATGATGGGTATTCGTATCTACAAACGAAAGAATTGCATGTCAAACCCGGCTTGGAGCTGACCTATAGTTTGGCTGGCGGATATGTTTGCGGCCTCCAAGAGCATACCCATGGCACAGGATGTACGGTCAACTGCGGAAAAACAGAGCATTCCCATACGGCGGCTTGTTATACGCTGACTTGTAAAATTGATCCCCATACGCATAATACTAATTGTTATAATTGTGGCAACTCTAGCCATCACACGACTGCCTGCTACACCAGCACTAGTATGACTCCCTTTAATTATAATACTGCAACCAATGCTCAAAAAAACGCTTTTGACGCCATACAATCAAAGGTCACTCTGCAAGAGGGTAGAGTATACAAGTATAAGCAAGCAAACAAGAATTACCATCTGTTTTTTTATGTAGATAATAATTGGTACTACTTGGGAAATGTGACTTCTAATAATTCTAACAACAACTATAATAACAATTTGTATGGTGTTCGATTCACCGGTTTGTCAGACCCCAGCACTGGCAATGTTACTTCTGTAAGTGCTAATAAACGCCTGTGTTCTGTATCTGCTCATGATCATTTGGATACATGCCTCAGTTGCAGTGAAGATGAACACACACATACTGACTATACCGGTACGTGTTACACCTTAACCTGCACAAAAGAAGTACACACTCATGCGGGCACCTGCTATGACTGCACGGAGCATACCCACACTGCTGCCACCTGCGGTTATCCCACTTTTAAGGATTATAGTGCCAACTTGTGGACATTATCCACAAAAGAAGGTCTGCAGGAAACGATTACGGCAGAGCGAGACGGCAGTTCCGTACTGAATGTATATTTTGATCGCACAACACGCACCTTGACCTTTAAGGCAACCGGCTACAACGGCGCTACCCTCGCCACAATTACCGACAAATGGGGTTCCGACATCCGTGACAGATTTCAAACCATATGTAAGGCAAACACCTTCTTGTGGAGTAGATCTACAGACGGTGGCAGTCCGTGGACTTCTTTCTTGGATGTTATGCCACAGGAAAATCGAACATACTATGCCAAAACATCCAACGGTAGCACACAAGTAGCACAGTATTGGGGACAGGATTTAGATGGCAACTACACCATTCCATTGTTTACATCTGAAGTTAAGTACACGAGCAACCTGACAGTTTCCGAGGAGGAATTTGTTGAAATTTCAGGCTTTGTATTCAACGCCAGCAAATCTACCAAGACAGGTGTCTCATTTAATGGTGCCAAGTTCTATTACGACCGTAAAGCCGACAATGTTCTCGAATTTTACAGCGGTAACGATGTTGTTAGAACGGAAACCTTGCTGTATGAACAACCATTGAACACTTTTGCCGATTATACCAATCCGCCTCCCCCCGGCAATGTGGAAGAGGGTTCCCACGAGTTCAAAGGCTGGTATTTGAATCCGCAATGTACCCGTCCTGCCGATCTGACGGCGATGACCATGCCCGCAGGCAACTTGGCGTTGTACGCCAAATGGGAGCCAAAGTTCCACGAGGTCCGCATTGTACTGCAGAAAAACGAGGACGGTGTTTACGGCCCAGAGGATTCGGTTATCTACGAGGGCGACAGCAAGAAGGAATCCCTTAGCGTGCTCCACGGCACGATCGTTTTCAGCGGTAACGACAATAAAATTCCGCCCACCCCCGATAACGGTCTTTATAAGTTCTTAGGCTGGTTTTATGAGGACGACGGTGTGGAGCTGATGTGGGACTTTGAACATCACCCGGTTGTAAGTGACACTGTCATCTATGCCAAGTGGAGTTCTGAAGTTCTCGTCCCTTATACCATTTATTATAAAGATGCGTTAGGAAATGATATTGCCGAGCCTACCATCGGTTCTTCTCTGGCCGGTCACTCGTTGACCGTCAAAGCCAAGGTCGGCAACGAGTTATATGCCGGGTATCGGCAGGGATATTTCCCCAATGTCGTCAGCCACTCAATTGAATTGCGTACCGAAAATGCATTGGACGGCATTACATACACGTTTGTGTATACAAAGGCGGCAACCAAGCAGTACACCGTGCACTATTTGGATGCCGATAACGGCAATGCAGAAATGACTGCCCCTATAGTTAGGGATAGTTTGTATGCAATGGTAACGGAAACCTTCAAGTCTTTTGCCGATGTTACAGCATACAAAGACCATGTTCCCGATGCATATCAGAAAACCCTTGTCCTTAGTGCAAATCCCGATGACAACCATCTGTATTTCTACTATAAAAAATCAGTGTCCAGCGGTGTCTGGTATGTCGAGCATGTCGTACAGGACAAGAATGATCCCACCTTATACAATGCTCACTCCAACAATGGCGGTGTAGGTGACACAGGCACTCCTATTGTACCCTCGTGGCCAGTTGATTTGTCTACCGATGGTTACGTTTTCAAAGAAGCTATCATCAATAACGGTACTACCACGGAAACCGTCACCTCGTGGGATCAGGTAAAAGGCGCCATTACAAAAGAAGGTCTTTCGATCCAGATAAAGTATGACCGCATTAAGTATCCCTATAAGGTTGTATACCTCAATAAGGATAACGGAAACACAATTCACGCGCCTGATGTATTTACCGGGGCTATGTATGGTTCGGTTGCGCAGGCACCGGCACAGTTGCCTAATATCTCGGGATATGTATACGCATCCTCTACTACCTGTACCATTGTAAAAGACGGTCCAAGTGATATCACGAAGAACATTATCTACGTGTACTATACAGAACAGTCTGTTCGTCTAGACTTTAAGGTAGTAGGACCTAATGGCTGCGGTACGGTCAGCCCGGAATCCACCTATGTTAAGGTTAATTCGGATACTGGTGCCTCCTGTACGGCGACCCCCTCCAAGGGATATCGGTTTGTGGGTTGGTATTCAGATGCCGCGTGCAAAAATTTGTGTACAACAGATCCTATGCTGATCCTGAAAAAGCCCAATGACGGTTGGGCGTATACCACCTATTATGCCAAGTTTGAGCTTGGTGTGGCTCCTTTGACTATCAAGCGTGAAAACGCCGAGGCGGGCCAGGTGTACGTCTATGAAATCAAAAAAGCCGATGATCCCACCTTTGTGATTTACGTCACCATCACCGGTAATGGCGCTGCTACCATCCGTGATTTGCCCATCGCCCCCTACACCGTCACGCAGCAAAACGGTTGGTCTTGGCGATATGATGATTCCGCACAAAGCGTTAACCACCAGAATGTTGACGGAACAATAATAACATTTGGCGGCAGTTCCAAAACAAACCAATGGCTTAACGGAAACAGCCAGCTTGAGAAGAACCAAAGGGGGTAATCAGAATGAAAAAACACAGGATACTTCCTGTTTTGCTGATTGCTTCGCTTGCGATATCCCTGCTCCTTTGTGGAACGGTTCTCGCCTATATGTTCATGCAAACAGAATATAAGGATAACGAATTTACCCCCGCAAATGTCTCCTGTAAAGTAGTCGAGAAATTTGACGGCACACAAAAAACAAGTATCCAAGTCCAAAACACCGGCAATATTGATGCATATCTACGGGTCAGATTGGTATCCTATTGGGTTGATGCTGACGGCAACATAGTTGCGAAATCATCCGCAATGCCCGAAATTAATATGGCCGCAGGTTGGATACAGGGGGCAAACAACACTTACTATTACAAAACACCTGTTAGTCCTACAAAACAAACAACTTCACTCTTATCATCTCCAATTAACTTGGAAAAGGATGAAAACGGATATCTGCAGGTGATAGAGGTGTTTGCAGAAGCAATACAAAGCAAACCGTATAATGCCGTAATAAGCAGTTGGAAAGTATCCGTAGATGCGAACGGCAATATTACTACTGCGCCTTAAAATGACGGCATAAATAAGGGCGGTAACGGTCATAAATCCGCTACCGCCCTTATTCCTCTACCGCGGAGAATTGTGTGCTTTCCGTTGTAAAAAAACAGAACAAAAGAGCACAAATTCCAGATATGCATTTTGCTGTCAGACACCAATTGTAGGGAAGGAGGATGAAAATGCGCAAAAAGATATTCCCAACATTAATCATATTAACATCTGCCCTCTTGGTTGTTTCTTGCTGTATGATTATAAGCACAATTGCACAAAGCAATGCGCAGATTGATGCGTTTGAGGAATTGGCGAATATTGTTCAACCAACCACGGAGGCGACAGACAGCGAGGTGCCTGATGAAACAAACCCGAATTTGGAACCATCTCCTAAACCAATCTTCACCCGAAACTTGACACCGCTGTTTGACAAAAACAGCGATTGTCTCGGCTGGATCTGCGTGCCCGGTACGAACATTGATTACCCATTTATGCACACACCATCGGAGCCGCACAAATATCTAAAGAAAAATTTTGATGGAAAATACAGCGCTGCAGGTGTTCCGTTTTTGCAAGAAAATAACACATTAGATAGCGACAACCTTATTATTTACGGACATAATATGAAAAACGGAACGATGTTCGCCGATATAATAAAGTATCGCAACAAATCCTATTGTACCGAGCATCCCACTATTGAATTAGAAACAAAGCAAGGATTGAAGCTATACGATGTTTTTGCTGTAGTGAAGGTGAAAAACAACGATGCGTGGTATCATTTCATTGAAGCTGTGGATGAAAGCGATTACAGAAACAAAGTAGAAGAGATAAATTCCCGCGCTTTGTATGATACGGGTATTACACCTCAATACGGGCAACAACTTATTACATTATCTACTTGTTACGGAAGCACCAAAAACGACCGAATTATAGTTATCGGGGTTGAAATCAGCGCGGAAGGAAGAAAGTAGAATAAACATTTAATGAACTGACCGTTTTATCTGTCTGTTCATTATTGTTCCGGTCACAAAAAAGTGTCGCAGCTTGCGGCACTTTTTTCTTTTATTTTCATACTTAACTTCCTTATCGGTGCTGGGGTCATATTCCGCTTGACAAACTCTCGGCGGGTCTCCTCCACATCAGCGCCAAACCACATCTCGGAGTGAGCAGAAATTGCTCACTCCGGGGGATTTTATATTTCTTCCCTATGGTGACATCACCCTTAGGTTCCAATGGGCAACCGTGCAGGTTCAAGTCCTGTCGCCCGTACCAATAATAAGAGGGAGGCTTCTGCCTCCCTCTTATTATTTATTGAGGAAAGACGGGACTTGAACCCATCTAAATGCAACGCGGACGAGCGTTGCCCGCTGCGGCTAGACGCAGCGGGACCTTGATTAACTCAAGTCCTGTCGCCCGTACCAACAATAAAAGAGGGGCTTTTGCCCCTCTTTTATTATTTGCAGATGATGCACAGCTTAAATGGCGACAGTCTATGGCTCGGCAAATCGACAAAGCAGATAATGCCTATGCAAATTTATGCCTGTTAGACAGGTACATACTGTAAGAAGTAAACAAAATCGAATTTTTTGTGAAACCCCTTGTGTTTTCAATGATTTTGTGGTAGAATTAGTTAAATTCGCGGGGTATACCCTCTTGGATCGAATAACTCTGCGAATCTTCGTGAGGCCAGCGACCTCGTTCGTCCGTATTGAAGATTTGTTGCACTTGGACAACCAAGAGGTAGTTGGCCTTTTTTATCCAAAAAAATTAGTAAACACTTATTTTTTTGAAAGGAAGGGTTGTGATCTTGAAGCATCAAAATGTCCGCAACAGACTAATTGAAAACACCATTAAGATCATTGCTGAAAATGGGTTTGATAAGACCACAACCAAAGCCATTGTCAGCGGAACCGGCATTAACGAAGCGTACATTTACAGAGATTTTGCGGACAAAGAGGATTTGTTTGTAAAGGTCTTCGAAAAACTGGACGAAGAACTATTTGCCAAGTTAATGCAGCATCTACCAGTAATATATATGCGAGAATTGGAATACGAGTTGCGATGCAGAGTGTTCTTTGATGCAATTTGGAAATTCTTAATTGACAACAAAGAAAAATGCCTTGCTTTTATGCGATACTATTATTCACCGTATTTCACAAAATATTCCGCCGACAAGCACAAGCAACGGTATCGACCACTTGTTGAAAAGTTCAGCGAGGTCTTTATTGATGAGGCCGATGTATGGATGATACTTAATCACGTATTAGATGTAATGCTAAGCTTTGCGGTGAAAGTTCACAGCGACCAGATGCCCAACGAAGATAGTTACTCAGAACACGTTTTTCGCGTAGTCTATCGCTCCATTGAGCAATATTTCAAAAAGAAAGAGGTACCCGACAATGACTAAGGAAAAGACTTCGACAATACACAAGATATTAACAATCATTGGAACCATATTATGCGTAATCTTGATTCCCATTTTAATTATTAATATCACACTGATTGCTAAGAGCTTTATCAACGAGGACGAAGTGCCAAGTATCGGAGGCACACTACCGCTAATCGTACTGACCGATTCTATGTATCCAGAAATTGAAAGCGGCGATCTGATTATTTGCCATACAGCAGAAGCCAAGGATATTAAAGTAAACGATATTATTTCCTTCTTCGATCCCGCAGGTAACGGGACAAGCATTGTTACCCACCGTGTTATTGAGATCGTTGAGGAAAACGGTGAGATTTTCTTCCGTACCCGCGGTGATAACAACAACACCGAGGATAAAAAGCTCGTTCCCGCCGAAAACCTGGTGGGCATTTATAAAACGCGTATTGCCGGCGCGGGACACATTGCAATGTTCATGCAGTCTACAGCGGGACTTATTATCTGTGTCGTGCTTCCTATCATTCTTCTTGTCGGTTACGATATTATTCGTCGCCGTATTTACGAAAAGAATAACAAGCAAGATACCGATGCACTCCTTGCCGAGCTTGAGGCTTTGAGAGCTGAAAAAGCAGAAAAGGAAAAGGCATCTATCGGTACTGGTGATAACAGTGCCAATGAAGATTAAGTATATTCTTCCTTCGGAAGCCACGTCCGGGGATGATATATAATGCCGCGGCATTCTCTGCGGAAAAGGACATTCCAACGAATGCCCGGTACGCTATCTTTCCCGGGAGGGGAAGAATTTAAAAACGGCTGAAAAGCCAACAACGAAAGGAGTTTTTCTACTATGAAGAAAAACACAATGATGAGACTTGCTTCCGGTCTTTTGGTAGCAGTTCTCCTGTCCACCTGTGCCATCTCCGGCACTTTCGCAAAGTACGTAACCACCGCTGATGTGGAAGACACTGCGCGCGTTGCCAAGTGGGGCGTATCTGTTACTGCAACTGGCTCTCTGTTTGAGACCAAGTACGATAATGATGGCGTAATTGAGAAAGACAAGAATGGCGACGACATTGCTTTCACCGTCGTTTCCTCTGGTTCTGACGATGTTGTTGCCCCCGGAACCGCCAAGGCTGACGGTTTGACATTCTCCATCACCGGCACTCCCGAAGTAGCTGTGAACATTGACTTCAATATTAGCAACGTTCAGGATGTCCTTCTGCCCGCTGGCAACTATCTGGATTACACCACTGGTAATGATACTGCCGACGAATTCAATCTTGCCAAAGATTATTATCCCATCGTGTTCTCTCTGAAGAAGGGAGGCACCGAGGTCGAAAGTGGCACCATGGCGGATATTGAGGCTTATCTGAATGGTATCGAAGGTAACTATCCCGCCAATACTAACCTTACTACTACCTTCGGCACCTACACACTGTCCTGGTCTTGGGAATTTGGTGATAGTGCCAACAATAAGGCTGACACTTTCCTGGGTCAGATTGCTGCAACTGGCGCGACCGTACCTGGCGTCAGCTTAACGACCAGTGCTACCATTGAGATCACTGTTTCTCAGATCGACTAATTTATAGCAATTATACTTATTTAGAATGACGGATCCGCCCAAGCCTCTCGTGGCGGGACTTGGGCGGATCGTTTTCTGTATTTATCAATAGGCAAAAACTGTTTGTCTATTGATAAGTCCGGAAAGGATATCCCTTAGGAAAGGAGGGTCAGACGTCCGATGGAAGAAAAATTGAACAAAGAAACGAAAGAGGAAGCGAAAAAGGAAGAGAAAAAGAAAAAATCAAGGTGGCTTTGGCTGCTGGTTCTCCTTCTTTTTTTATTTGTAATTGCCACAACGATTATTATTGCAGACAGACTGAGTAATTTTTTAACAGATGACAGCGGATCGATCCCTCTGATCCCCCCGGATGGCGGCACGGAAGAAACCCAAGCACCTACTACAGGTCAAAACCCGGGCGATGCTACTGACCCACCCACAGAACCCAGCGGCACAGAACCCACAAAGCCTGCAGAGCCTACACAGCCACCAAAAAGACCCGGCTTTGAGGCAAGCGACGGCAAAACTGTCTGGGCTACCAATACGCAGGTAGAAATATTCCGCGTTTCCTACGAAAACGGTGAGCAATTCATTACTATAAGCAGTGACGATGGTGATAAGCTGATCGCTCCCGGCTCGCAAAACGCCTACACCTTCAAATTGAAGAATACAGGAAACGTTGCACTGGACTATAACGTCGAGATCGATGCCTACATAACCCCCGGGGATATTCATATTCCCATTACTGCCAGACTGAATCGATATGATGGCAAATGGGTGACTGGCAGCAAGGATACGTACGCCGATGTCCCTGCGTTAGATGCAGCAGCGGATGCTGCCACACTGGGTGCCGGAAAGTACACCTACTATGTTTTGGAGTGGGTTTGGCCTTTTGAAAGTGGCAATGATATGCTGGATACCATATTAGGCAATCTTGCTACCGATATGGATATTACATTCACCATCGAAATAAAGACTACGGCAACCGAAAGCAAGAATCCCGGTGATGATAGTGGTATCACACCACCGCAAACAGGTGATAATACAATCCTTGGCGTGTGGATTGCGCTTGCCATAGGATCTTGTGCTACGCTGTTGTTCCTTATTGTTTTCTGGAAAAAAGAACAGCGTGATCATTCGGAGGCGGAAACAGTTGAAAAAAATTAGCAAATGGAAAGTTATCTCTAAAAAAACAATACGAATTATCCTGATCATTCTCTGCGGAGCAGTCCTGGGCATAAATGTGTATCTTACCAATGCCAATCGCCTTATGGGCAATTCACTTCCTATGCCTTTCGGGTACGGCGCAGCGGTTGTTTTGTCGGGCAGTATGGAACCGGAAATGTCCAAAGGCGATTTGATCGTTGTAAAGGAACTTGAAGCATATAGAGAGAAAGATATCGTTGTATATCAATCGAAAAGTTCCCTTGTGGTTCACAGAATTATCTCCATAGATGGCGATGCGGTCATTACACAAGGAGATGCCAATAACACTCCGGACGATCCGATCAGCCTGTCTGCCATCAAAGGCAAAGTGCTGTTTCGTGTGCCTTATGTGGGCAGCATCGTAAACCTCATTAAAACACCGATTGGCACAATTGGCATTATCGCTATAGCAATTCTTCTGATAGAAATTCCCCGCAAAAATGAGAAGAAAAAAGACGACGAAGAAAAACAGAAAATTCTTGAAGAAATTGCGCGTTTGAAGAAGGAAAGAGAATCATAGAAAAGAGGTGAAGCAGAACTATGGTTAGACACCGTAAAGCAAAAATCAATATCCCCATCTGTTTGGCCGCTGTTCTGCTTTGCTTAACACTATTTTCCTTTCACTTGTGCGGAGGCTTGTACGCCAAATATACAGTTTCCGATTACAGTCAAGATTCCGCGAGGGTGATCAAATTCGGCGATTTAACACTCACTGAAGAAGGCGACTTCTATGATGGAAACAAGCTTATGATCATCCCCGGCGTTGAATTAACAAAAAAAGCAACAGTGTCCTTCTCGGGCAGCGAATCGGCAACCTACGTGTTTGCAGAGATCACCCCCAAAAAATGGACAACTGCTGATAATAGGACATTCTCGCTTTTGTTAAATGGCAAAACTGCTATGCAGTGGCGTGTTGCAGAAGGTTGGGCTTTTTTAAAAACCGCTAACGGCGCATACATATACTACCGTGCATTGGCACCTAATTCGGAGCTTGTTGCGGCAGATATTATTGCCGAAAACGGTAAAATCACGGTCAGTGACCAAATCACCAAAAGCGAAATGGAAGCAATGACGGGTATTTCTATAAAACTCCGTGCCACTGTGGTACAGTCAGGTGGCTTTGAAAATCCTGAGGCCGCTTGGGGCTCGATCGCGGCAAAGGAGGACTAATAAGATATGACAAAAAGAATTTTAGCACTCATTCTTTGCTTTGCAACTGTTTTGAGTATGCTTCCGCCCGGTGGTATTTCTGCCGTAGGTAGCGAAACAAGCACAAGCGAGCATGTTAATTATGGCGCTGTAATCGGTAATACAGCGCATTTTAATCTTGATTACTATGTGAACTTCCTCGTTTTTTCCGATCCGTCCGTCTTTGATTACGACGTTGACTGGAACGATGAAAGCAATTGGATATATCACGATGAGGTTGCCGAGAGTTATGGGGTGCCGGAAAGCCACGTCTTTTCATCAGCTCTCATTTTGACCGTCCGAAATTATTATTTCGATGCGGAAAACAACGCCCTGTGGTATAAGGTCGACGCCGCACCGGGTTATGAACTGCCAGAGGCAATGCAGGAATCCTGTTGGGTATTCATAAATTATACAGACGTATATCAGGAGGAAGGCTGGCAGGAATGGGCTGCCGACTCGCTCATTGTCGATAACAGCGGAAGAAACTTTGTTTTCGACAAGGACGGAAATCCCATTACCTCCGCCGAGATCGGTCTGTACGATACGCTGAATTTGACCTGCCGCACCACACTGGCGGGTAGTGCAAGCTATCAGTGGCAGATTCTTGTGGGTGACGAGTGGGCAGAGATTATGGGCGCAAACACCGCCTCTCTTCCCGTTTCCTATACACTGCTTGCGAGCGCGCTGGACACCGGAGATTCAGCACAGCTTCGCTGTGTCACTCGCTCCGGCTCCAAAACAGCAACGGGTGAGCCGGTCACCGTCACCGTAGACACAAACTTTGACTACGACAACTATGTGCACCCTGAAGAGGAGGAAACGCAGACGGAGTCTCGTTCTCTGATGCGGTCTGTTGGCTCCGGCAGAGTGATGCCCCTGGCTGAAGGGGACAGCAACGTCTGCTATGTAACGGTGCAGTACCTGTTTGCAAACGGCACCCAAGCTGCGAACTCCTTTGTGGCAGAGGTGCCTCTCGATGTAGCGCAGTCCGTTACCGCTACCTTCCCCTATGTGCAAGGCTATCTGCCGCATTATGAAGGTGTGCGCCAGGACAGCCTGACGATTAATAAAGTATTTACCGGCAACGAGTTATACACGGTCATTTATGAACCCACTGAAGTGACTTATACGGTAGATATCTATTTCCAAAATGTAGATAACGACAACTATTCCTTCTACGATTCCGTTCAGTATGAAGGATTGACAGGTTCTAAGGTGCCGCTGAACACCGGAACATATGCCGGTATGCGTGAGTTGCTTCACGAAACGCCTACCATCGCAGCAGACGGCTCCACGCATGTGGAGGT
>JAZQUL010000114.1:0-1869 GCA_045631285.1 Faecousia sp. | reverse complement strand
TGACCAAGGAAGACCACATCATCTCCGCTGCTTCCTGCACCACCAACTGCCTGGCTCCCATGGCTAAGGCTCTGAACGACCTGGCTCCCATCGAGTCCGGCATTATGTGCACCATCCACGCTTACACCGGCGACCAGATGATTCTGGACGGTCCTCAGAGAAAGGGCGACCTGCGCCGCAGCCGCGCTGGCGCTATCAACATCGTTCCCAACTCCACCGGTGCTGCTAAGGCAATCGGCCTGGTTATCCCCGAGCTGAACGGCAAGCTGATCGGCGCTGCACAGCGTATCCCCACTCCCACCGGCTCCACCACCATCCTGAACGCTGTTGTTGCTAAGGAAGTCACCAAGGAAGAGATCAACGCTGCTATGAAGGCTGCTACCACCGAGTCCTACGGCTACACCGAGGACGAGATCGTCTCCTCCGACATCATCGGCATGACATTCGGTTCTCTGTTCGATGCTACCCAGACCATGGTCAACAAGCTGCCCGGCGGTATGACTCAGGTTCAGGTCGTTTCCTGGTACGACAACGAGAACTCCTACGTTTCTCAGATGGTCCGCACCATCAAGCACTTCTCCACCCTGCTGTAATTCACAGGTTAAGAAGCTACAAATCCCCGTTCCGATTGGAGCGGGGATTTTTTGTATGTAAAAATACAAGCTGTAGGGATGAGGGATTGTACCAGGAGATTGCCACGTCGGCCTTTGGCCTCCTCGCAATGACAGCATAAAATCGTCAATTATCTGCCGTACTTGTCATTCTGAGTGGAGGGCGATAGCCCGTAGTCGAAGAATCTATGCACTGAAAGACTACTATGCAAAACCATAATGCGAAGATCCTTCGACTCGGCTTTGCCTCGCTCAGGATGACAAGTGCGGTGGTATTCAGCGGGCCGTATTGGCGCCGGCCCCTACAAATAGGTTCTTTGACAGACCATAAATGCTGTTTTTTTACTTGCTTAACGGGACACCTTTTTGTATAATAAGAGGCAGAGAGAAAGAGGAGGATTTCCCCGATGGCAAAGCTTTATTTTAAGTACGGCGCAATGGGCTCCAGCAAGACCGCCCAGGCGCTGATTACCAAGTATAATTATGAAGAAAACGACCTAAGCGTGTGGCTCATCAAGCCCGGCGCAGATACACGGGACGGTGAGGATGTGGTAAAAAGCCGCATTGGTCTGCAGGCGGCTGCCCAAGTCATCCCTGCGGATATGGATGTGTACGCCTTTTTTGCCGCCAACAAAGCCGGTCGCTGCGATGTAATTATTTTAGATGAATGTCAGTTTATGACGGTAGCGCAAATCGACCAGCTTCGCGCCATCGTTAACGATTATAACATCCCCGTTATGTGCTTCGGTCTGCGGACAGATTTCCAGACCAAGCTATTCCCCGGCTCGCGGCGGCTGATGGAAGTGGCCGATGCCATTCAGGAAATCAAGACTATCTGTGACTGTGGCGCAAAGGCCACCGTCAACGCCCGTATTATCGACGGCTACATCGTCACCGAGGGCGACCAAGTCTTACTTGGCGGCAATGATGCTTATATCGCTATGTGCCACCGCTGCTACATTCAGGGCATCCGGGAGCATAAGAAAATCAAACTACACGGTCAAAATTGATGGGTTGCCATTATAGAACAAAATCGGTACAGCAAGCACCGGTTTTCTTTCGGGGCGTCGAGGCGCCGCCCCCTACAAAAGAGCAATCGCAAATCGCTTGCATTTTTTGGTAAAGGGAGGTATAATGTACCCACCTTCAGAAAAGGAGAAATATTATGAAGCTTTTAACCGTTACCGTCCCCTGCTACAATTCGCAGGACTATATGGCTGCTTGCCTTGATAGTCTGGTTCTGGGTGGGGACAGAGTG
>JAZQUL010000113.1:0-11777 GCA_045631285.1 Faecousia sp. | reverse complement strand
GGCGACCCCATCGCAGACCTGACCGAGGATATGGGTGCTGAGCAGAAGGCTCGTGTCACCTATGATAATATCCTCCGCCTGTCCGATGACCCGGATGTAAACAATGTGATCAAATTCCTGCGTGAACGGGAAATTGTCCATTTCCAGCGTTTCGGTGAGGCAATGGAACTACTTCGGGAGAAGCTCAACAAAAAGAATGTATACTATATGAACCCGGCTATCGATATGTAGCAAAACGAAGACCCGATTGGGTCTGCGTTACATATTTCCTGGGAAATCAGTTAGTGCGGTCTGCCAGCTCTTTGGCGAGGGAAAGCATATAGCTATTATCAGGGAAAAAGTACAGGCAATCCATAGCTGCAGCGGTTTGTGATTTGACCATTCCTTCGCACATCTCAACACCGTGAAGGCTCACAAAGGTATTTTTGCCGGCATCGGTGCCGACAGATTTACCCATTTCCTCTTTTGTGCCGATCACATCCAAAATATCGTCCCGAATTTGGAAGGCAAGTCCCAAGTGACGGGCAAATTTTCCTGCCCAAATAAGTTGCTCCTCAGTGCCACCGCCGGCAAGAACGCCAAGGACGCAGGCGGCTTTGATGAGCGCACCGGTCTTTCGCTCCTGAATATTCAGCACCTCCTGCTCGGTACATTCCCGGCTTTCGCTCTGAATATCCAACACCTGCCCGCCAACCATACCCAGCGCGCCGGCGTACTCCGCAAGGACTTGTACGGCACGGATACGAGTCTCCGCGCAGTAAGGCGCAGAAGCCACCATCGTAAAGGCTTCCGTCAGCAGCGCGTCGCCTGCAAGAACTGCCATCGCCTCGCCATAGACCTTGTGATTGGTGGGCTTTCCACGACGAAGGTCGTCATTATCCATACAGGGCAAATCATCGTGAATTAAGCTGTATGTATGGATCATTTCCAGTGCGGCAGCAAAGGGCGCTGCCGTTTGCCAATCCCCGCCGCACATACGGCAGAAGTCCAGCACAAAAATAGGCCGAAGCCGTTTACCTCCTGCCAACAGGCTGTAGCGCATAGAGTCGATCAGAGTCTTTTGGGGTACTTTTGGGTAATTTACGCAGCTTTCCTGCAAGTAGTTCTCGATAAAAGCGGTATATTCCGCGGTACGGTTATTCTGCATATTGGAAGCCCTCCTCAGTAGGCGTTCCGTCCGCGCCGGGGACGATTTTCTTCACAGCAAGCTCGGCCTCGTCCAGCTGCTTTCCGCAGCTTGCAACAAGCTGTGTGCCCTCCTGGAAGAGCTTTAAGGACTCTTCCAGCGGTGCATCGCCACGCTCCAAGGTGCGGACAATTTGCTCTAAGCGGGTCATATTTTCTTCAAAGCTTAATTTAGCCATTTTCATTCTCCTTTGTATCCTCAACGAGGGCGGAAACCTTGCCATCAGACAAAGTGATGGACAGGCGGTCACCTGCTTTGGTATTTGCGACGGAACGAAGAACGGCTCCGTCTTCTTTTTGCGTAATTGCATAGCCCCGTGACAGCACCTTCAGGGGGCTGAGTGCGTCCAATTTGGCGGTATAGGCAGAAAACTGCATCCGTTTTCTGCTTATAATGCGGTCCTGCGATGCAATTAATCTCTGGGAAAGGTGCTGTAAATTGTTTCGACGGACAGTAATTGCCGCCTCAGGCCCTTTCATCGCGTTGCTGTCTGCAAGCATTTGCCAATGCCGTCGGGCGGAAAGAAGGCGCTTCACCATCACACTTTGCATTGAGGACAGCATACTGTCTAAATTTTGCTGCAGCGCTTCCCTGTCCGGCACGGCTAATTCAGCGCCGTTAGAGGGTGTTGCTGCCCGCAGGTCAGCAACAAAATCGGATATGGTTACGTCCGGCTCGTGGCCAACAGCGGAAATTACCGGAATAGCAGAATCATAGATGGCTCTTGCCACCCGTTCGTCGTTAAAAGCCCAAAGGTCTTCCATAGAGCCGCCGCCCCGTCCCACGATCAAAAGGTCGCCAAGCTGGTAGTAGTTGGCATAGCGGATGGCAGAGGCAATTTCTTCGGGGGCTTCTGCGCCCTGCACGCGGACCGGCATCAGCCGCACCCGCGTCAAGGGATAGCGTTTGTTCAGAACCCGAAGCATATCGTGTACGGCTGCGCCGGCTTCGCTGGTAATGATACAGATACAGCCGGGATACTTGGGGATGGGTTTCTTATGGGCTGGGTCAAACAGTCCCTGCTCCTGCAATTTCTTTTTTAACTGTTCAAAGGCAATATACAGGTCCCCTACCCCGTCCGGGATCATCCCGGTACAGTAAAGCTGGTAAGCGCCATCCCGGGGAAAGACGGTAATGCGGCCCATTGCCACCACTTTCATACCGTTTTCCGGGCGGAATTTTAGTGTAACAGCGCTGCCGCGGAACATCACGCATTTCAGCGCCCCGGACTCATCCTTCAAAGTAAAGTAATGATGTCCGGAGGGATAGACCTTGTAGTTACTGATTTCGCCCCGGATGGCAAGAGAAGCAAGATTAGGGTCCCGATCCATAACTGTGCGGAGGTATTCATTAATCTGCCCAACAGAAATTACTTGGCGGCTCATAAGGTCTCCTCCATATGGCGGCAGGTCAAAATCGCAACGCCCATGGCGTTGTCGGTAGAGAACCGCGGTTCGGCAAATACCGGGTGAAGGTCTGCGGTTTCGCTCCGCAGTAAACTGTTGGACGCGACACCGCCGGAGAATACCACAGGTAGCCCGGGATAGACCTTTTGCGCCTGCCGGGTGGCCTGGACCACCGCAGAAATCACACTGCGAAGCGCGTAGGCAGCGGTATCCGCAGGCGCACTGCCCGCTGAGAAATACTGCTGCACCTTATTTTGTACACCGGAAAGTGAAAAAAACATATCCTGACATTTTACCCGGAAAAAGTCGGTTTTTTCCGCATTTTGGCTGAGTAAATCCAAGCCTTTACCGGCAGGAAAAGGAAGTTTAAGCATTACACCGGTGCGGTCGATTAGCTGCCCGGCAGAAATATCTGTTGTACCGCCGATAACCTGACAGTCAACATTTTTGCCGTCAGGTGTGACAAGCAGAAGCTCCGTTGTACCGCCGGATAAGTGCCACGCAAGGTGGGGCGTGTCCATTAAATCCATACGTCCTGCGCTCCAAAGGGCAGCGGCTACGTGGCCTTGCTGATGGGAGCAGGTAAAGAGCGGCACGCCGAATGCATCGGCAAGTACCGCCCCGTGAGAATAACCCACCATAAAGCAGGGCATATAGCTGCCCTCGACCGCCCGCGGGCGTGTGCTGACACCAATGGCTGAGAATTTCCTGTTTTCCAAATGCGAAAACAGCCTGTCAGACAAGTCCGGCAGGCTTTTCGTATGGTGAAACACGGCATCGCTTTGGCGAAGACCCAATTCTCCCTCCTTAACCGGAAGAAGCTGGGACACATTTTCACCTTTAACACCGTCAAAATATGCGATTGATGTAGTGTAATTGCTGGTATCAAAACCGATGACACCCATGGTTATACCTCAGTATTTAATCCTCTGGCGAACGAACCCAAAATGCCGTTGACAAAGGCACCGGTATCGTCACCGTCATACTTTTTTGCAATACGTACTGCTTCGGAGATGGCAACACCGGTAGGTACGTCTTCCATATGCAGTACTTCATAAATGGCCAGCTGCATTACGGCCCGGGCAAGTCTGGAAATGCGGGAAACATCCCAACCGATGGCGTACTTGGAGATGTATTCGTTCAGGGCGTCTACTTCCCCGGCTACACCGGCAACTACCGTATCGATATATGTCCGCAGACCCTTGCCGGGACGGTCGGCGTAGAGCGCATTATCCTCGGAGAGACCTTCATAATATGCCTTATCCAGACGTATGCGAATCAGTTCCTCAGGGGTTTCCCCGGTAAATTCCCGGGCGTAGATCAAATGTACTGCCAGTTCTCTGGCATCGCCTCTTGTCATTTTCTACCTCACTGACGGATAATGCCGCAGACGTTGATGTTAACTGCGCTGACCTTCACATTTGCCATAGATTCCAGCGCGTTGCTGACAGCTTCCTGGGCGGCAGAAGCAACAGTGACCACATTCTGACCGTAGCCGATCACAACATTGCAGTCCACAGTAAGCTTATTATCACTGATGGTGATTTTCATACCCTTGCCCCAGTTCTTCTTGCCGATGATTTCAGCAATATCTGCGCCGGGCTTGGCGCTGAGGCCGATGACGCCGTCAACCTCCGAAATTGCCTGAGAAACGATGGTTGCGATTACATCCTCGGAAATCATCACGGTGCCGTTATCCTGAGTCTGTTCAATATACTGCTTGGTATCTGCCATAGCGGTATCCTCCTAAATTGTTGGTTTCATAATTCTTTTTACTATTCTACCACTTAATTTCAAAAATTACAACTGTTTTCTTCATAAAAAGAAGCCCCCACAACGGAAAATCCGCTGTGGGAGCGTATATTAAGGAACCTCTACCACACGAATGTCCTGCATCGTAAATGCAGACTGAGACAAAATGATGTCCGTAATAACAGCCACATCACTCTGCTGGATGCCCCCCTCCGGCGATGCCACTGCCACCGAGATGCCACCGTCGCTGATATAGGCAACGCAATCTGCGTAGCCCTTGGCAATCACAAGACTCTCAATCTGGGCTTCGCAGAGGGCAGTTTGTACAATTTTCTCCAATTGCTGGCTGGTTTGGGCGGCTTCCACATCATCTCCGTAAGCCATTGCCTCCTGTAAAAGGCTTACCGCGCTGTCACGGGCCTGCTGACGGGAGAGACGGACGGCTGCAAAGTAATTTGTCAGCGTAGTATCGCTCTCCGGCGTTCCATCGCCCATAACGAGGTCGGAACTGAGCAGCTTATCGCTATCAAGGGTGTCTGTAAGGTCAGCAACCGCTTGATCCTCACCATAAAGCCAATTTACGTAAATGCCACCGCAGACCGCCAACAGTACTGCCGCAGCGATTAGGTTTTTCTTCCAGATTTTCATACGCATTTCCTCCTCTTATTTCATTTTTGCAATTGTAATTTTGTCTGTTCCCAAGCCCGTAAGACCGGAAACAGCTTCCGCGATTGCAAGGCGCACGGCCGCATCGTCTGCGCCCTGACAGACAATCAACGCCCCTTGGTACTTGGGCGGATTTACCTGGGTAATAAGACCGCCCTGTCCCCGGTCCTTGTCTGTAACGGTTACCGTATCCTTTTGGCTGGTACTGCCGTTTCCGTCCGTGGAGACGTTTTGGTCGGATTGATAGATGGTTTCCTCTCCACTTGCTACCGTAAGCATTACCTGCACACGGCCTGCGCCACGGATTTGTCCCAAAATGTCTCCTAAACGTTCCTCAATGGAAAGTGTTTCCTTTGTCTGTTCCCTGTTTTCCTCTACCGGTGTACTTTTGCCGCCTATGGGCAGTAACATCAGTAAAATGCCCACAACCACCACAATGCAGGCGTACCGGTATTTCTTAAGTGCCTCCCCGATTTTTATTAAGCTGCGCTTTGCATCCAAGTTTGCGCCTCCTCTGGTATCCCTAACTGTTCCTCAATGTAACGACTCAGCACCTTTTTCACATACGGAGATACCGCCCCCTTTACGGTTATTCGGCTGGGTGTGGGCGGTGTGCTTCCGGTAAGGGAGACCTCAACGGAGACATCAGCGCCTAAGCTGACCGCTTTGTCTAAGATATATGCTTCCGTTTCCTCCTTTATGCGTTTCGTAAGCTCTTGCAGCGCCAAATTTTCCCCCTCCCCTACTGCTGTCTGCGCCTCCTCCATAAAGCCCGAAAAATAGTCCGTATAGATGGAAAAATCAATATCCTTCAGCGGAGAAACCAGCACAAACGCCATATATATGCCGCAAAGGGTTTGCAGCAGCGCCCCGGTACTGCCTTTGCCGCCAAAGAGCGCCCGAAGTCCGCTGCAAATGATGGCAGAAGCAACCACGGAGAGAATATAGGATGAAAGTCCCTCCATTAGCTTACCCCCTTCATAAAGCAGACAATACTGATAAGGAGCATCAGGCAGACTGCCCCGGTCATAGCCAGCAGAAAGCCCATAGCGCTGCATAAATCCTTCAGCAGCGATGACCCGCTTTTTCCGGCAATGACGGTTCCTGTGGCCGCAGTGAGCTTCAAAAGGACATACTGAAGTCCAATCTGTAAGAACGGACCAATCCAGACGGCGGTCACCGCCAAAAGCCCGTAGATGCCCACTGTGTTCTTCATTACGCCTGCGCTGACCAGAATGGTTTCCGATGCGTCGGATATGATACCGCCAACCACCGGTACAAAGCCGGATATGGCAATTTTTGCTGCCTTAACGGCTGCCGCATCTGCCGTTCCGCTTACGACACCGGTGATCGCAATATAGCCGGTAAAGACGTAGAGAATGATTTTGAGAACCCAGGTCATCAGCCATTTCACAAAGCCTTTTCCCTCCTTTAGACCATCACTGTCAAAGCTTCCAGCGGCAACTGCCAGGGCGATAAAGATGTAGACCATTGGAATCAGCAGCTTGGTGATGGCAGAGGTCAGCACCGAATCAAACAGCAGCGTTCCACCGTAAATCCCTGCGGCGCCTGTAACACCGCCTTGGGCGGCCAAAGATGCGGCCATAACCGGAAGCAGCAGCTTCCCATAATTGCTTATCTCATAAATTACGTCCCGGCTCAGCAGAAAAAAGCTTCTGGAATTTTGCAGAAACAGACAGGTAATCATTAATGTCTCCACAAGTCGTATGGTACTGTCTTGTCCGCTTGAGATTCCGCGCACCAATCCCGAGAGCAAAATGACTGCGATGATGGAAAGGCAGGTGCCGCAGGCGGTTGCAAAGCTGGGCTGCAGAGCGCTAAGGGCTGTTCGTATTACATACCAAAGCCCCTCACCAAAGCTATCATAGGACGGCGGCATTACATCTTCCCCGATTTCCGGTACCTCCGGGGCAGTAAATTCCATCGCAGAAACCGGGACAGTCACGAAAAACAGGATTGTAAGTAAAATAACGAATTTCCTCATACGCCCTTTAGTAGTTCCTCAATAATATCCAGAATTTGCGTGTACAGCGGCAGCGCAATCCATAGGATGACAGCGGCGGTCAGTATTTGCACCCCTTTTCCAAGGGCGGCCTGTCCGCTGTCGCTGCAAATCATCCCTGCAATTTCCCCAATCAGTCCCACGCCCACAGCTTTCAGCAGGATACTGAGCAGATTGTTATCCAGACCAATCAAATCCTGCAGGCGGGTAAAAAATTTAATAACCGAACCAAGGTAGGACATCCCAACAGCCACAACCATAGCGCACACCAAAAGCGACAGTAAGAGGCTTATCTCTTTTCCGCGGCTGCCTATGGTCAGGCATAGAAGCAGGGCAATCAGCGCCCCGGCAATCGCTTTTAAGTACAGTTCCATCAGAAATGAAATAGGGTTTTGACCAGGTCAAACAGTTCCGCAATCTCCTGCGCCACCATCATCAGCACCACCACAAGGCCTGCGAGGGTGGTCATTGTGGCCTGCTCGTCCCGTCCTGAGCGGGTCAAAACCTGATTGAGTACAGAAACGATAATGCCAATGGCGGCGATTTTAAAAATTAAGTCAATATCCATATTACAGCAGTAAAATCGCAAGGGCGATTCCGGCGCAGACACCCAGTGTCCTGTAACTGTGAAGGCGTTCTTTCTTGTCCTTTGACAGCCGCTCCAGATTCTCCCTGCACGCATCCTTTACAAAATTAATTCCGGAAATTTGCCCGGCAAGGTCAAACTTTCCCAGACTCCTCCCTAACATACGCAGTACACGCCCGGTTAAGACCGGAATGCCCTCTGTTTTTTCCAGTGCGGCCCGGAGACAGGCTTCCGCATTGGGCGCGATTTGGGTGGTCAGTTCCCGGTCAAGGGCAGAAAACACCTGCCGCAGCGCGCCGGAGGTATGGCTGGCTGCCCGGTTTATCAGTTCAGGCAGAGAAGTCATACGGTATTTTAGTTCCGAGGTCATAAACTCCAATGCCTCCAAAAGTTCCCGTAAGTATCGCTCTTCCCTTTTAACACCGGCAGCAATCAGAAAGCCAAACCCGCCGCAGCCTGCGACCACGAGTATCGCGCCGATCATTTTCCACGTCATATCGGCAGCTTCTCCTCCTTCCACCCCTTGTCCGGCTGCATCACAAGAACCGTCGTGAAAATCCGACTGTCGATGAGGGGCTTGTATACGGGACGCTTCATAAATTCGGAAACACTCCCTGCGTGGGCGGTGGCCAGCAGGTCCACACCGCACCAAAGGGCGTGCAGCAGCCCCCGGCAGTCATCCTCTGCGGTGATTTCGTCCACCGCAATGGTTTCCGGCCCCATTGCGCGCAGAAGCAGTTCAATTCCCTGCCGCTTGGGACAGCCAGATAAGATGTCCGTTCGCCGCCCGGGCAAAAAGCAGGCGTTTCCCTGATAGGAAGGAAATAGCTCCCCCCGCTCGTCCACCACAGCCACACTCCCCTTTCCGCTGTCGGAGCGCATTCGGATAAGGTCACGAAGGAGTGTCGTTTTTCCGCTTCCCGGTTTGCCGATGATCAATAAGGAGCCGGTCTTTGGCGCGTTACCGGCAATACCGGGAAAATCCCGGGCTACCCGGATGCATAGAGATGTTACACGGTTTACATCTGCCATCGCGCCGCCTTTTACCGTAACCTCACCGCACAGTCCGATACGATGCCCGCCCTTTGCGGTTATGTAACCGTCTGCGGCTGTGGTGGCTGTCCACGGGGAATAGCGGCAGGCGGCATTGACCACGAATTGGAGCGTCTCCTGATTTACGATACCGGGCAGGTATTTAATGCCATCTTGCATTACCATTTCCGGCTGCATACCGAGCCTGAGCCGCAGTTCCTGCAGCTTGTCCCGGCCAAAGCGATCCACGTCACCTCTGAGCTGCGGTGGCAATATATTCATCATCGGTTGCCAAGCACATATCATAAGTATCCCTCCCGGTTAAGATTATGTGTACCGATATTAATTATGCATAGAAAAAGAGCCGACAGCTTAACTGTCGGCTCTCGAAATGCTGTTTAGTTTTTCTTAATGGCGCGCAGGATTCGCTGCCCGGCAGGACTAAAGACAATGTTAATACCCAATTCCGGCAGGAAATTCAGCAGAATCAGCCCGGAAAGAACGTAACCCACCACATCACTGCCACCTGCCCATACCTTCAGCACGTCCATAAAGAACAGGAACATACCGATAAGGAATACACCGGTATTGACCACCGGGCAGATAATTGCGGCGCAGAGCATAGCGGCATAACCGTTTTTCTTATGCAGGAGGCGGTAAACCGCGCCGGAAGCCAGACCGCAAAGGATACCCTTCGCCATCACAACAATAAAGCACAGGATAGGGCTTGCCTGAAAGACCATATGTCCGCCGCCATCCATACCGTTGACACAGAAGATGTAAGTCATTACACCAAATGCGCCGCCCAAGATACCGCCTGCTGCCACACCGTAGGTTGCGGCGCCCAGTACAATGGGGATCAGCACCAGCGACAGAGACACCGGGCCAATTTTGATAGGAAATACCGATGCCAGAAATTGCAGTACAAACATAACTGCAATCAGTAGCGAGATACCCACCATTCGTTCGATTTTTTTGTTTTTCATGATATTCCTCCTTGCTGTCGCTCCGAAAAACGGATGCGATGCATATTTATATCCAGCCGCAAGCGGCTAAATACCGTTAAATGAGAGAATCCTCGTCCTCCTCAAATTCCTCTTCGCTCTCCATATCGTCAAAGCCCATTTGGGCGTTGCCGCCGGCGCGCATAGCTTCCCATTGCTCTTTTGTGATGAGGATGGTACGGGGTTTACTGCCGCTGAACGGGCCAACAATGCCCCGCTCCTCCATCTCGTCCACGATGCGGGCTGCCCGGGCATAGCCCAGTTTCAGCCGGCGCTGGAGCATAGAGACAGATGCCTGACCGGTTTCCAAAATCACGTCAACCGCGGCCGGGAGCATTTCGTCGCCATCCATTTCCTCTGCGGTGGGTTCGGGTTCGGGGGCAGGTGCGGATTTACTGTTGCCGGTTTGGGCAGCCTTCTTTTCAATCTCATCCATAATGTCTTCATCATAGGTGGCGTTGAAGTTTTCTTTTACGAAGGTTGCAACCGCTTCCACTTCTCCATCGCTTACGAAACAGCCCTGCACACGGCGGGGTTTGCCGCTGCCGATGGGAGAATACAGCATATCGCCCCGGCCAACCAGCTTTTCTGCGCCCTGGCTGTCGAGAATGATGCGCGATTCCATTGCAGACGAGACTGCAAAGGCAATACGGGAGGGAATATTGGCTTTCATAAGGCCGGTAATGACTTCTGCGGAGGGACGCTGGGTGGCGATAATCAGGTGGATGCCGGCGGCACGGCCCATCTGGGCGATGCGGCAGATGGATTCTTCCACTTCTTTGGCCGCAACCAGCATTAGGTCAGCCAGCTCATCGATGATAACGACCACCTGAGGCAGTTTCTGAGGGCCGCCCTCCTGCTTTTCTACGATGCTATTGTAGGACTCCAAATCACGGACGCCTACATCGCTCATTGCCTTGTAGCGGCGCATCATTTCCGTTACTGCCCATTGCAGCGAGCCAGCCGCCTTTTTGGGGTCGTTGACTACGGGAATGAGCAGATGGGGAATGCTGTTATAGATACCAAGCTCCACCATCTTGGGGTCAATCATAATCAGCTTAACCTCATCGGGACTTGCCTTATAGAGAAGCGAAATGATGATGGAGTTCATACAAACAGACTTACCGGAGCCAGTAGTACCTGCAATCAGCATATGGGGCAGCTTTGCGATATTGCCCACAATGGCGGCGCCGCCGATGTCTTTACCCACCGCAAAGGAGGATTTGCTCTTGGCGGAATTGAAGGTATTGGACTCGATGACCTCCCGCAGAGAAACGGTATTGACCGACTGGTTCGGCACTTCGATACCCACAATGGAGATTTTGCCGGGGACAGCGGCAATACGGACGCCGCTGACACCAAGGCTCAGCGCAATATCCACCGCAGAATTGGTCAGCTTGCTCAGCCGCACACCCTTTTCCAGCTCCACCTCATACCGGGTGACACTGGGGCCACGGGTGACGTTAATAATATGGGCTTCAATCCGGAAGCTTGCCAGCGTTTCATTGAGCCGCTGGGTATTTTCCCGCATTTCGCTGATGCCGTCACCGGCAGTATCGGTGGCGTGCTTCAGCAGGTGGATAGGCGGAAATACATAGGCGGGCTTTATTTGCTCTGCTGACTCGGCAATTTCGGAAGCGACCTTTGCTGCAGATGCAGCAGCATCCTTGGCGCTTACCTTCTCCTTTGCCGGCGCAACCTTAACAGGCGTCACCTTCTTTACAGGCGCGATGGGCTGCTCTTCCGCGATATCCTCGTTCAGGTCATTATCAAGCTCTAAAAGGGGCATCCGGGATACCGGATCCAGCTTGCTTTCCTCGGAACCGGCGGCAGCCGCTACCGGGCTTTCCACATCGCTTTCAATCTGCCGCATAATATCGTTTGCCCGGCTGTTGGGTTCTTTCTTAGGAGCAGGCGGCGGTGTCTGGTCAGGAAGCTCGGAAATATGAATTTGCTCGTGACGCTCGGTCGCTCTTTGTTCCTCTTCCTCAGCCTCAAGCTCGGCGGCAATGCGGCGGTTTTTGATATGCTCGATGCGCTTATTGGCGATATGATTAACCACAATTGCCGCAGGCTCGGGCTTTATATCTTCCTCATCGTCCCAGTCCGCTCTGGGACGGTT
>JAZQUL010000112.1:0-7056 GCA_045631285.1 Faecousia sp. | reverse complement strand
ACCGGCAGTCTTGACGGTGCGACCCTTATCGTTGGTCATTACACGGACACGGCCAACGGCAGTACCGGCAATGATAATATCGCCCTGATTGAGCGTACCGTTTTGCACCAAAAGAGTTGCAATAGGGCCGCGGGTCTTATCCAGACGGGCCTCGATGACTGTACCCTTGGCGCGTCGGTTGGGGTTTGCCTTCAGCTCCTGCACCTCAGCAGTCAGCAGCACCATTTCCAGCAGCTCGTCCAGACCCTGACCGGTCTTTGCAGAGATAGGCACGATGATGGTATCACCGCCCCACTCTTCGCAAATGAGGTCATACTTGGTGAGCTGTTCCTTAATCTTGTCGGGGTTTGCGGTAGGCTTATCCATCTTGTTGATGGCAACGATGATAGGCACTTCCGCAGCCTTTGCGTGGTTAATGCACTCAACAGTCTGAGGCATACTGCCATCGTCAGCCGCTACCACAAGGATAGCAATATCAGTGCTCTTGGCACCGCGGGCGCGCATAGAGGTAAATGCCGCGTGACCGGGGGTATCCAAGAAGGTAATCATCTGGCCACTCGCCTCTACGGTATAAGCGCCAATGTGCTGGGTAATACCGCCTGCCTCACCGGCCGTGACAGAAGTCTTACGGATGGCATCCAAAGTAGAAGTTTTACCGTGGTCAACGTGACCCATAACCACCACGACGGGGGCGCGGGTCTCCAGCTCATCAGCAGAGTCCACGTGGTCGTCGATGATGCGCTCTTCGATGGTGACGGTGATTTCCTTTTCCACCTTGCAGCCCATTTCCACAGCCACAAATTCAGCAGTATCAAAGTCGATGGTCTGGTTGATGCCGGCCATCACACCGTTCTTCATCAGGCACTTGATGACCTCACCGGCAGTCTTCTTCATCCGGGAAGCCAGCTCACCAACGGTAATCTCGTCAGGAATTTTTACAGTCAGAGGCGCTTTCCGGGCAACCTCCATTTGCAGTCTACGCAGCTTCTCCTGCTCCTCGTTCTTGGACTTATTGCCCTTGAACTTATTGTCCTTCTTATTCTGCTGCTGACCCTTCTTGCCGAACTTCTGCTTGCCGCCCTGGAAGTTCTGGACCCGCTCAGAGACCAGATTATCCACATCGTCAAAGCGGTTGGTATTGACCTGCACCGCAGAGGTATCTACCACGCGGCGTTCCCGGCGTCTCTCCGGCTCGGCAGGCTTCTGGGACTTTGCAGGAGCTGCATTCTGCGCAGGTTTCTGCTCAGCTTTGGGAGCGGGAGCAGCAGGCTTTTTCTCACCGGAAACAGGCTTTTCCGGTGCCTTGGGCGCAGGCTTTTCTGCCGGCTTTTCTTCCTTCTTGGGCTGCACTGCAAAGACCTGCTCAAGGGACTCGATTTGGTGGGTCTTTGTAATATAGTCAAATACCACATTCAGCTCTTCCTCAGTAAGCACACGGGTATTGGACTTGGGTCTTTCATAAAACTTGGCAACCGCATCCGTAACTTCCTTTACGGACAAATCAAAATCTGTTGCCACATCCTTCAGTCGATACTTCACTAAACTCATATATAATACGCACCTCCATAATCACTTCTTTGGGGAACGGTTCTTGCCGAAACGTTTGTTACGCTGGGCGGCTTTGGCTTCATCTTTCCGCTGCTGCAGCCGATTGCTGCGTTTTTCCAAGCTCTCCAATGGGCCGCTATATACATCGGACGCAGGAAGCGCCTTGAGAAATGCCAGCGCCATTGCCGCATCGGTAAAGGCAGCCAGCGCCAATTCCGTCCTGCCCACAGCCAGTCCCATCTCCGCCTTATTGTAAGGCGCCCGGACACATTGCTGATCGGTACCGGCCACAAAGCTTTTGGCTCTGCGCCAGGTATGGTCGGAGGCATCGGATGCCACCACCACAAGGCGGGCGTGATTGGCCCGGGCAACAGCGCCCACAGGCTCCTCACCCAGCTCTATAAGACGGGCTTTTTTGCCAAGCGCAAGGTAATTTAAGGCTCTATCCAATAAATCCGCCCTCCATTTCCTTATGCAGCCGGGCGTACACATCCTCCGGGATAGGTACTTCCAGCGCCCGCTCCAGACTCTTGGCCTTCTGGGCTTTTTTGAGGCATTCCGGGTCCGGACAGATATAGGCGCCGCGACCGTTCATTTTTCCACCGAAATCCAGGCTGACCGTGCCATCCGTTCCCCGGACCACACGGATCATCTCTTTTTTCGCTTTCCGCTCCCGGCAGCCCATACACTGCCGCTGGGGAATTTTCTTCTGCACAAGTCTACCTCCTTTTTATTCCGTCATTGCGAGGAGGCAAAGCCGACGTGGCAATCTCCTCCCCCCAACATCTATTATTCTTCTGCCTGAGAGGCAGGCTTAATGTCGATCTTGTAGCTGGTCAGGCGAGCGGCCAGGCGGGCGTTCTGACCTTCCTTACCGATGGCAAGGCTGAGTTGATCGTCGGGCACGATAACGCGGCAGGCTTTCTGACCGGGCACCAAAGTGACGCTTAGTACATCAGCAGGGCTGAGCGCTGCGCGCACATACTCGCAGGGATCTTCGTTCCAAACCACGATGTCGATCTTCTCACCGCACAGTTCTTCCACAACTGCGCCCACACGGCCGCCTCTGGGACCGACACAAGCGCCAACGGGGTCCACATTTTCTATGGTAGCGCGGACAGCAATCTTACTGCGGCTGCCGGCCTCACGGGCAATGTTGCGGATTTCTACCTGACCGTCAGCGATTTCAGGGGTTTCCAGCTCGAAGAGGCGACGCACCACATTGGGGTGAGTGCGGGAGACCTGAATCATAGGACCGCGGGCGGCCTGACGGACTTCCAATACGTAAACACGGATAAGCTGGCCTTCCTTGTACTTTTCGCCGGGGATCTGCTCGCTGGCGCGGAGCACTGCATCGGACTGCTCGTTGCCGGCACCCACACGGACAAATACATCACCGGTGGGGGGATCCAGCCGCAGGACAGTACCGGTCAGCAGCTCCTGAGACTTGGAGGAATAGCTTTCGTAGATGGTACCGCGCTCCGCCTCGCGGATGCCCTGAATAACCACCTGCTTGGCAGTCTGGGCGGCGATGCGGCTGAAGCGCTGAATGTCGATGGGCAGTACGATCACATCGCCCACCATTGCGCCGGGATTCACATTCCGCGCAGCATCGATATGGATTTGGGTATTTACATCCTCAACTTCTTCCACCGCGGTCTTAAGCAGTTCCATAGAGAGACCCTGCTCATTCAGCTCCACCCGGATGTTTTCCGTGGGGATGTCACGGTTTTCTTCGCTGTCTTTCCGATATGCGTTGGTCAGCGCCTGCTTCAGGCGGTCAACCATATACTCTACCGGAATGCCCTTGAGCTTTTCCAAGTCCCGCAGGGAAGCAAAAATCTCTGCGCCGATTTCTGCCTTGGGCGCGGCCTGCTTCTTGGCTTTTGTATTTCTTGCCATTTTTATCCTCCTTCGCCTCTTATTTTCCGAGGCTCATTCTGTTTGTGATTTTAAAATTCCACACGGAGTCGCACCAAGGCAACCTCCGATTTTTCAAAGGTAATGGTCTCTTTCCCCGCTTCGACAGTGACCTTTCCGTCCTCATAGCCCCGAAGCACACTGGGAATTTCCTTCAGGCCGTTGCGGGGACGGTAGAGCTTTACAAGCACCGGGCTGTCCATAAAGCGGGTAAAATCTCCGGGTCTTTTCAGCACCCGCTCCAAGCCTGCGGAGCAGACCTCAAAGTGATAGCTTTCTGCGATGGGGTCTTTTTCATCCAAAATGGGGTCAACGGCGCGATGGACATTTTCACAGTCGGTGATATCCACACCGCCCTCCTTGTCGATATACAGCCGCAAAAAGCGCTCAGAGCCTTCCCGGACGTACTCCACATCCCAAAGGCTGCATCCCTTTTCCCGGACAACCGGCTCAGCAAAGGAAGCGACCAGTTCTGTGATTTTCAAGAAAATCCCTCCGTTTCACTAAAAAGAGAGAGGGGTGCGCCCCTCTCTCCTAAAACGTCAACTCTTACACAGGCATTATAACACCCAAAAAGCAAGAATGCAAGGATTATTTTGCAAGAAAAGGGGAAATATTTTCGTTTTTATCCCCGAAATCCCCGATTTTTCGTCAAATCGGCATACCATGGGTGTATTTCTGGTCCCAGTCATCGTCAAAAAGGCCCCGAATTACACTGCCTTTTGCCATATCCTCCGCCAACGCTGCAAGGGTTTCCCGCTGCTCCAAACACTCCAAATAGAACTCCGGCAGCGCCTCCTCGCCCAGTTTTGCGCCCATCAGTGCACCCACAAGCGCGCCAACAGCGGCGCTCTGTCCGGAGTGGTTTACTGCTGTAATAATAGCGCTGTCAAAATCCTCAGGATTACTCAGGCAGGCAAAGACTGCGCCCGCCACACATTCCGGCGCAGTATGGCAGCGAAGCACCTCCATCCCCTCCTGGGGGGCAATGCCCTCTTTTGCCATAGAAATCGCCCGGCGCACACCGTCAACCACCGTTTCCGTACAGGCGTACATCTGGCCAAACTGCTCGGAAACCGCAGCGGTGGCATATAAAAATTGGTCCCGCAGGGGCGTCTGGCTATCCTGCAAAATGCCGGCAGTCATATAAGCCACCAGCGCGCCGCAAAGGAAAGTCTCCGCCGCGCCATGGGTCAGTGCCACAGATGCCGCGCCCAAAGCGCCCACACCCCGTGGGGTCAGCCATCGCTCGTCAAAGAACATACCTACCGCCACCGGCACAGTAAGGGCGCTGGGCACAAGAGAGTACTTTGTGCGCTCGGTCATAGTGCCGAAAATATCCTGCCGCAGATTGTCCAGCATACGGATGTCCTGACAGTTGCCCCGACGCATATTGTTTACCCGGGAGACCCAGCATTGGGAATTTTCCGGGTCCCGGTGAAACAGTTGGCTCCGGGTCCATTCCCGCAGACCAAGGCGGATATATTCCAAGGCAAAATCCGTTCTGCCTTTGGTAATGCCGACCAGCAAGCCGTTACAGACATAGGCCGCCATATGGGTATAGGAGGTAATTTCCGCAAAGCCGTTAACCAAATCGTAGCCCAAAAGTCCGTTAGGACCGTAATCCTCGCAAATCTGCCGCCAAGTCCGGTCGTTAATGGTATAGCCCATGGCATCGCCCACCGCAAGGCCAAGAAGACAACCTTTATAGGAAGACGCATTTCCGCCCATAGTTTCACCTCTTTTTCTACACTTTATACGCTTATTATAGTAAATTCCCCAAAAAAAGCAAGTAAAATCTGCGTCCGCGTCCCATCCCTACAGTTGCATATTTCCTAAATTTCTGCTATAATGAAAAAAACTGAAAGGAGTTTTTATTATGGAACTTTCCGATATTCTCAAAAAATGCGACCATACCCTGCTGGGTCAGACCGCCACTTGGGCAGACATTCAGGCAATTTGCGACGACGGTATGAAGTACAGCACCGCTTCTGTCTGCATCCCTGCCGCCTATGTAAAGCAGGCAAAGGACTATGTAGGCGACAAACTCGCCATCTGCACCGTCATCGGCTTCCCCAACGGCTACGCCACCACCGCCGCCAAGTGCTTTATGGCATCTGACGCAGTGGCCAATGGCGCTGACGAGGTAGATATGGTTATCAACATCGGCTGGGCAAAAGACGGCAAATGGGCAGAAATCACTGAAGAAATCGCTGCCATTAAGGAAGCCTGCGAAGGTAAAATTCTGAAAGTCATTATTGAAACTTGTCTCTTGACCGACGAAGAAAAAATTGCGCTTTGCAAGTGCGTGTCCGATTCCGGCGCAGACTACATTAAGACCTCCACCGGCTTTTCCAAGGCAGGCGCTACGTTTGCCGACGTGGAGCTGTTTGCAAAACACGTTGCGCCCCACGTAAAGATCAAGGCCGCCGGCGGCATTTCCTCCATCGAGGATGCAGAAGAATTTATCCGTCTCGGCGCAGACCGTCTCGGCACCTCCCGCATTGTAAAAATCGCCAAAGGCCTCGAAAACGATGGAACTTACTAAATAATTGTAGGGCGGGGGCTTGCTCCCGCCGCTTCGAGCATTAATCGCCTACGGCGATGTCAATTTATGTAATAAATTGACCGGCGGGAGCAAGCCCCCGCCCCACTAATTCAAAAGGAGAATATTTTATGAGTAATTTTCCCGCTACTCCCCATATTAACGTACAAAACGAAATCGGCTTCGGCAAGACCGTGCTGATGCCCGGCGATCCGCTGCGCAGCAAGTTCATTGCCGAGAATTTCTTAGAAAATCCCGTTCTTGTCAACAACGTCCGCGGTGTTCACGGCTACACCGGCTACTATAAAGGCGTTAAGGTCTCCGTGATGGCTTCCGGTATGGGTATGCCCGCCATCGGCATCTACTCCCACGAGCTGTTTAACTTCTTTGGCGTGGAGAACATTATCCGCGTTGGCTCTGCCGGCTCTATTCAGGACCACATTAACCTCTACGACATTGTCATCGCCCAAGGCGCTTGCACCGACAGTAACTTTGCCCACCAGTTCCACTTCCCCGGCACTTTCGCCCCCATTGCAGATTTTACGCTGCTGAGCGAGGCCGTCAAGGCCGCCGAGGCCAACGGCGCCACCTACCACGTTGGTAATGTCAACTCCTCCGACGTATTCTACGGTGACCACGCGGAAGTACCTGCAGGTCTCGACACCCTGTATAACCAGAAGAAGATGGGCGTTATGGCGCTTGAAATGGAAGCCGCCGCTCTGTATATGAATGCCGCCCGTTACGGCAAGCGCGGTCTTTGCATCTGCACCATTTCCGACCACATCTTAAAGGGCGTGGAGACCACCGCTGAGGAGCGCCAAACCGCTTTCACCCAAATGATGAAGGTCGCTTTGGATGTTGCCGTCGCAATGGACAACAAGTAAATCAATGTAAGTCCTCCCGGTATGGAAGCAACCATCGCTTCCCCCGGGGGGAAGCTGTCACCAATCGGCACTTCGAAACCGATTGGTGACTGAAGAGGAATGCGGGCAATAATCTGCTGGGTTATGCGTATAGTCGTACTTATTCCCATAAATAACATT
>JAZQUL010000111.1:0-9500 GCA_045631285.1 Faecousia sp. | reverse complement strand
TTTTTATATTACAGCATCGGGATTGCCATTGCAATCAGACCCAGCAGCAAAACCGCTGCCAGTATCAAGCAAACGACCTGCTTAAAGTTCATCTTTTTCTCCTTACTTGCCGCACAGCTCTTTGGCTACGGCAACAATATTCTCGCAGGAGAGGCCGAACTGCTTCAGCAGGTCAACCGCGGGGCCGGAATGACCGAACTCGTCGTTGACACCGATACGGCGTACCAAAGTGGGGCACTTTTCCGCCAGCAGGGAGCAAACAGCTTCGCCCAAACCGCCGATAACGGAGTGCTCCTCGCAGGTAATAACCTTGCCACATTCCTTTGCCGCAGTCAGCACCAGCTCCTCATCCAGAGGCTTAATGGTAGCCATATTGATAATGCGGGCGTGGATGCCCAGCTTCTCCAGCTCTTCGCCGGCCAGGATGGCTTCATAGGTCAGCAAACCGTTGGCAATGATGGCAACGTCGTTGCCTTCCTTCAGTACTTCGCCCTTGCCAATTTCGAACTTGTAGTCCTCGCTGTGGAACACCGGCACAGCCAGTCTGCCAAAACGCAGATAGACAGGGCCGTCCATCAGGTAAGCAGCCTTAACAGCCGCCTTTGCCTCTACATCGTCCGCAGGACAGATAACGGTCATACCGGGAATAGAGCGCATCAGCGCGAAATCCTCACAGCACTGGTGGGACGCGCCGTCCTCACCGACGGAGATACCGCCGTGGGTAGCGCCGATCTTCACATTCAGATGGGGATAGCCGATGGAGTTACGGACCTGCTCAAAAGCGCGGCCTGCAGCAAACATTGCAAAGCTGGATGCAAAGGGCACCAAGCCAGCGGTGGACATACCGGCAGCCATACAGATCATATTGGCCTCTGCGATGCCGCAGTCAAAGTGACGGTCAGGAAAAGCCTTCTTAAAGGTACCGGTCTTGGTAGCGCCTGCCAGGTCAGCATCCAGAACCACCAGATTTTCGTACTCAGCGCCCAGCTCTTTGAGCGCATTGCCGTAGCTGTCACGGGTAGCAACTTTCTTCATATCAGCCATAATTATCCCTCCACTTCTGCCAGCTGTGCTTTCAGCTCAGCCCTTGCCTGCTCGTATTCTGCATCGTTGGGTGCCTTACCGTGCCAGCCGGCGTCATTTTCCATAAAGGAAACGCCCTTGCCCTTAACGGAAGTAATCACGATAGCGGTAGGCATACCCTTGGTTGCCTTTGCGGTATTAAATGCTTCCTCGATGGCATCAAAGTCGTGACCGTCGATAGCCAGTGTACGGAAACCGAAGGCATCCAGCTTGTCCACAATGGGATAGGGACTCATAACGTCCTTAATGTTGCCGTCGATCTGCAGGCCGTTGTTGTCCACAATGATGCACAGGTTATCCAGCTTGTAGTGGGCAGCAGCCATACATGCCTCCCAAACCTGACCTTCCTGAATTTCACCGTCACCCAGCAAAGAATAGACGCGATTGCTCTTGCCGGTCTTCTTGGCGGCCAGCGCCATACCAACCGCCACAGAGATGCCCTGGCCCAGAGAGCCGGTGGACATATCCACGCCGGGAACCATATTCATATTGGGGTGGCCCTGCAGGTAGCTGTCGATCTTACGCAGGGTCTTCAGGTCCTCCACGGGGAAATAGCCGCGGTGTGCCAGGGTGGCGTAGAGGCCGGGGGCGGTGTGACCCTTGCTGAGAACAAAGCGGTCCCGATCCTCCCACTTGGGGTTCTTGGGGTCGATGTTCATTTCCTTAAAGTAGAGATAAGTAAAAATCTCTGTTGCGGACAGAGAGCCGCCGGGGTGGCCTGCCTTGGCGGAATGGGTAGATTCAATGATACCCATACGGACCTTGCAGGCAGTGATCTGCAATTGCTTCTTTTCGCTGGAAGTCATAATGCTCCTCCTTTATTGTTTTACCGATAATCGGTATTTGTTCACATAGAACCTCAATGTATATTCTACCATTAATTCTCCTTCCTTGCAATACCTTTTCTCAAAAAAAGCCAAATCCCACCTGAGACTTTCAGGTGGGACTTACAATTATTGGTTTTTCTCCCGACAGCTCTGGATAAAGCGGTAAATACCAACGCCAATCTGCACCGCAGAGAGTACCACCGCAAAGAAAATGGGAATCCAGCCCAATGGTTCGTTATTCTCCGTCAGCAAAACAACACCCCACAGAAGGAACGCCATTACACCGACAAAGTTCAAAACAGCAACGAGGGCGATCGCACCCTTTTTCTTCGTCCATTTGCTCTCAGGGATAACGAGCATCATCAGCTCCCCGTAGATCTCCAAAAATATCTCAAAAATAATGTCCATATATCCTGCCTTTTCCGGGCGATAACGCACCTTTTTCAGTATAATGAATCTTGCCTATACCCTACCCCATCCCCGCCCATTTGTCAAGCAAAACAGACCGCCGATGGCGGTCTGTTTTTTTGTTGGTTCATTATTTTCTTAGTACGCAGGGACTCTTATCTCTTTCCCATCAAAACCGCCGTCGGTTATATTGTCCCAAAATCCGCAAGCAACACCTATATTGACTGCGTTTGTTGTAGTTAACGGAACAGTTATCCAATCTGAATATGTAGTCACACTCTCTGTGTGGTAAGAACTTGTCGGCCAGCGGGACGATCCCACAACTGTCATATGACCTGTATCCGCAATTTTTTGGCTATTGTTCCAAAAACTAACATATGCTGTTTGCGCGTAACCATAAGAAGCTTTATTGATAGACTGTGTCCAAATAACACGCACCTCTACACTTGTTGCTGTCCGATTTTTGTATTCCACCTTTACGTCATATTTCACACCTACATCCGAATTGGCGCTGTACCGCCACCACCAACCGCTGTCTAATTGCTGGGTAGTCGGTGTCGCAACTGGCGTATATACAAAGGTGATTGTCTTAGCCGAAGTAGAATCCCACTTAACGCTCTGTGCAGCAGGTGTGGTATAACCCACCTTAGCAGGTGCAGAAATAGTATTGGTTGTTCCATACTTATAGGTTGCCGTCGTACTGCCCAACGCTGTTCCGTTTACAGACTTATACACCACGTTATAAGTGTAGCTATTTGCAGCCACAGAAGCATAAATGTGGGAGGACGTTACATTGGTACTAACCGTAATGGACGTGTTTCCTTTTTTGGTAAAGGTATACCCAATATCAGCAGTATAGCTTATAGAAAGTATGTCTCCATAATATACCGCATCACCGCTGGACAACACGCCTGTTGCAGCGCCCGCATAAGGAGATGCCGTTCTTCTCACTTCTACAGCATAACCTGTGCCTCCCTTCCAGTTTGCGGTGTAGGCATTTACTGTCCACTGTGCGTACAAGGTCTGTTCGGAGGAAACCGCCGTTACTTTTGTGGAAGATGTGACCTTTGTACCGCCGTTTGCAGCAGTAAACCACCCGTTAAAGCTATGACCGGTCCAAGTAGGTACAGGCAGTGTGCCATAGGTTCCTCCGAATGTTATAGTTTTGCTCTGTGTACTAACAGAACCGCCATTGGCATTAAATGTTACCTTACAGGTACCTTTCAAGTACTGTGCGTATTCTTCCTCTGTAATAAGAACATACTTACCACTGTCAAACTTTACACAAGAGACTCCGCTCAATCCCTCTATGGAAACGCTGGTACCATTCACATATACATTACCGCTTACTGTGAGTTTACCGGAAACATTGTCTGTTTTTTCGGAGATAAGCTTAGGTGTCTTGCAAAGAATCGCCTTTTGATTTGCAGAGACAAGGTTATTGTCTCTTACCAGCGTAATTACCGGATCGGAGCCACCCAGCAGCAATGCAAATCCCGAAGTCTCTACATCTACAACCTCCATCGTCAAATTCTTCGAGGAGATTTCCAGAGGAATCCGTGTGCTCTCCCGGATTGTCAGTTCTTTCAAAACCGTTGTATCTGCATCGGAAGTCACTCGCAGATTTTTATGGACCGCATCCTTTCCTCCAATTAGAGTAAAGTTTTCCATACTGGATGCTGTAATAGTGAGTTCCGCGTCAGGCATCGCTTTAGAAATATCCATCGTCACATTCTGCGCTCCGCATTTGGCTGCATTTTTTACCAAATTCTGCGTGAGAGTAACAGCAGCAGACTTGTTGCCGTCCACCTTTTCCATTGCCGCATCTTCACTAAGGATATTGATTTTCACGTTTGGAACACCCTTAAAGGCATCCAAGCCAATGCTTGTAGTAATATTGGAGACTGTAAAATTCTCCAAGCTGGTACAGCCATTAAAGGCTTCATCGCCGATTACAGAGAATGCGCCAGAAATCTGCTTAAGTGCTGTACAATTCTTAAATGCGCCGGCGGGAATCTCGTCAATAAAGTCACTAAGGATAATTGCCTCAATACCCTTGCCCGCAAATGCTTTGGTGGATAGACCTGTTACCCTGTAGGCGGTGTCACCAGCCGTGATATAACTGGGGATAATTACATCCGTCTCCGTATCATTATCAAAACCAGTAACCTTGGCCGTTTTGGTCTTGGAGTTTGTTTCAAAGGTCAAGCCCTTGGTGCTTGCCGTCTTTCCCGTTACATATTCATAAACAAAATAGGGAATTTCAAAGGGTAAAACACCGTTCTCATAGTCATTAAAACGACCGTCGGGAGAGTAGTCCAAGAACTCATAGGTCTTGTCGTCTAGGACACTATAGGTATAGGTGAAGAAGGACTGGCTACCCGCATCATATCCTACAACACCAAATACGTGGACAGTACCTGCCATTACCATTCTGTACCAGCCCTCGCTCATTCCATCAGTGGAATAGGTGGTTGTTGTGGTTTTTTCCTCGGAGGTTATGTAACGCAGGGTAGATGTACTGCTGGTGCTCTCATTCTCGGAGGAGCTGAAACCGCCGGTCTTGCCTTCCTCACCGCCAGTACCGTAAGATTTTCCGTAACCATATGTCTCGCTGATAACTTGGGAAAGCACTTCCTTTACTGATTCATTTTGGCTTTCCGTTAGTGTTGAAGATGATGTCGTGGTCTTATTCCATGTACCCGTAGCTTCCTTTACCTCAGTATCTACTGTTGTGGTATCTGTACCCGTATGTGTATTGGTTTCGTCTTTATGTTCCACACCGTTACTTACTTCAGCTCCAATGTCCACTTTCACGTTTCCGCCAAACAGTTTCGATACACCACTTGTTTCCAAATTAACATTTGCGTGTGCCTTGAAATCCATTTTTGTATTCTCTGCTGTAGTGTGGTTTTTGCTGTTGTAATTTACAGAAGTTGTTCCGTCCGTAGTAGTTGTCGTGTCTACGCCACCTTTGGAGTCGTTAATGCAAATAGTATTCGAACTGGTCATCGCTTTTTCAAGGGCTTCTTCTTTGGTCAGCCCTTGTTCTTTCGCCCATTCTTCATTGATTTCGACGACATCATTCCAATTCTGTGATAATGTCCAAGTCGAAGAATCTACAGTCGCTTTAGAAATTGCTTTGGTAATTTCCTCTGCCTGTTCTTCTGTGATGGAAATTTTAATTTCCTCAGATTTTTGTTGCGCCAAACCGGAAACACTTTGAATTGTCCAGATTGCATCCGAGAGAGGAACATTTTCCATCGTTCCCAGCTCATAGGCAAAATAAATAACACCGTCATCTGTATTATTGATAATGACAGGGTCCTTCATTTCTTTAACAGCCCGTGTCAGATTCCGCTTGCTGGTCCAATAGGCATTCAAGATGATATCTCCTGTCGTTCCTGGCAGGATTTCACGTACTTCTTCACCCTCGTCTGTATACCAGCCGAGGAAAACATAGTTATTGATTACAGGATTCGGCAGATCCCGTAAACCCTTTGCCGAATTGTAAGAAGTATATCTGGAATCCGTAATTGGCTCCATCGGGGTCAAATAAGACCGATATGTAATAGAGAAAGTCTCTCCCGAGTTCCCGCAGCCAATCAAAATCGGGCACAGCAAAGTTGCGCATAAAACAAAGCAAATCAGCCGTGCTGTTAGTAATCCTCTTTTCATTTTACTACCTCCAATTTTTAATCTCCACTAAACGCACGAATGTCCGTTTAAGAAAGACCATTTATGGGTAGTATTTTATCCTACTTTATACTACTTGTCAAGATTTATTAGGAATATTTCTTATAATATCCCCAGAGGTGATAAATATGAAGCCCCTGAAAGAGAAGATCAGCATAACCGTCGACGGCGACATTTTGGAAAAACTGAAATACGAAGCAGAAAAAGACGACCGCTCCCTTTCCCAATACATTAATCTGATTTTAAAACAGCATATAAAAGAACTGGATAACGAAAACAAGCCGTGAGAAAACTCACGGCTTGTTTTTAATTATTCCATTTCCTTAAAGGTTTTAATCCACAGTCTCTTGAGGAGTTCGTGGCCGAAGACAGTGGGATGTACGCCGTCATAGACCCAATGGCTTGCCGGCGCTTTGGTGCAGGCCTCGTCCATAGCGGGCTGCAGCTCAAGCAGCGGGAGATTGTACTTTTCAGCAATTCTCTTTGCAACCGCAGCCTTTTCCGCCAGATCCTTGCGGAATCTGTCCAGTCTGTCCGGCTCTTCTTCCGTATTGCAAGTACCGGAGCCTTCCAGCACGTAAGGCGAGATAATCATAAGCTTGGTCTCAGGGCAGGCAGCCTTTACATCTTCAATAAGCATGGTGTAAATATTTTCAAAACGGTCTGTATCCACGCCATTATTATTTTCGAGTTCGTGCCACGTATCATTTACGCCAATAAAAATGCTGGCATAATCCGGCTTTAAATTGATAAAATCCACCTTAACTCTTGCATAGAGGTCAACAATTGAGTTACCGGCGACACCACGATTGATAAATTCGTATTCGTTGGGATAGTCCGTGTTCATAGACACCTTAACCATATTGGCATATCCAACACCCAAATGATAAAAATCATCCTTGGTTCTGCCTGCATCGGTTATGGAGTCACCTTGAAAAAGAATTCTTTTAGACATATATGTCCCCTCCTTTTTTTGGCATTATAGCACAGCAGGTCAAAGAACGCAACCTAAAAAATCACAATAGTTTTGACTATTTTACAAGCTTTAACAGGGTTTCTCCAGGCGCGATATATTCTGTTGCGATTTTTTGTATCCGCTCCTGTCCGAAATTAAAGGGGTCATATATTCCGACCGTGGGAAATCCAACTTTTGTTGCCGTTTCAATAGCGGTAAGCGAGTCTTCAAACACCCAGGTTTCCTGGATCTCAGCCCCTAAAAATGCAGCGGCCTGTAAGAAAACATCCGGTTCCTCTTTTCCCTTGCCGATGGCACCGCAGGAAAACACCTTCAAAAAGTACTTTTCAATATCGCAATGCTTCATTGCCACATCAATAAGTTCCGGCGCTGTTGCTGATGCGACGCACATTTTGGCACCATTATTTTTACAATGCTCTAAAAATTCCCTCACACCGCTCTTCAATTCAACGCTGCTGGCATAAAAGTCCTCAATAATCCTATTCGCGAGCGCCAGCAACTCTTCTCCACTTTCGCCAATATTATAATTGTTATGAATGAGAAGCATAGCATCTTTTAATGTAAGCGTGCGGACTTTTTTATCATCTTCCGGGCTTGGCGCAAAGGTTTTGTCGTTTAAAAATCTTTCCCCAAAGGCAGACCACAATACATCCCAAATCATTAAAGAATCGATTAATGTGCCATCCATATCGAAAATTGCCGCCTTCATATGCATACACTCATTTCCCTTCATATGTAATTTGATTGCGTTCTAAACAAAATTAAGCGCAGGACTCCTTGTTTCTGTAACGGACCAGCGCGACAATTGTGGAGATGGTACAAAACAGATCGTTGGCAAGGGCCACAGGATACATTTTGCATACACTGTTCAGCAGCCAGGACAAGCACCAAAATACCGAAAACTGCCGCAGTCGTCTTTCGGTAGCGCGGCTGTTTGCAATAACCGCAAACACACCGGCAAGAAGGGGAAATATATCGCTCCATACCCGAAAAGAAAGCAGGGAGAACCCAGAGAGAAGTACTATAAAAAACGCAATGCTGTATGGACTTGTTGCCCACGCCCATTTGTCCTTTCTGGAGAAAACCGCAAGCATAATCGCGCTCAATCCGCAGGCAATTGCGCTTGTCAAATCACCCTGCAGCAGGAAGTGGATAACCCAGCAGGATTGACCCAAGAAATTGCCCAGAATGATTGTAACTCTCTTCTTAAATTGAAAGGCAAAAACAGAAAAAATCATTGCGAGCAGGCCTACGCCATAAACCAGAACATAGTAAGCCATCCCCAAAGAACGAACAATTTCCTCAACATTAAAGCTTAACACAGCGCATATTCCTCTCAAATAAATATAGCTTAGATTGTAATATATTACCACAGGTCTGTCAAGCAAAATACACCGCTTAAAGCACCAATATCCTTACTGCTGATCCTTTGTGCAGTCGCGAAGACCCGCAATCAAATCGCGATAAAGATCAGTGGTTTTATAACAAATCATTGTCCCGAAATTGCAGGCTGTACAAATCCTTGTACATTCCACCGGCAGCCATCAGCGCCTCGTGGGTACCTCTCTCGGTGATCTCACCGTTCATAACCACCGCAATTTCATCCGCATTGCGGATAGTGGAGAGTCTGTGGGCTACCACCAGCGTTGTGCGGCCCTTGCACAGCTCATCCAGTGCCTGCTGGATCAGCACCTCGGTGGTATTATCCAGCGCACTGGTCGCCTCGTCCAAAATGAGAATGGCAGGATCCTTCAAAAACACCCGGGCAATGGACAGTCGTTGCTTCTGTCCTCCGGAAAGCTTCACACCCCGCTCACCGATTTCCGTATCGTAGCCCTTCTCCAGCGTCATCACATAATCGTGAATATTGGCCCGCTTCGCCGCCTCATAAACCTCTTCCTCTGTGGCATCCGGTCTGCCGTAGAGGATATTTTCCCGAATCGTACCCACAAAAAGGAATACATCCTGCTGAACGATACCGATATTGCGGCGAACGGAATCAAGGGTCAAACTCCGAATATCCTGACCGTCAATCAAAATTGCGCCATCTTCCTCTCCCAGCTTATAAAAATTGGGCAGCAGATGACAAAGTGTTGTCTTACCACCGCCGGAAGGACCTACCAAAGCCAGCTTGCGGCCTTTTTCCAGCTTCAGATTTACATTCCGTAGCACTTCCTTGGATGTATCATATCCGTAAGAGACATTTCTAAATTCGATAGTACCCTCCACATTCGTCAGCTCCCGGGCATCTGTTATTTCGCTTTCAGGCACTTCGTCCATTATCTCCAAAAAGCGCTTGAAGCCGCTGACACCGTTCTGGAACTGTTCCATAAACCCGATGAGGGTATTTACGGGTTTGATAAACAAATTCACAGATACGATAAAGGTGGAATAGTCCGCAAAATTGATGCGCCCGGCATACATAAACAGTCCACCGGCAATCAGTATAACAACATTGAACACTTCCGTAACAAACATAGTCGAAGAATGAAACCTCGCCATAGCGCTAT
>JAZQUL010000110.1:0-12106 GCA_045631285.1 Faecousia sp. | reverse complement strand
CAACAATCCCCCTTTTCCCTATCACCGGGACAACCTGTGCCGCTATATGGGACTGCACAGCGGTCAGGTGGAAAACCGTCTTGCCCCTTCCCTGCCCCTGCACGCCTACAGCCTTGGGATGGGCGCGTCAGGACTGCCCGGAGATTTTTCCTCCCCTGCCCGGTTTGTAAGGGCGGCCTTTGTGCTTCACAATTCCCCTAAGAAAGCGGATACGGCTGTCAGTCAGTTTTTCCGAATTTTAGATGCGGCATCTGTGCCCGATGGCTGCGTGAAAACGGAAAACGGCTACCAAAAAACCCTTTATTCCTGCTGCTGTGATACGCAGAGAGGTATCTACTACTACACCACCGCCCATAACCGGCAAATTACAGCGGTGGATATGCATAGCGCGGACTTAAAGAGCAGCAAAATTACCCAATTCCCCACAATAGATACAGAAAATATCCTATTTATAAATTGAGAGTTGACAGTTGATAGCTACGAAATATCCACTATCAATTGTCAACTGTCCATTGTCAATTATAAAAGACCGCCCAAAGGCGGTCTTTTTAGATCAGCTGAAAGGCTTCTTCCTTGCCGATGCCAAGAACAAAGGCAATTTCCGCAGAAAGGAGGGTCTCCGCAGTCTTTAAAAAATTGGCATCGCAGATATGGAATTTCCGGCCTGCGGCAAATTGGGCATCCCGGTGCCGGCGAAGATAACGCACCATCTCCAGCATTTTTTCCGGCTCGCAATTGGAAAGCAGCTCCTTATAGCGCAGCTTCCGGGCGTTCTCGCCCGCAATCCAGCAGGCATCGTCACAGCCATCCTTAGCCAGCATTTCTGTCAGGACATCAGCAGTCAGTGGCAGGCGCATTTTACTCACGGCCAGGGCGTTATGTACCGGCACATAATACCGACTCCCCGGCTGGGTCAGCGGCTCCAGCGCATAATACGGAACGCTCTTATGATCTACGGTTTTATTCTCAATCTCTACAATCGTACACACACCGTGGCTGCCGTAAATCACGGCTTGCTGCGCGCAATACACCATACCATCCCCTCCTGTAATCTTCGCTTCTAACGGATTGATTATATCACAAATCTATTCCGTTTTCCAATGGGCAAAGTGCCGAAAATTGGCTTATTAGGTCATCTTTTCTTGTTTTACCTTATGGTCGATGATATGGCGGCCTGCAAGCTCCGTATAGATATCCTCCACGGAAATGCCCATCTGCACCATCAGCACCATCACGTGGTAGCAAAGGTCGGCGATCTCATAGACCGTCTCTATTTTGTCCTCTGCCTTGCCGGCAATAATGACCTCGGTACATTCCTCGCCCACCTTTTTGAGAATCTTATCCAGTCCCTTTTGGAAGAGGTAGGTGGTGTAAGAGCCTTCGGGAAGTTGGGCTTTTCGTCCCTCCAAAAGACCGTAAAGACCTTTGAGTGAGAACCGTTCATTCGTTCCCATAACGGTATTATGGAAGCAGCTTTCCGCCCCGGTGTGGCAGGCAGGGCCGTCCTTGCTGACCCGAACCAACAGCGCGTCGTAATCGCAGTCAGCGGTGATGGAGACGATATGCTGATAATTGCCGCTGGTCTCCCCTTTCAGCCAAAGGCAATTGCGGCTGCGGCTGTAAAAGCAGGTCAGCCCCTTTTCCAGAGAGATTTCCAGACTCTCCTTATTCATATACGCAAGGGTCAGCACATCCCCGGTCACATCATTCACCACGATGGCGGGAATCAGTCCCTTTTCATCAAATTTTAGTTTACTGAGCATTGTTATAACCTCACAGATATGGAATTTTCCCCCAGGACCTTTTTCAGTTCCGGGATTTGCACCGTACCAAAATGGAAAATTGAGGCCGCAAGGCCTGCGTCCACCTTGGGAAGGGTTTGAAAGAGCGTCACAAAGTCCTGTGTAGACCCGGCGCCGCCGGAGGCGATGACCGGCACATCTACAGCATTGCTGACCGCTTCCAGCAGCGGCAGGTCAAAGCCGCCCTTGACACCGTCGGTGTCGATGGAGTTGACCACCACCTCGCCTGCGCCGGCAGACACACAGCGGCAAATCCAGTCGATGGCTTCCATTCCCGTATTTTCCCGTCCGCCTTTGGCAAAAACACGGAAAACACCGTCCACCCGCTTCACATCCACGGAAAGCACCACGCACTGGTCACCGTACCGCCGGGCGGCCGCGCCAACGAGAGAGGGGTCCCGAATAGCGCCGGAATTGACGCTGACCTTGTCTGCGCCGGCTTTCAGCACACGGTCAAAGGCCGAAAGGCTGTTGATGCCGCCGCCTACGGTCAGAGGAATGAATATCTCTGCGGCAACCTGGGTCAGTATGTCCGTAAAGAGCCGCCGCCCCTCGCTGGAGGCGGTGATGTCATAAAACACCAGCTCGTCCGCGCCCATATCGCTGTAATACCGCGCCAGCGCCACCGGGGAGCTGACATCGGAAAGACCGGTAAAATTGACCCCTTTGACGACCCTGCCGTCTTTCACGTCCAGACAGGGAATAATTCGTTTCGTTATCATTTTGCTACCTCGATGGCTTCCTTCAGGTCCAAAGCGCCGGTGTAATAGGCTTTGCCGATGATGGCACCGTAAAGTCCCATTTTCCGAAGCGCCTGCACGTCCTCTACGGTACTGACACCACCGGAGGCGATAATCTGAATTCGGTAGGTCTCCGAAAGAGACTGGTAGAGCGCCCGGTTGGTGCCCTCCATTGCTCCATCCCGGGAGATGTCGGTGCAGATGACCGTCGATACTCCAATTATTTCCATTTCTGTAAAGAAATCGTGGGCGGTGTAGGCAGAGGTTTCTGTCCAGCCCTTAATGGCCACATAGCCGTCTTTTAGGTCGATGCCTACGGAAATCTTATCTCCGTATTTTTGGACGGCTTCCCGAAGAAAGGCCGGGTCCTGCACCGCCGCTGTGCCGAGAATCACCCGGTTTACACCGGCGCTAAGATAGGTCTCTACGGTCTGCATATTACGGATGCCGCCGCCGACCTCGATGAACATATCCATTTCTTCCGCAATGGCGCGGATGGTGGGCAGATTGGGGGTCTGTCCGGTTTTTGCGCCCTCCAAATCCACCAGATGGATGCACCGGGCGCCGGCGTTATAGAAATCCTTTGCGACGGAAAGGGGGTTTTCGCTATACACGGTCATTTGGGCGTAGTCGCCTTTATAGAGCCGCACCGCCTTACCGCCGTACAGGTCAATGGCAGGAAAAATCAGCATAATTTACACCTCACAAAAGGCTTTCAGGATACTAAGTCCCACCGCGCCGCTTTTTTCCGGGTGGAACTGACAGCCAAATACATTCCCCATTTCCACCGAGGCGGTGAGCTTGGCGCCGTAATCCGTTACGGAAGTAAGGCTTTCTTCGCAGCCATCGGCAAAATAGGAATGGACAAAATAGACATAGTCTCCATTATTTATATGGGCAAAGAGCCGGGAGGGCTTCGTAAATTCCAGCCGATTCCAGCCCATATGGGGAATTTTCAGGTTCTCGGGGATAACGCCTGCCATCGGTACGACGCTGCCACTAAGCAGTCCCAGACCGGGATGCTCCCCGTATTCAAAGCTCTTTTCGAACAAAAGCTGCATTCCCAGACAGATGCCGAGGATGGGTTTCCCCTTTTGGGCCTGCGTCTTTACATAATCGCCGAGACCGCTTTCTTTTAGCTTCCGGGCGGCATCTTCAAATGCGCCTACACCGGGAAGCAGCAGGCGGTCTGCCTGCTCCAGCACGGCGGTGTCTCCGGAAATCACCGCCTCCACCCCAAGCCGCTGAAAAGCCGCCCGGAGGGAAAACAGGTTTCCCACGCCGTAGTCGATAATTCCAACCATCACAGCACTCCCTTTGTAGACGGGATTTCCCCGGCATACTTCTCATCGATGGCAACGGCCGCCTTTAGAGAACGGGCAAGGGATTTGAACGCGCCCTCGGCAATGTGGTGGGAATTTTTGCCTGCCATCCGGTAAATATGCAGGCTCATGGGGCACTGGCGCACAAAGGACAGGAAAAATTCCTCCAAAAGCTCCGAATCAAAAGTGCCGATCTTTTCTGTGGGAATATCCAGCTTGTAATTGAGTATGCTTCTGCCGGAAATGTCCACCGCTGTCAAAATCAGCGCTTCGTCCATAGGCAGATAGAAATTGCCGTAACGGACAATGCCCCGCTTATCCCCCAGCGCCTGCATAAATGCCATACCAAGACAGATACCAACGTCCTCTACGGTGTGATGGTCGTCTACATAGGTGTCTCCCACGCAGGAAACCGTCAAATCAAACCGTCCGTGGGCGGCAAACAGGGTCAGCATATGGTCCAGAAAACCGCAGCCGGTATCTACCTGCGCGCTTCCCGTGCCATCCAGACACAGAGAAAGGGAGATGTCCGTCTCCTTGGTGGTTCTTTTAATCTCAGACTTTCGCATTGGGGCCTCCTTCTATGATTTTACGGATGGCGTACACAAACCGCACCATATCTTCCTCTGTGCCGATGGTGATGCGGATAAACCGGTCAATCCGGGGCGAGGCAAAGTGCCGTACCAATATGCCGCTTTCCTTCAGCCGTTCATACAGCGCCCTGCCGGAAATAGAGGGATGGGCGGCAAAGAGGAAATTGGCATCGCTGTTTAGCACCGTAAAGCCCATATCCCGGAGCGCTTTGGCGGCCTTTTCCCGGGTTTCCACGATTCTTTTGCAGCAGGCTTGGGTATAGGTCTCCTCCTCGACGGTCTTTTCGCCCAGCCGGAGGGTCAGCCGGTTGATGCTATAGGGATTGGTGGCGTATTTCAGCTTCTCCAAATCTTCGATAATGGCCTTGGAGGCAAAGGCATAGCCCAGTCTTGCGCCTGCCATACTCCGGGATTTGGAGAAGGTGCGAACCACCACCAAATTGTCGTACTTTTGAATAAGTTCCAGGCAACTCTCACCGCCAAAATCCACATAGGCTTCGTCTACCACCACAACCGACTGGGGATTGGAGGCGATAATCTTCTCCATTTCCGTCCGGGGAAGGGACAGGCCCGTAGGGGCGTTGGGATTGGCGATGACCACCATTTTGCCCGCATCGCAATAGTCCCGATAATCCACGGAAAAATCCTCTTTCAGGGGAATGACAGCACTTTCCGCGCCGTAGAGCGCGGCATAGACGCTGTAAAAGCCGTAAGTAATGTCCGCAAAGGTCACGCCCTTTTCCCGGCTGTACGCCATAAAGAGGAAATTGAGAATATCGTCTGAGCCGTTGCCAACAAAGATGTTCTCCGTCTTAACGCCATAGAGGGCGGACAGCTTCTCTTTAAGAACCGCGCAGGTGGGGTCGGAATACAGCCGCAGGTTTTTCGTATCCTCGCTGCTGAGAAGCCCGGTTACTGCCGGCGCAGGCGGATAGGGATTTTCGTTGGTATTGAGTTTAATATACTGCATATCCCGGGGCTGTTCACCGGGCGTATAGGCATCCATCCGGGCGTACTGCGCCCCCAAAAATCGGCTCATTTTCTCTCCTCATTTCTGATTTCCGCGCTGCGGGCGTGGGCTTCCAAGCCTTCCATACGGGCAAAATAGGCCACATCTGCGCAGCAGTCTGCCAGCGCCTTTTCCGTATAATAAATAAACTGGCTCTTCTTTACAAAGTCATCCACCGAAAGCGGGCTGGAAAACCGGGCCGTGCCGCTGGTGGGAAGGGTGTGGTTGGGGCCTGCCAAATAATCGCCTAAGGCTTCCGGGCAAAACCTGCCCATAAACACAGTGCCTGCGTTTTCAATGTCCTTAAGATAGGCAAACGGCTCGTCCACCATCAGCTCCAGATGCTCCGGCGCAATGGTATTTGCTACCCGGATTACGTCAGCGATACTCTCCGCTACGATGATTTTGCCATTGTTTTCTATAGATACCCGGGCAATCTCCTCTCTGGGCAGGGTTTTTAGCTGGGTTTCTATCTCCGCCTGCACAGAAAGCGCCAAAGCCTCATCATCGGTGACCAGCACTGCGCTGGCCAAGCGGTCGTGTTCTGCCTGAGAGAGCATATCCGCCGCGACCGCCTTGGGGTCGCTGTTTGCGTCGGCAATGACCAAAATCTCACTGGGGCCGGCAATCATATCAATGGACACAAGGCCAAAGACCTGCCGCTTGGCTTCTGCCACATAGGCGTTGCCGGGGCCTACGATTTTATCCACCTTGGGAACGGTGGCTGTGCCGTATGCCAATGCGCCAATGGCCTGGGCGCCGCCCATCTTGAAAATCCGGTCAACGCCTGCAATTTTCGCCGCCGCCAAAACTGCCGGGGCGATTTTGCCGCTGCGATCCGGTGGCGATACCATCACGATTTGGGCGCAGCCCGCGATTTTTGCCGGGATGGTATCCATCAGCACCGTGGAGGGATATGCTGCCGTGCCGCCGGGGACATAGATGCCCACATTTTGGATGGGCGTCACCTTCTGTCCTTTGATTACACCGTCTTCCTCGGTATAGGAGAAGCCTCTGCGGGTCTGCATACCGTGGAATTTACGGATGTTTTCCGCCGCCCGATTGAGCACACGGAGAAATTCCGGGTCAACAGCGGCAAAAGCCTGCGCTATCTCCCCTTCCGTTACCTCCAGCGCATCTAATTTCGCGCCGTCGAACCGCGCCGTATAATCGAGGACAGCCTCATCGCCCCGATTGCGGACATCTGCAAGAATTTCCGTAACCGCCGGGGCAACGGATGCGCCGGGGGCGACACGGGCGAATATTTCGCTGTCGGGAATCTGTCCGTATTTCAGTATCCGAATCATAGGGTCTCCTCCACTACCGCCATCAGCGCCTTTTGAATGGCGCCGATTTGGGGCTTAAACTTCCAAGCAGAAATATTGCTGATAAGACGGGCGCTGATGGGGACGATGTCCTCAATGGGCGTAAGGCCGTTTTCCTTTAGGGTCGTTCCGGTCTCTACAATGTCCACAATCACATCGGAAAGTCCTAAAATTGGCGCCAATTCAATAGAACCGTGCAGTTCAATAATCTCAATCTGCCGGGATTTTTCTGCGTAGTAGCTTTCCGCGATGGCGGGGAATTTTGTGGCGACCCGGAGGGTTTTGCCCGGTACATCCCGGAAGCCCTTGGGGGCGGCCACCGCCATCCGGCACTTGCCGATGGCAAGGTCAGCCAGCTCATAGACTTGGGGCTTGTATTCCAGTAAAATATCCTTTCCGACCACGCCCATATCTGCCGCGCCCCGGGCAACATAAATAGAAACATCCGAGGGCTTAGCCCAGAAATACCGGACACCGGCCTCCGGGTTTTCAAAAATCAGCTTCCGGCCCGGTTCTTCCAGAGCAGGACAGCCGTAACCCGCCTTTTTGAGCATACTGTACGCCTTGTCCCCAAGGCGGCCCTTGGGAAGGGCAATATTAATCATTTCCATCCCATTTTACCGCCTTTCCGCTGACAAATTGATACACCTTCCGGGGACAGCAATCCTCAGGAAGGCTGCTGCAAAGGCGAACGCTCCCCTGCTTTCCCAGTTCCTCTGCCACCCGCTGGATCAGCAGACCGTCTTCCTCACCGGAGATAAGCAAAACCGCATCCACATCCGCCTGCGTGTCTTTTTGCAGCTGCTCCAAAAGGTCCACATAAACCGCAAAGCCAATGGCCCGGTTGTTTCTTCCCATCCCGGATGCCAGCCGGTCATACTGACCGCCGGAGAGCACTCTTTCGGGAATTCCTTCTAAGTAGCCGCGAAATACAATGCCGTTATAATACGCCATTCCGCCTATCAGAGAGAAATCCACCCGCAGGCTGTCACCAAGGCCCTGGTCCTCCAAAATCGCCACAATGCGGCAAAGCTCCCCGAGGGCAAGCTTCTCTTCGTCGCTATCCAGGATTACAGACAGCATCGGCAGAACCTGGGCGGCAGGCCCTGCGTTTTCAATGAGGGCAATGAGTTTCTCCTTGCCGGGAATGTCCAGCCCCTTCAGCCCGTGTATATTTTTCTGCTGCAGACATTCCGCCGCCTGCTCCCGCAGGGGTTCGGGAATGGGGTCAAGGATGCCGCCAATCAGTCCCATATGAGAAATGTCCAATATGTACCGCTTTCCCATAAGCTGCAGGCTTCTTACCGCCAGCAGCACCACCTCTGCAATGTCATAGGACTGCAAATCGCCTACGCATTCCAGTCCTGTCTGGGTCAGCTCCCGCATCACACCGCCTGCGTCAGAGCGGTAGACACTCTCGCTGTAATAGACCTTTTCCACCGCTCCCGGCTTCCGGGGACCGTTTTTGACAATAGAAAGAGTTACGTCCGGCTTCAGCGCCAAAAGTCTGCCATCCCGAGCAGGAAACGTGATAATCTGCTCCGAGGACAAAAATTCCTTATTGCGGGCATACAGCGCGTATTCTTCAAACCGGCTCATTTTATAGGGGCGGTAGCCCCGGGATGCGTACAGCTCCCGGAGAGCAAAAACAGCCCGTTCCGTATCATTCAGCAGCATCCCTCATCCTCCATTCTGCTAAGCACCATACGATAGCCACCGTCACCGTACTGAAGACAGCGGTTGACCCGGGAAATGGTCGCCGAGCTGGCGCCGGTACATTCAGAGACGTTATTATAGTTCTTACCGGCAGACAGAAGGGCTGCAACCTCCAGCCGCTGGGAAATGGCCTCCAGTTCCTTTATGGTACAAATATCCTCAAAAAGCTGATAGCACTCTTCCTCTGTCTCCAGGGATAAAATCGCCCGGAACAAATTGTCAAAGGCCGCCGTTCGTTTCATACATTTCCCTCCCTTTCCATAATGTAACACTTTACCACTTTAGTTCGCTAAAGTCAAGGAAAATTCCCTATTCTCTCAGGCATTCTGAGAATTTCTATATTTTTTACAAATATGGGTAATATTTTCTGCCCAATACTGTGTTTTTTCCACTTTATTTTTGTCTCAAATAGGATTATAATGACATTATTACGGAAATTTGGAGGTGCGGTATGCGAATCGTAATCAAAATCGGGACAAGCACACTTGCCCACCCGACCGGACACTTAAACATACGCCGGGTAGAAAAACTGACGAAGGTAATCTGTGACATTCTCAATGCAGGCAATGAGGTCATTATGGTATCCTCCGGCGCTATCGGAATGGGTGTTGGCAAGCTGGGGCTGAGTAAACGTCCCACCGACATTCCCACAAAGCAAGCCGCGGCGGCTGTGGGCCAGTGCGAGCTGATGTATACATACGATAAGCTGTTTTTGCAGTACCATCATACAGTCGCCCAGCTTCTTATCACCGCTGACGACGTAAAAGACCCCGTCCGTCACGACAATTTCCGCAACACCCTAAACCGTCTGCTGGAACTGGGCGCGCTGCCCATTATCAACGAAAACGACACCGTTGCCACGGAAGAACTGGGCATTGGCGACAATGATACGCTGGCGGCAATGGTGGCGGAAAGCATCCGGGCCGACAAGCTGGTGCTACTTTCCGATATTGACGGTCTTTATACTGCCGACCCCCATACTGACCCGGACGCCCAGCTGCTGCCCATCGTCAGCCGGGTGGATGAAGCCCTTCTGGCTTTGGCAGGCGGCAGCAGCACCCAGCAAGGCACCGGCGGAATGGTCACGAAACTCCGGGCAGCCCAGATTTGCCTAAAATGTGGCTGTGATATGATCATTACCAACGGAAACGACCCTGATGTGCTCTACCGGATTATTGACGGAGAGCAAGTGGGTACCACCTTTACGGAGAATGCCTATGTATGAGATGCTAAAGAACGCGAAAAAGGCAGCCCCCGCGCTGGGTTGCCTTACAAACGAGATGCGAAGCGCTGCCCTGCGTAATATGGCCTCTGCCCTCCTTAAGAACGAGGATGCCATCCTCAGGGCAAACAAAATGGATATGGAAAGCGCCAGAGAACACATCTCCCCTGTTATGCTGGACCGCCTTGCCCTTAACCACCAGCGGCTTACAGGGATGGCAGAGGGCATTTTGTCTGTTGCCGGCCTGCCCGACCCCCTTGCCGGGGAACTGGGCAGCTACACCCGCCCCGACGGGCTGGAGATTCGGAAAGTTCCTGTGCCAATGGGCGTTGTGGCGATCATCTATGAAAGCCGCCCGAATGTGACTGCCGATGCAGCGGCGCTGGCGGTCAAAAGCGGCAATGTCTGTGTTCTGCGAAGCGGCAAGGAGGCTTTTCGCTCCGCGAATGCCATCGTAGAAGCCTTAAAGGAGGGTCTGCGTCTGACCGGCATTTCGGAATACGCAGTGAATTTGGTGCAGGATACCTCCCGGGAAAGCGCCAAACAGCTTATGACTGCAAACGGTCTTGTGGATTTGCTCATCCCCCGGGGCGGCGCAGGACTTATTCAGGCCTGCGTGACCCAGGCCACTGTCCCCTGCATTGCCACCGGAACCGGCATCTGTCACATCTATGTGGAAAAGACCGCAGACCGGGAAATGGCCCTTAATGTCATCGAAAATGCAAAAACCAGCCGCCCCAGCGTCTGCAATGCCGCTGAGGTACTACTGGTGGACAAAGAGATTGCCCCCGCATTTCTTCCCAAGCTGAAGGCCCGGTTGGACTGTAAACAGGTAGAGCTTCGCTTGGATGCTTTCGCACAGGGAATTATTGAAGGTACTCCCGCAAGTGAGCAGGATTTTGACACCGAATTTTTGAATTATATCTTAGCGGTAAAGTGCGTAGACAGTACCCAGGAGGCCATCGCCCACATAACCGCCCATTCCACGGGACACAGCGAGTCCATCCTCTCCCAAAATGAAGCGGCAATTGACGCCTTCACCCGGCAGGTGGACAGCGCGGCAGTCTACGTCAACGCCTCCACCCGGTTTACCGACGGCGGTGAGTTTGGGCTGGGCTGTGTGATGGGCATTTCCACCCAAAAGCTCCACGCTCGTGGCCCGATGGGTTTGCGGGAACTGACCACTTATAAGTACATCATCACCGGGAAAGGACATATACGATGAAATACGGATTTATCGGATGCGGCAATATGGGCGGCGCATTGGCAGCCGCTGTTGCAAAAACAACAAAGGATATTCTAATCTGCGACCCCATTCGGGGGGCGGAAATGGCGCAGAAGCTAGGCTGTCAGGCAGGAACTGCCGAAGAAGTTGCATCCTCCTGCCAACGGATTTTTATTGCTGTAAAGCCCAATATGGTGCGCGATGCCCTTGCACCGCTGAAGCCCATCCTTGAAGGGCGGAAACCGCTGCTCATTTCTATGGCGGCAGGTCTGGAAATCCGCACTTTGGAACGATACGCCGGTACTCCCCTGTCCATTCTCAGAATTATGCCCAACACCCCCGTATCGGTGGGCAAAGGTATGATTGGCTACACGCCCAACAGTCTCCTGACAGAAGATGTCCTTACGGATTTCCTTTCCGATATGACATATGCGGGACTGTGGGAGCAGGTGGAGGAGGGCTTAATGGACACGGTTGCGGCCCTGTCCGGCAGTGGCCCGGCCTACACCTACTATTTTGCAGAAGCCCTGTGTAAAGGCGCAAAGGAATGCGGAATGAATGGCGAACAGGCCCTGCGTTACACTATCCAGACCTTAGAGGGCGCGGTGGAAATGCTTAAGCAGGGCGAGAAAACACCGGAAGAGCTGCGGATTGCGGTTTGCTCCCCCGGTGGCAGTACGCTTGCGGGACTAAAAGCGTTGGATGACGGCAATTTTACCGATTTGGTAGCCGCCTGCATTAGAGCCGCCCACGACCGCAACAAAGAGCTTGCGAAGATGTAAAAAGTTAGCGGAGAGCATTTGCTCTCCGTTTGAGACTGTCGAAAAACATATTTGTAGGGGCCGGCGCCTACGACGGCCCGCTTCAGAGCGTTGTAAATTTGCAGGAAACTGCAATAAATCGTAGTATTTCGCTGCCGGGGCGTCGAGGGCGCCGCCCCCTACATTTTTATATTTCAGACTCTTTTAACATACTGAAGCGGAGAGCATTTGCTCTCCGCTTTTCTATTATTTGATGACACGCACACGCAGTACGCCCGGAATTTGGGAAATATGCTCCAGCGCAGCCTGAGGCGCCGGGTGGTCCAAATCCAGCATCGTGTAGGCATACTCACCACGGCTTCGGTTCAGCATATCGGAAATGTTGATATTC
>JAZQUL010000109.1:0-14888 GCA_045631285.1 Faecousia sp. | reverse complement strand
AAGGGCAGCCAGTTCAAGAAGCCTCTGCTTGAGTTCTCTGGCTCCTGCGCAGGTTGTGCAGAAACCAGTTATGCTCGCCTGGTCACCCAGTTGTTCGGCGATCGTATGTATATCTCCAATGCTACCGGCTGTTCCTCCATTTGGGGCGGTCCTGCTGCTACCTCTCCCTACTGTGTCAATGCTGAGGGTCACGGTCCCGCATGGTCCAACTCCCTGTTTGAGGACAACGCTGAGCATGGTCTGGGCATGTACACCGCTCAGGCTGTTATCCGCGAATCCCTGGCTAACAAGGATAAGTCCGTTATGGAGACCACTGTTTCCGAGGAGCGTAAGGCTGCTTGCCAGGCTTGGCTGGATACCTACAACGACGGCGTGGCTAACAAGGCTGCCACTAAGGCTTTGATCGCTAACCTGGAAGCTAAGGTTTGCTGCGACACTGTTGCTGACATTCTGTCCAAGAAGGAATACCTGTCCAAGAAGTCCGTTTGGATCTTCGGTGGCGACGGCTGGGCATACGACATTGGCTTCGGCGGTGTTGACCACGTGCTGGCTTCCAATAAGGACGTAAACATCTTCGTATTCGATACCGAAGTTTACTCCAACACCGGCGGTCAGGCTTCCAAGGCTTCTAACATCGGTCAGGTTGCTCAGTTTGCAGCTTCCGGTAAGGAAACCAAGAAGAAGTCCCTGGCTGAGATTGCAATGTCCTATGGCTATGTCTATGTTGCTCAGATCGCAATGGGCGCAAACCAGGCACAGACCATCAAGGCTATCTGCGAAGCAGAAGCTTACAACGGTCCTTCCTTGATCATCGGCTACGCTCCCTGTGAGATGCACTCCATCAAGGGCGGTATGATGAACTGCCAGAACGAGATGAAGAAGGCTGTTGAATGCGGCTACTGGAACCTGTTCCGCTTCGATCCCTCCAAGGAGACCGGCAAGTTTACTCTGGACTCCAAGGCCCCCAAGGATGGCTATCAGGAATTCCTGATGAACGAGGCTCGTTACAGCCGACTGACCCGTGAGTTCCCCGAGCGCGCAACCGAGCTGTTCGCTAAGAACGAGGCTGCTGCTAAGGAGCGTTACGAGCACCTGCTGAAGCTGGTTGAGATGTACAAGGACTAATCTCCAAATAACCGATGCGCCCTGGTTTTCAGGGCGCATCTTTTTGCCTGATCTGCAAAAAATCGCTTCCGCAGAGCGCGGAAGCGATTTCATTTATTCTTTTTCAATTTTGCGGCGTTTTAGTTTTTCTTTTAATTTAGAGGACAGTTCCGGTGGCTGCACACTAAGCTTCTCCGGATCAATTTCCCGCAGGCTGAGTCTGCGATTTGTCTGCTCCTGCAGCAGCGTATAGAACACAGACACAATCGGGATCATCAAAAACATACCTGCCACACCCATAAGCTGGCCACCAATACCAACTGCAACCAGCACCCACATACCGGAAAGCCCGATGGAGGTGCCCACTACCTTGGGATAAATCAGATTGTTTTCCACCTGCTGCAAAATGACGAACATAATGACAAACCAAAATGCCTGCGCCGGCTCTGCCACAAAGATCAAAAATGCGCCCACGATGCAGCCAACCCACGCGCCCACAATGGGGATAAACGCCGTTACCGCAATCAGTACACTAATCAGTGGAATATAGGGCATCCCGAAAATTGCCATTGCCACGGCAAACATCGAGCCAAGAATCACAACCTCAATACACTGACCGCCAAGGAAATTGGAGAAGGTGGAGTTGGTCAGGCGCACAACACGGATAATACTGTCGGCTGCTTTTTCGGGGAAATATGCGTACAGCAGCTTTCTGCCCTGACGAGCTAACGTTTCCTTGTGGAACAGGCAGTAGACCGCAAACACCAGACCAATAACAAGGTCCATAACCACAGAGGACAGCTTGCCAATTGCATTGATTGCGCCGGCCAAAATCGTGCTCAGGCTGTTGCCAAGGATAGAAACAGCATTCTGCACCAATTCAGACCAATTGAAATTCTCAAAATTCGTATTTTCTGCAAGCCAGTTCATAAGCTCCGGATTGTCCTGCATAAATTTATTTATCTCATTGCCGATAGACACGAAAAAGCTGACAAGACTGGGAATCAGTCTTTCCAGCGTATCGGACAGCTGAGGGAGCAAAAGCAGGAAAACAAGAGCAATGATCAGTAATACCGCGATAAAAGTAAGCAGCACTGCAATCACGCGCCGCCCACGCAGCTTCGGGATCTTCGCCAGCAGGTTTTCTATGGTACGCATAGGTACGTTCAGGATAAATGCCAAAACAGAGCCAAAAACGAAGGGCGCAGTAATGCCCTTGATTTTCTCCACGATCAGCGCATAGCGCGCTCTCTCACCGATAAGCCAGTACAGCAAAATACAGCCCACGGCAACCCAGAATATATTCCAAAAAACCTTCTTGTTGACTTCCATACTACGCCCTCTTTCCTACAATACACGAAGGATGCCCTTTTCTTTATTTTACAGATTTGCTCTCCGTTTGTCAAGGATGCATAAGAAAACCTTTCGTAACATAAAGTGTTCTTGGCAGCACACAGCAGGGAGGGGAATTTATGGAAGATACAATCAAGGAGAGAGTCTTTCAGCTGGCTGTGTACCTCATCGAGAACGGGGCGACCGTGCGCGCTGCGGCAAAGCACTTCGGCATATCCAAATCCACCGTACATAAGGACTTGTCCCAACGGCTTCCTCATTATAACCACGCCCTATATGTACAGGTGCGTCAAGTATTGGATAAAAACAAGGCACAAAGACATATTCGCGGCGGCTACGCCACCCAAAGAAAATACCGGATGAAGAAAGAGCAAATATAGCGATACCCGGCGCAATGCCGGGTATCTTTATAAATCATCCGCATCCTGTATCGGCTTATCCTCCGGGTCTGCCGGACGGCCGGTGTAGGAGCCATTGGGGTCTGTGACGATTGCTTTCTCTTTTTTCATAACGTCCCCTCCAATTGCATTTTTCCCGGATTGCAATTTTCCTATTCCCGTGCTATACTGGGGAAAACGCCATTGGAGGAAAGCTATGTTTGAGATTACCCTGCTCACAGTAGGTAAGCTGAAAGAAAAATTTTATCTGTCTGCTGCCGCGGAGTACGAGAAGCGCCTGCGGGCATACTGTAAATTTTCCATTGTAGAGCTTCCGGAAACCCGGCTTCCGGAAGACCCCTCCCCTGCGGAAATTGCCGCAGGACTGGAAAGAGAGGCAGAACTGATTTTATCAAAAATCCCAAAGGGCGCCTTTTTTTGTGTGCTGACCCCGGAAGGAAAAGGTCTTTCCTCCGAAGCTCTGGCAGAAAAACTGGGACAGGTAAAGGTCAGCGGCAAAAGCGCCGCCTGTTTCCTCATCGGCTCCTCTTTCGGGATAGCGCCCCGGGTAAAGGCTGCCGCGGATTTGAAGCTTTCTATGAGCGCCATGACCTTCCCCCATCATCTTGCCCGCATTATGGTGCTGGAGCAGCTCTACCGGGCAGAAGCCATCCAGGCCGGCAGTAAATATCATAAATAAAACGCGACCCGTTGCAGCGGGTCGCGTTTATCATTAAAATTCGCCGGCGCTGTACATCACCGCGGAGAGAGCGCACAAGGGCGCAGTCTCACAGCGAAGGATTCGGCTGCCAAGGGTGCAGATTTGCAAGCCTGCTTCCTTTGCCTGCTCCACTTCCTTTTCTTCCAGTCCGCCTTCCGGGCCGGAGAGGATGCTCACTGTGGTCAGCGGCTCTGCTTCCAGCGCCATTTTCAGGGTGGTTGCCCGTTCGTTTTCATAGAGCAAGATGGCGCATTTTGCTTGGGCTGCTCTGCTGAGTGCCTCTTTATAGCTGCCCAGCACTACCACCTGCGGAATCCTTCCTCTGCCGGACTGCTCCGCAGCAGAGGCGGCAATTTTCTGCCAGCGCTCCAATTTCTTTCGGAGGCTCTTTTCATCCGGGCGGGACACGCACCGGCTTGTGGGAAATGCCACGATTTCTGCAGCGCCCAACTCCGTTGCTTTTTGGATAACGTGCTCCAGCTTATCTGCCTTGGGAAAGGCCATATAGACGCTTACACTGACCGCAGGCTCTGTCTTGCTCTCCTGACAACTCAGCACCTCTAAAGTCATTTCGCTGTCTGTTACGCGGCACAGCGCTTCCCTGCCCCCGCCGTCACAGAGAAGCACTTCCTCCCCTGCTTTCAGCCGCAGGACTTTGGCGTGGGCTGCATTTTCTCCGGTGAGTATAACCGTCTGTCCATCCAGCACTTCCGGGTCTACAAAAAACCGTGTCATATTTATCTCCTTACGAAAGCGCTTGGGCTTTCTTTTTATTTATAAAGAGGGAATTTTTCGCAGATGTCCGCCACCGTTGCCTTTACCTCAGCGGCTGTGCCTTCAAAGTCCCGGGCAGTCATACCGATGCAGGCGGCAATGCGGCGCATTTCCTCTGCGCCCATACCACGGGTGGTAACGGCTGCTGTACCCACCCGGATACCGCTGGTCACAGAGGGCTTTGCCGGGTCACCGGGGATGGCGTTCTTATTGAGCGTAATGTGGTTTGCATCCAGCCGGGTCTGCAGTTCCATACCGGAAATGCCCATAGGACGCAGGTCCGCCAGCATCAGGTGGTTATCCGTACCGCCGGTAACCAGATCGAAGCCCTCCGCCAAAAGGCCCTCCGCCATCACCTTGGCGTTTTTCACGATATTCTGGGCGTAGGTTTTGAATTCCTCCTGCATAGCTTCCCGGAAGCAAACAGCTTTGGCTGCAATGATATGCTCCAGCGGGCCGCCCTGGGTGCCGGGGAATACGGCAGAATTGATCTTCTTGGCAAACTCCTCTTTGCAAAGAATCAGGCCGCCACGGGGACCCCGGAGGGTCTTATGGGTGGTGGTCGTCACAATATCTGCATAAGGCACAGGACTCATATGAACGCCGCCTGCCACAAGACCGGCAATGTGGGCCATATCCACCATAAATACCGCGCCCACCTCATGGGCAATATCCGCAAAAATCTTAAAATCAATGGCCCGGGGATAGGCAGATGCGCCGGCAATCAGCAATTTGGGGTTATTCTTTTTGGCAAGATCCCGGATTTCATCGTAATCCAAAAGGCCGGTTTCGTGGTTCACATCGTAGGACACCACGTTATAGTATTTGCCGGATAGGTTTGCCGGACTGCCGTGGGTCAGATGGCCGCCGTTGGCAAGGCTCATACCCATAAGGGTATCTCCCGGCTGTAAAATTGCCAGTTCTGCCGCCAAATTCGCCTGGGCGCCGGAGTGGGGCTGCACATTGGCGCACTCTGCGCCAAAAAGCGCCTTCGCCCGCTCGATACACAGTGCTTCCAGTTCATCCACGAACTGACAGCCGCCGTAATAACGCTTGCCGGGCAGACCCTCTGCGTATTTATTGGTCAGCACAGAGCCCATTGCGGCAATTACCGCAGGAGAGGCAAAGTTCTCCGAGGCGATCAGTTCGATGCCGTCCTTCTGCCGGGTAAATTCCCGGTTCATCATTTCTGCAACAATGGGGTCAAATTCCTTTACAAATCCAATGGCGTCCAGCGGTTTTCCGTGCATTTTACATCATCCTTTTTTTATAATTTGAAAAGAGCAGTCCGTTAAACGGACTGCTCACAAGCACACAATACCGGTGGTAACGCGTCTCTGTCCTTTTGCCTGAGAGATTCGGCTGCGAATTCCGCGCCTTGCACCTTCGGCACACAACTCAATGTGTTCTCCAGAGAGTCCTCTTCTTTTCGGTGGGCGAAAACCCGCCTTCCAAAAAGCTTCAACGGAAATATTTCATTCTATTAACAGTATACACCGAATCGACAAAATGTCAACTTAAATTTTGCCCAATTCCCGATCTGCGCAGCTTAGCGCCGCCGCAATGACCTGATGCATATCGAAGTATTTGTACTGACCCAGACGGCCACCGAAAATCACCCGGTTTTCCTTTTCCGCAAGGGCGCGGTACTTTTCATAGAGGGCGTTATTCTTGTCATTATTGACAGGATAGTAAGGCTCCTGCCCCTTTTCCCACTTGGCAGGGTATTCCCGGGTAATGACGGTCTTTTCCTGGGTTCCAAAGGCAAAATGCTTATGCTCAATAATGCGGGTATAGGGTACTTCATATTCGTTATAATTGACGACTGCATTACCTTGAAAATTATCGCACTCCAGCGTCTCTGTCTCAAACCGCAGACCCCGGTATTCCAGCTCTCCGTAACAATAATCATAGTACTGGTCGATCATACCCGTAAAGACGATCCGGTCAGCAATATTTTCCAGCTCTACTCGGTTTTCGAAGAAATCGCAATTTAGCTTTACCTCTACGCCGGCAAGCATTTTTTCCACGATGGCAGTATAGCCCTCTGTGGGGATTCCCTGATAAATGTCGTTAAAGTAATTATTATCAAAAGTAAAGCGCACCGGCAGCCGCTTAATGATAAAAGAGGGCAATTCCGCACAGGGGCGACCCCACTGCTTGGCGGTATAGCCCTTTACAAGGATTTCATAAATATCCCTGCCCACCATGGAAATGGCCTGCTCCTCCAAATTCTTCGGTTCGGTGATTCCCGCTTCCTTTACCTGCCGGGCGATCTCTGCCTTGGCTTCTGCAGGCGTAGTAACGCCCCAAAGCTGGTAAAAGGTATTCATATTAAAGGGCATATTGTAAAGCTTATCCCCGTAGCGCGCCATGGGTGAATTGGTAAAACGGTTAAAAGTGGTAAAGCGGTTAATATACTCCCAAACCCGCTGATCGGAGGTATGGAAAATATGGGCGCCGTACTTATGTACCTGAATACCGGCCTGTTCATAGGTGTAAATATTGCCGCCAATGTGATTGCGCTTGTCAATCACAAGGCACTTTTTGCCCTTTTGGGTTGCTTCGTGGGCAAATACCGCGCCAAAAAGGCCTGCGCCCACGATCAAATAATCGTATTTCATAGAAAACTCCTTACAGCAGAGGAACGCCTGCAGCCTCGCAGGTCGCAATCGTGTCGCTGTCCCAAATGCTGGACTGAACCTCGCCAATGTGGCAGCAGCCCATCATCAGCATACTTAAGCGGCTTTGACCGATACCGCCGCCGATGGTAAGAGGTAATTCGCCGGAGAGCAGCATTTTGTGGAAAGGCAGCGCACGGCGGTCATCACAGCCGGACTCCCTGAGCTGTCGGTCCAAAGACTGGGCATCCACACGAATACCCATAGAGGAGATTTCCAACGCTCTGTCAAGGACACCGTCCCAGAAGAAAATATCGCAGTTGAGATTCCAGTCGTCATAGTCCGGCGCCCGGTCATCGTGGGGCTTTCCGGAGCGCAGCTTTCTGCCGATCTGCATAATGCAGGCGGTTTTATGCTGCCGGACAAATTCCCGTTCTCTTTCGCTGCCGGTAAGCGACGGGTACATATCTTCCAACTCCTGAGAAGTGATAAACACCACATCGGGGGAAAGCTCTGTACGAAGCTGGGGAAAACGGACGTGGAGCCGGTCATTGGTATTGCAGATGGCCCGGACAATGGCGCGCACAATCAGCTTTAAATAGTCGAGATTGCGGTTTTCGGGGGTGATAATTTTCTCCCAGTCCCATTGGTCCACATAGATGGAATGGATATTGTCCAGCTCCTCTTCCCGACGGATGGCGTTCATATCGGTATACAGGCCGCCGCCGATACCGAAATTGTACCGCTTCAAAGCAAGGCGCTTCCATTTCGCCAGAGAATGGACTACCTGGGCATCTGTTCCCACCGCAGGCACATCGAAGGTGACTGCCCGCTGATGACCGTTTAAGTTGTCGTTAAGACCGGAATCCTCCGTAACAAACAGCGGCGCGGATACGCGCTTTAAGTTCAGCGCAGAAGAAAATTCCTCCTGAAAAGTCTGCTTTATGTAGGCAATGGCCCGTTGGGTATCGTAGGCATCCAAAACCGGCCGATACCCTTCCGGGATATAGATTTTGTTCATATGCATCCGTCCTATCTTCTAAGTTATCTATATTGTATTCCATTTCCCAAGAATTGCAAGTATTTTCTTTTTGCCCGCCTTGTTGCTTTTTTTGCCGGCTGGTGCTATAATCGGTTGGTAATTTATTATGAGAGAAGGCTTTTCTTTGTTTGGTAATAAAAATCCCGGTAAAAACCGGGTGCGAAGCCAAAGTATGGATATGACCACGGGCAGTATTACGCGGCAATTAATCGCTTTTGCCTTTCCCCTGCTGGTCGGCAATTTGTTTCAGCAGCTTTATAATACGGTGGATACCTGGGTGGTGGGCAATTTCGTCAGCGATAACGCATTTGCTGCCGTCGGCTCTATGGGTCCCATTGTCAATATGTTCGTAGGCTTCTTTCTGGGCTTTTCTGCCGGCGCAGGCGCGCTCATCAGCCAGAATTTCGGCGCCAAAAACGAGGATGCCATCGAAAAGCTGGTACATACAGCTATGGTAATGACCTTTGTCATCGGTCTTTTATTCACGGTGACCGGTCACCTGCTGACGCCCCTCCTTTTGGATTTCGCCAAAATTCCCCAGGAGGTTTGGCCGGAGGCAAAGACCTACCTATCCATCTATTTTTCCGGTATGATAGGTTTGGTGTTTTACAATATGGGCGCTGCCATTCTGCGGGCGGTAGGCGATTCCAAGCGGCCCTTCTATTTCCTTGTAGTGTGCGCTGTTCTCAATACCGTACTGGATCTGCTGTTTGTCCTTGGGTTTGGAATGAAGGTAGAGGGCGTTGCCTGGGCGACCATTATTTCTCAGGGCATTTCCGCAATTCTTATCATTATCACCCTTATGCGGTCCGATACCTGCGTTCGTTTTCAGTTCAAAAAGCTGCAAGTCAACTGGCATTTGCTTGGCCGAATCGTTGCCCTCGGCATTCCCTCTGCTCTGCAAGTTTCCATCACTTCATTCTCTAATATTTTCGTCCAGTCTTATATTAACCACTTTGGCCCCAGTTGTATGTCCGGCTATACTGCCTACTCCAAGATCGATATGCTCCTCTTCCTCCCCGCCCAGTCCGTTTCTTTGGCTACTACCACCTTCGTGGGGCAAAACTTAGGCTGCCAGCAGCTAAAGCGGGCGAGAAAGGGTGTTACCAATTCCCTTCTCCTTGCCGCCGGTGTCACCGGTATCCTAATGATCCCTGTGCTGATTTTCTCAGGAGATGTGGTGCGGTTCTTTACCTCTCAGGAAGAATCCATCCGCTACGGCACGCTGTTTTTGCGGTACATTACCCCCTTCTATCTCCTCACCTGCTTCACACAGGTCTACGCCTCCGCTCTCCGGGGCGCCGGTAACAGCCGCGCGCCGATGGTCATTATGCTCGCTTCCTATGTAGCCTTCCGGCAGGTATACCTTGCTGTGATGTCCGCCCTTTGGAACGAGGTGATTCCTATCGCTATGGGCTATCCTGCCGGCTGGATCCTCTGTACAACTATCTTTGTGATCTACTATTACACAACGCCCTTAGACCGGCACTTTAAGCCAGTGGACAATTCCCGATCTTAAAAAATAGCGTATACCGCTTGGTATACGCTATTTTTTATTTCTGCAAAGCTTCTGCCAGCTTCATCGTGACTGCCGCGCAACGCTGGGCTGCAATGGCCTCAAAAGTGGGGTAATCCATTTCCGCGGAGTCGTCTGCCTTATCGGAAATGGCGCGGATAATCACAAAGGGAATGCCGTTTTTATATGCCGCGTGGGCAATGGCCGCGCCCTCCATCTCCGCGCAGACCGCATCGGTATCGGCAATGATTTTCTCTTTTTGCTCTTTGGCGCAGATAAACTGGTCACCGCTGGCGATCCGTCCCACGGCACTATGACCGGGATTGACTTCCTCTGCCGCCTTCAGCGCCGCTGTACGAAGCGCTTCATCCGCGGGAAAGGCAGTCACGTCCATTCCAGGCACCTGCCCAATGGGGCGACCCCAGAACCGCAAATCAAAATCGTGGTAGATCGCATCCTGGCTGATGACCAAGTCACCGATGTCCAGTTTTGCATTGAGCGACCCGGCAATGCCGGTGTTGACGATGTGGGTCACACCGAAGCAGTCGCACAGAATTTGGGCGCAGAGGGATGCATTGACCTTACCCACACCGCACTGCACCACCACAGCCGGTAAGTCTGCCAGCAGGCCGTCAAAATACACAGCGCCTGCCTTTTCCCGGGTAGTCACCTGCTCCATTTTCTCTTTGAGGGTCGCCACTTCCACATCCATAGCGCCAATAATGCCTAGCTTCATAAGTTATCCCTTTCCATTGGTTTGCGGCGGGAGCAAGCCCCCGCCCTACATTTATTCTGGGTAGATTAGTCGATCATTGGTGATATTTTCCAGCAATCGGGTATATTTTTCGCCCCAGTAATTTGCCATAGGCAAATTCATATCCAAGTAATTTCCGCAGTCCCTGGCAGATGCGCCGGGCACCTCGCCACGGAAATCCCGGACAAAGCGGAAGCAATCCGTCACCAGCGGCAGCACGTCCCGGGAGGTATAATCGCCCGTCAGCAGCAGGTAAAAGCCGGTACGGCAGCCCATAGGGCCAAAATACAGGACTTTTTCTTTCCAATCCGGCTCGTTTCGCAGATAGGTTGCCGCCAAATGCTCAATGGTATGCATTTCCGCCGTATTCATCACCGGCTCTTCGTTGGGAGAGGTAAACCGCAGGTCAAAGGTGGTAACGGTGGTCTCCCCCACCTTATCCTTTCGGGAAACATAGAGTCCCGGCTGCAGCTTTATGTGGTCGATGGTAAAGCTCGTAATTTTCTCCATATCACGTATCCTTATCTCTTCTTTCTTAAAAAGGCCACCTCTACGATGCCGAGGGTGGCAGCAGCCGCAACGGTAATGGTGACCACAATCGTTACGATAATGTCTCTGCCCTTATCTTCACCGGGCGCAGGCTCTGTGGGGTCAGGCGCGCCAATGGAGGGTGCCAGCTCCCAGCCGCACTGGGTGCAGGTTTGGGGCGCAGTTTCCGTTGCTTCAGGGCCGGGAATATGGGCATTTTCATCCTTTTTATCACCGCAGACAGCGCATTCGTGCCAATGCTTTTCCCCGTTTGCAGACCATTCAGTCTTGTAGCTATGCTGGGTAACGCGGGTGTAGCCGCAGACCGAGCAGTCCGTATCGCAATCATTTTCGAAGTCGTGAACCTGATATTCGCCCTTTTCCTCACAGCCGTCGCAGCCGTGCCAATGGCCCTGGGCATCCGCCCGCCAATCGGTACTGAAATTATGGGTATGGGTCAAGGCCGGATGGATGATATAGCCGCAGTCCGTGCAGGTTTGGGGCGTAGTATCTGTCGCCTCCGGGCCGGGGGTGTGGGCGGCGATGTCCTTTTTATCGCCGCAGACGGTACATTCATAAAAGTGGCCGGTTTCGTCCGCGCTCCAGACTGCATTGTAGTTATGGGTGGTTTCCCGGATAAAACCGCAAATATCACAGTCCGTATCGCAGTCATTTTTGTATGTATGGGTGGTCAGAACAGGAAGCGCCTCATTCCGGGTCGCCTGACAGACGGTACAAGTATATGTTTTACTGCCGGTTTCCAGACAGTTTGCCTCCTTGGTTACAACGCCAGCGTCCCACTTGTGGATACAGCCGGAGGCATTATAAGAGACGAGCGCATTCTGAAGTCCATCCCTGCCGGTAACAAGTGTCCATTCTGCCTCAGCGCCTTTATAATAGACATTCCGCAAGGCGGTGCAGCCCAAAAAGGCGCTTTGGCCAATGGTTGTCAGGCTCTTGGGAAGCACAATGTCCGCAAGGTAATTACAGTAGGCAAAGGCATCCTTACCAATGGACGTGACGCCATCGGGGATGGTAATGCCGGTAAGACTTTTACACTGGGAAAATACCTTATTGGCAATGGTTGTGATTCCGCTGGGAAGGGTAATGCTTTTCAGCGCCCTGCAATTGCCAAAGGCCTGAGTGTGAATTGCGGTTACACTATTGGGAATGACTATGCTACTGAGCCGGTTGCATTGAAAGAAGGCTTTTTCACCGATGGTTCTCACGCCATCCGGCAGGGTAATACCGGTAACCGCGCATTCAAAGAAAGCATTGGCAAAAATCACCTTTGCATTTTCGTGAATTTCGCAGGATGTGTTATTCTTTTCGATAACACGGACAAAGACAATGTAGCGGTCCTTGGAATTTCCCAGGTATTTGCCGTTTCCGTATTCGTTATAAGTAAGGCTGTTGCAGTTACTGAAAGCAGAACTATCAATATAGGCAATGCTCTCCGGGACGTTCAGCTTGGTTAACGCGGTGCAGTTATGAAATGCATTTGCTTCAATGGCGGTAATACCCTCCGAAAGGGTAATTACCTCCAATTTGCTGCAATTCTCAAAGGCATTTGCCCCAATGGCAGTTACCGGGTAACCGCCCAGTGTGGCCGGCACAGCAATATGCCCCTCTGCGGACGTTTGACAGCCTGTAACCGTTGCTTTTCCATCCGTTACGGTATAGGTATAAATATCGTGGGTCTCTGCCTTTACCTCTATGGGCAGGCAGAAAGCAAACACAGCTGCCAGCAGACAAGCAAACACTACCGCGCAAACAAAACTTGTCTTTTTCATTTTCATTCCTCCAAATAAAGGATTTCTTTCTACACTATTCGCCTCGCAGGCGGATAATCTCGTCACGCAGCAGAGCTGCATATTCGTATTCCATCATACGGGCTGCTTCCTTCATCTGCTTTTCCAGGCGGGTGATTTCCCTTTCCTTCTCTGCCTTGGTCAGCTTGATGCCAGCCTTGCCCTTCCGCTCTGCCGTAGGCGAAGATATTTCAATCAGGTCACGGACAGATTTAATAATGGTTTTCGGCACGATGCCGTGCTTCTCATTGTAGGCATTTTGAATCTCACGGCGGCGGGCAGTGGTATCGATGGCTGTCTGCATAGAGGGGGTTACGGTATCGGCATACATAATCACCTTGCCCTCCGCATTTCGGGCGGCGCGGCCGATGGTCTGAATCAGGCTGGTCTCGGAACGGAGGAAGCCCTCCTTATCCGCATCCAAAATCGCCACCAAGCTGACCTCCGGCAAATCTAAACCTTCCCGGAGCAGGTTGATGCCCACCAGCACATCGAATTTCGCCATACGCAGGTCGCGGATAATCTCCATTCGCTCCATTGTACCGATGTCCGCGTGCATATAACGGACGCGGATGCCCACTTTTTGCAGATAGACCGTTAAATCCTCTGCCATTTTCTTTGTGAGGGTGGTTACAAGCACCCGTTCGCCCTTGGCGCTGCGGGCGTTGATTTCACCGATAAGATCGTCGATCTGTCCTTCCACAGGCCGCACCTCTACAACGGGGTCCAAAAGGCCGGTGGGCCGAATGACCTGCTCTACGGTCTGCCCGGAACGGGTCAGCTCGTAAGGGCCGGGGGTGGCAGAAACGTAAATGCGCTGATGGAGCTTATCGGTAAATTCGTCAAAATTCAGCGGTCGGTTATCGTAAGCCGAAGGCAGCCGGAAGCCATAGTTTACAAGGGCATCCTTACGGCTGCGGTCACCGGCGTACATCGCCCGGGTTTGAGGCAGTGTCACGTGGCTCTCGTCAATAAACAGCAGAAAATCGTCGGGAAAATAATCAAGAAGGGTGGTGGGCGGTGTGCCCGGCTCTCGCCCTTGAATAACCCGGGAATAGTTTTCGATACCGGTGCAGAAGCCGATTTCTGTAAGCATCTCCAGGTCATAATTGGTGCGCTGAGCAATTCTTTGGGCTTCAATCAGCTTATCCTGACTGCGGAAAAATTCCACCTGCTGGTCACATTCCCGGCGGATTTCCGCCATTGCCCGCTCTAATTTTTCCCGGGAAGCCACATAGTGGCTGGCGGGATAAATGGCGATATGGTCGATATAGCGCTCCACCATTCCGGTCACCGCATTGACTTCACTAATGCGGTCAATTTCGTCGCCAAAGAACTCTACCCGGATGGCTCTGCCATTCCAGTAGGCAGGATACACTTCCAAGGTATCACCCCGGACACGGAACTTATTTCGGGAAAAATCAATGTCGTTGCGCTCGTAGCGAATTTCCGCCAATTTTGCGAGGATTTCATCCATGGGCCGCTCCTGCCCGGTACGCAGCGAAATGACCATACTCTTATAGTCGATGGGGTCGCCCAAGCCATAAAGACAGCTCACCGAGGAAACCACAATCACGTCCCGCCGCTCGAAAAGAGCCGAGGTGGCGCTGTGGCGCAGGCGGTCAATTTCCTCATTAACGGAAGAATCCTTTTCGATATAGGTGTCCGTATGAGCGATGTATGCCTCCGGCTGATAGTAGTCGTAATAACTAACGAAGTACTCTACCGCATTGTCCGGGAAAAACTCCCGAAACTCCGAGCATAGCTGGGCGGCAAGAGTCTTGTTGTGGGCAAGCACCAAGGTGGGACGGTTGGCATTGGCGATAATATTTGCCATTGTGAAGGTCTTACCCGAACCGGTTACACCAAGAAGCACCTGCTCTTCGATGCCGTTTGCAAGCCCCACAGACAGCTTTTCGATTGCCTCCGGCTGGTCACCGGTGGGCTTATAGTCCGATTTCAGCACGAATTTATCCATTTCCGCCCCTCCTTTCCCTTTTCCTAATAGTATAGCACAGGCGCGTTACAAAATACAAGCTACAAATTATAAATTATGAGCGCACACCGCTGTGCGCTTTGTAGGGAACGGATTTATCCGTTCCTTTTTGGAATGCATAAATGCATTCCCTACATTTTCGCCGCAAAACCTTCCCCTTTGGGGAAGGTGGCATTTGCGAGGAACGAGCAAATGACGGATGAGGTACAAATAACCTCACCCACCGCAAGCGGTCCCCCGTGTTTATTGTATGATTGCCACCGGCAATCATTTAGATTTTGATTCGCTGCG
>JAZQUL010000108.1:0-9070 GCA_045631285.1 Faecousia sp. | reverse complement strand
GGATTCGATTTAATCAAGGTGTTGCCGCCATCCAGCTGGCGGCAAGCAACAGTCCACCGGACTGTTGCATTTAGATGGGTTCGAATCCCTCTGATCCGAAGCTAAAAAATCCCCGACCGCGAATGCGGTCAGGGATTTTTTGGCAGAGGATGAGGGATTCGAACCCCCGCGAACGGAGTCAGAGTCCGGTGTGCTACCGTTACACTAATCCTCTATGGGAACCTTGTTTATTATACGCAAAAATTGCCAAATGTCAATACTTTTTCTAAAAAAGTTTTGCCTTTCTTATTCTTCCCACGGAAAGGGCTTTCCATTCAGCACATTATGGCGAATATAACAAAATGTTTCCTTCTCGCCTTTTTCCTTCAGCATCAAAAGCAGGTAGTCCAATTCCCGGGCAGTCTTGGGGTGCATCCGCTGTTTCTCGATACTGCCGGTAAAATAAGCCAGCGCAGAGCCGTCGGTATATTTATCCCCCTGATAGACCTTGCAGGCCGCCCGGCGGTCCATCACCATCTCCACCAAATATTTTCTCGGCATCGGCACCGGCTCATACTGCCGGGTCTGCATATTCATATCCGTCCAATATTCGTAATGGTGGCGGTTTCTGCCCTTATGATGCATCCAGGCATTGCTATATCCCTTGTCCTCTCGCTCGGCAGCATTGGGGCTGCGGTTTCCCTGATAGTAGCGCATACCGCTGCCAAATTCCGTAAGCGAATATTTAGATAAGTCGTGGGTGATGCCCTGCCAAATGAGACCTACCCGGAAACAACCGTCCATTACCAAGAATTTATGCTTTGTGATGGTACAAAAATGGCGAAAAGCCTTCATTTTCTCACTTCCGTTTCTATTTTCTATTATACGCCCGTCTCGCCCAAAAAGCAACCCCCGGCTTGTAATAAACACACAAGCCGGGGTGATTTCTACTTAGTTTAGCTGCCAAATGGCGAAATTCAGGTAAGCCGCAAATAAGAGCCATAAAATATACGGAATTTGCAAGATGCCGGAAAGCTTATCCGTTTTCCAGAAGCAAAATGTCATCCAAACAACAAGAAACAGCAGTATCAGCAGCCACAAGAAAGCGAAGCCGTATGCCCTGGCGTTAAAGAAGATCAGGCTCCAAAAGAAATTGAACACAAGCTGCACTACATATAAATTAAGGCAACGGCTTTTCCCAGCCTTCGCCCCCTCCAGATAGACCCGGGATGCACCCACACCCATCAGGATATACAGCACTGTCCAAACAATGGGAAATAAGATCATTGGCGGAGACAGCAGCGGCTGGGTCACATTTTCCTGAAAACCCTCCATTCCATTGCGGCTGAAAAAGGCCGATAATGCACCGATAAACAGCGTTATCCCTACGAAAAGGGCATAGGTTTTCCAGTTCTTTTTAATTGATTGCAGCATTTTTATCACCCCTATCAGCCTATGCCGTCTGCCCTTTGGCTATTCAAAAAATATTGCACTAAACTCTTTCGGTGTTTTTGTACAAAAATTTCTAATAATTTGGCATTTTCGACACAAGTCTCTTTGTTTGTTTTTATGATTTTGTATAATTTGTCCAAAAAAATTTCTGCAAATCTATGTAATTTACCCCTTTCCTAATTACAAAAAATGTGGTATGTTAATGGTGGAGTTTTATGCAGGAGAATAGGCATTTTTCGTCTCTTTCTGCAAATACGGAGTATAAGGAGTAATTGCTATGTTTTTTCATAAAAAGCGCTGTGTCGCTATGCTTTTGGCCGGCGGTCAAGGCAGCCGCCTGAAGGTTCTGACCGAGAACACTGCAAAGCCTGCGGTTCCCTTTGGCGGCAAGTACCGCATCATTGATTTCCCGCTTTCAAACTGCGTTAACTCCGGTATTGATACGGTAGGCATTCTGACCCAGTATCAGCCCTTAGAGCTTAACGAGTATATTGGCAATGGCCAGCCTTGGGGTCTTAATAAGTCCCACTGCTGTGCCCAGGTGCTGCCCCCCTATGCCCAGAGCAAAAAGTCCGAGTGGTATAAAGGTACTGCCAACGCCATTTATCAGAATTTGGCCTTCATCTCCCGGTTCGATCCCGAGTATGTGCTGATTCTCTCCGGCGACCACATCTACAAGATGGATTACGCCGCTATGATTAACCATCACGAAAAGACCGGCGCCGACTGCACCATCGCTGTGCGTAATGTTCCCCTGGAAGAGGCCAGCCGCTTTGGCATTATGAATACCCATTCCGACGGCACTATCTATGAATTTGAGGAGAAGCCCAAGGTTCCCAAGTCCACCAACGCTTCTATGGGTATTTACGTCTTTAACTGGAAAGTCCTCCGGGACTATCTGACCTCCGATGAAAACGACCCGAACTCTGAGAACGACTTTGGCAAGAACATCATCCCCAATCTGTTGGGCGACGGTAAGAAGCTGATGGCCTACAGCTTTGAAGGTTACTGGAAGGACGTGGGTACCATCGACTCCCTTTGGGAAGCCAATATGGAGCTTTTGGGCAAGAATCCCGAATTTGACATCCGCGGTACAGGCCGTGACCGCATCTACGCCCGTAACAGCGCTATGCCTTCCAGCTACATCGACGAAAAGGCCCGAACTGTCAACTGCTTCATTGCCGAAGGTTCCGAGATTTTCGGCACGGTAAAGCACAGCATCGTCTCTACCGGCTGTTATGTGGGCGAAGGCGCGACCGTAGAGGATTCTGTCCTGATGCCCGGCACCGTTATTGAGGCCGGCGCTATTGTCCGCCACGCCATTTTAGGCGAGAACAGCCGTGTTTGCGCCAACGCCGTGGTCGGCGGCACTTTCGCAGCGGGCGAAAAGAAAGAAATCAGCGTAACCCAGAAAAATGCAATCGTACCCCGGGGCAGCGTGCTGTTCCCCGGCGAAATGCTGTAAGGGAGGAAAAATTATGAATTTGATGGGTATTATTTTCGCCAATATTTATGACAGCTCTTTAGGCGAACTGACCAACAAGCGTACTATGGCCTCCCTGCCCTACGGCGGCCGTTACCGCCAGATCGACTTTGCCCTTTCTAATATGGCAGCCTGCGGTATCCGCCATATCGGCATTATCTCCCGCTACAACTACCAATCCCTGATGAACCATGTTGGCTCCGGTGAAGAGTGGGATTTGGAGCTGCAGGAGGGCGGTCTGGAGTTCCTCACCCCCTACTCCAGCGGCACAAACAGCAGCTACCGCGGCAAGCTGGATGCCCTTAACAGCGCGATGAACGTACTCATCTACGGTGATGAGGAGTATGTGGTTCTTGCTGACCCCAGTGTGCTTTGCAATATAAACCTGAATAAGGTAGTAGAATCCCATATCGCCAGCGGTAAGGACATTACTGTCGTGATGAAGGCCGGTGTTGCCAACGGCAAAAAGCGGCTGGATATGGCCATCTCCCGCAAAGACGGTGAGATCTGCGATATGGCTGTTGACTATGTAGCGCCCGAGGGTTACCTTGCCTCTATGGGTCTGTTTATCGTCTCCAAGGATCTGCTTCTGCATAACGTAAAGGAAGCTGTTGCCCGCAATCTGTACCGCTTTGAACGTGACTTTGTCCTGCGGCAGTATCAGGCAGGCGCGCTGACCGTAAATGTTTACGAGTATGACGGTGTTGTACTCTTTACCGAATCCACTGAGGAATACTATGCAGCAAATCTCGCCCTCATCGACCCCAAGATTCGGGAAGCACTCTTCCGTGGCGCGCACCCCATTTACACCAAGGTCCGCGACCAGGTTCCCAGCTACTACGGTGAAAACTGCCGTCTTGACAACTGCACCCTGGCTGACGGCTGTATGCTGGAAGGCACAGTACGCAACAGCGTGCTTTTCCGCCACGTTCATGTGGGCGTGGGCGCAGTCATTGAGGACAGCGTCATTATGAATGACACCGTAGTAGGCGAAAACTGCTACCTAAAGTGCGTCATACTCGATAAGGATGTTGTGGTCAGCCCCGGCGCGCGCCTGGTAGGCACCCCCAATAACCCTGTCATCCTGAAGCGTGGTGAAACCGTATGAAAATTGCCATTGTAGCGTCGGAGGGCGCTCCCTATATTAAATCCGGTGGACTGGGCGACGTAATGGAGGCACTTCCCAGCGCCTTGCAGCGAATCCCCAGCAATGAGGTGGCGCTGTTTCTGCCCTACTACGGAAAAATCCGCAACAATCCCGCCATTAAAACCGAGCTTGTGAAAGCCTTTTACGTTTCCCTCGGCTGGCGGCAGCAATACGCCGGCATCCTGCGGCTTTCAGGCCGAAATGATGGCGTACAGGTCTATTTCATAGATAACCTCTACTATTTTGGAGACCGGGATGGCGCAATTTACGGCCACGGTGATGACAGCGAGCGCTTTGCTTTCTTCTCCAAAGCCTGCCTGGATGCGATGGTGGCGCTGAATTTTAAGCCGGACGTCATCCAGTGCAACGACTGGCAGACCGCCCTCATCCCCACCTTCCTTTCCGCGCAGTATTCTCCCCTCTTCCCCGGCACTAAGTGTATGTTTACCATTCACAACATCGAGTACCAGGGTTGGGCAGATATGGGTTTCTTTGACGATGTGCTGGCGCTGCCTGAAAATTACCGTGGAATACTGGATATGAATGGCGCGGTAAATATGATGAAAGGCGCAATTGAAACCGCCCATCTTGTTACCACCGTTTCCGAAAGCTACGCCCGGGAGTTGATGTATCCTTACTTTGCCCACGGTCTTGACGGTGTGATTGCCCAGGCAGGCTGGAAGCTGACCGGCATTACCAACGGCATTGACACAAACACCTTTAACCCCGAAACTGACCCTGCGCTGCCTGCCCATTACCACAAGAAGGCCTTCCGCCGCGGCAAAGCCCAATGTAAGGCCGCTCTCCAGGAGGAAGTGGGTCTCCCCAAAAAGGCAAACACGCCTCTGCTCGTTATGGTCACCCGGCTGGTGGGACATAAGGGCCTGGATCTTCTGTGCTACGCCATTGAAGACCTTTTGGCAAGAAATGACTTCCAGCTGCTCATTTTGGGCACAGGCGACGAGAAATTCGAGGATTTCTTCCGCACGCTTGCAGACAAGTACCCTGATCGGGTTGCAGCAAAGATTACCTTCAATTTGGGTCTTGCTTCCCGGATTTATGCCGGTGGTGACATCTATCTGATGCCCTCCAAGAGCGAGCCATGCGGTCTTAGCCAAATGAATGCTATGCGTTACGGCACCGTCCCTGTTGTACATGCCACCGGCGGTCTTCGGGACACTGTTCCCGGCGTGGATGAAAACGGTGAAGGTGGCCTCGGCTTTACTTTCCAAAGCTACAACGGAGATGATTTCCGTCAGGCTGTGGAGAACTGTCTGCGTCTATACAGCCAGAAGCCGGAAGCCTTTAAGGCGCTGATTGCAAAGGATATGGCTCAGGATTTCAGCTGGGACAAACCGGCAGAAAAATATATGGCACTGTTTACCCAAATGTGTAATTGCTAATTTTCGTTGGAAGCGTGCTTTGCACGCTTCCAATCTTTCAAACTTCCCGGAATAGAGGTAAAGTATGCGTATTTTATATGACGCTCATAAGGAATGCTTCAAAGTTCCCTTTGGCACACTGGTGCCGGGGCAAATCTGCACGCTTCATTTGCATATTCCCACCTCTGTTCCCACGACCTTTGCGGAATGTGTGATTTGCCGGGAAAACGGAGAGGAATTTTTTTCTGTACCGATGGAACTTTCCCACCGGGAGGGTCTTTACGCCATTTACCGGGGCGAATTTTCCTTTGAAGCGCCCGGTCTTTTCTTTTACTTTTTCCGCATCCACAAGCCGGACAGCCACTTCCGTCTTTTTAAGCAGGGACACGACACCAATATGGAGTACGGTGACTGCTGGCAGGTAAGCTGTATTCCGGAAGACTTTGTGACCCCCGATTGGGCCAAGGGCGCGGTAATCTATCAGGTTTTCCCTGACCGTTTTGCCAAGTCCGGTGACTGCGACCTCAGTGGCAAGCTGCAGCCCTTTATCCTCCACAAAAACTGGGAGGAAGAGGTTCTTTGGCAGCCGGATCCTCAAGGAAAAATCCTCAATAACGACTTTTATGGGGGCAATTTCCGGGGAATTACAGAAAAAATGGACTATATCGCCTCTTTAGGCGTGAATATTCTCTATTTAAATCCCATCAGTAAGAGTTTTTCCAGTCACCGCTATGATACCGCTGACTATAAAACCCCTGATCCGATGTTGGGAACGGCAGAGGACTTCGCCGCCCTCTGTGACGCTGCCCACGCTCGTGGTATCCGGGTGGTGCTGGACGGTGTGTTTTCCCACACCGGCGCAGACAGCCTATACTTTGATAAATACGGAAATTTCGGGAAAAACGGCGCTTATTGCGCCGAAAACTCCCCTTATTATACTTGGTATCAATTCTACGATTACCCCGACCGCTACAAGAGCTGGTGGGGCTTTGATACCCTCCCCACAGTCAACAAGAACGACCCGTCCTTTATGGACTACATCATAGACAGCGAGGCTTCTGTCATCGCCCACTGGCTGAAGCTGGGCGCAGACGGTTTTCGGCTGGATGTGGCAGATGAGTTGCCGGACAGCTTTATCCTCCGGCTGAAAACCCGTCTCCGTCAGTTAAAGCCCGATGCCTTGCTGATGGGTGAGGTATGGGAGGATGCCTCCTATAAAATTGCCTACAATATCCGCAGACGTTATTTCGTGGACGGGGAATTAGACAGTTGTATGAATTACCCCTTCCGAACCGCCATTTTGGAATTTATGCGGGATATGGACGACGGACAGCGCTTCCGGGAACGGGTGATGACCATTTTGGAGAACTACCCGCCTCAAGTTATCCACTGCAATATGAATTTGCTGGGCACCCACGATACCCCCCGAATCCTCACCGCCCTTGTGGACAGTTTTGACGGCCCCCGGGAGGTGCTGGCTGAGCGTTTTCTTTCCGCAAGACAACGAAAATTAGCAGAAATGCGGCTGCTGGCTGCTTCCTTTTTACAATTTACCCTTCCCGGCGCGCCCAGCATTTACTACGGTGACGAGGCCGGAATGGAGGGAGGTAAAGATCCCTTTAACCGACGCCCCTATCCTTGGGGCAAGGAGAATTCCACAATTCGGGAGCATTATCGCCAATTAGGTCAGCTTCGTCGACAGGAAGCGGCTCTGCGCACCGGCAAAACGGAATTTTGTTATGCATCCGGTGGCCTTCTCCACTTTACCCGGGAAGATAAGGACAGCAAGCTTCATATTTATGTAAACCGAAGCGATGAAAATTGGGATATATCCCCCGATGATGTACTCTTCGGCAATAATATCACACGCAAACGCCCCGGCCTGCTTCGGTTAGCGCCTTTAGGATTTTGCATTACGAAAGAGAAATAAAATGGAAAAAGAGTTTTTTATATCCGGCTACTGCCGCGCTACCGATCAAAGCCGTACCGTATGCGCGGAATTTGAGGACGGCAAGCTTAGCAGCGTTGATTGTGGCTTCCCGAACTGTGTCTATGCCGACCGCTGCACGGTTGCGGGACAAATAAGAGAAACAGAAAAGAAAGAGGCAGAAAATGTTTAAGGGATATTCACCGGAAACCGTAGATTTCCTTTGGGGAATCCGTCTTAACAACAACCGGGAATGGTTTTTGGAACACAAAAAAGAGTACGTGACCTATCTTTACGAACCTACGAAGGAATTAGGAAAGCAACTGTTCACGCCTTTTCTGGACAAGCCCGGAAATCTTTTGAAGGTCAGCCGTATTTACCGGGATGCCCGGATGCACCATCCCCTTCCCTACAAAGAAAGCCTTTGGATTTGCATCCGAAAAGATGTGGAATGGTGGGCAGAGAATCCTTGCCTGTATTTTGAGATCACCCCGGACGGGATCTCCTACGGCTTTATTTTGTGGCGGCCCAGACCGACCACGATGGAAGCCATCCGCCGCCATATTGCCGCAAATCCCAATCCCTTTTTGAAGCTGATCCGAGACACGGAGAAAAAGACGGGGATTCCCATTACCGCAGATGTATACAAGCGGCCCAAGCCTACAGACAATGCCGCTCTCCTCCCCTATTTCTCTTGGAAGGGCAATATTGCCTGCGTTTGCAGTGAGGAATTCAGTCCCGACACCTTTGGTCCCGGGTTGGCAAATAGAGTGGGCGCGCTGCTGGAAGCCCTTACGCCCCTTTATGAATTTTTCAATCAGTTTTGCGTATAAATGGGACACCGCAAAAAAGCGCGGTGTCCCGAAAATTATATATTCCCTTTTCCGTTTAAGTGTGGTAAAATAAGAAAAAAGGTAATCCGAAAAGAGAAGGAGGAGAAACCTATGAAAAATACAATATTTAAGGGCATTGCCACTGCATTGGCCACCCCTATGACCACGCAGGGTATTGATTTTGATTCTCTTGCCCGTTTGATTGACTTTCAAATTGACAACGGCATTAACGCCCTGATTCCCACCGGTACCACCGGCGAAAGCGCCACTATGTCCCCTGAAGAGCGGAAAGAAGTGATTCGTTTCGTTCTTCGCCACGTTGACGGTCGTGTCCCTGTCATTGCCGGCACCGGTACCAACGATACCCGGTACGTTCTGGACTTCACCCGTTTTGCCTGCGATCACGGTGCTGACGGCGTTTTGGTGGTAACTCCTTATTACAACAAATCCACCCAAGGCGGTCTTATCGCCCATTACACCGCTGTTGCAGACGCTTCCGAGAAGCCGGTCATTTTGTATAATGTTCCCTCCCGGACAGGCTGTAACCTCCTGCCGGAAACGGTAAACGTGCTTGCCGACCACCCGATGATCTGCGGCATTAAGGAAGCCAGCGGCAATATGGCGCAGGTGATGGCGCTTTTCTCCACCTGCGGTGACCGGCTGGACATTTATTCCGGCGAAGACGGTCTTATCCAGCCGATGATGGCGATGGGCGCAATGGGCTGTATCAGCGTTGTTTCCAATGTGATGCCCAAGGAAACCGTGGAACTGGCAGATAGGATGTTTGCCGGTGATTTTGCCGGCGCGGCCGCCCGGCAGCTGGAGCTGCTGCCGCTCATCCACAGCCTTTTCAGCGAAGTTAATCCC
>JAZQUL010000107.1:0-9057 GCA_045631285.1 Faecousia sp. | reverse complement strand
TTGGTGGCATTCAGCCAGGACAGACGGTAAGCGGTGGAACGATTACGGGTCTCGTCCAGCTCTGCATTCCGACCGGATCTTGCATCGTAAACGCTGAAGTCAGCAGCAGCGCTGGTGAGGTAGATCTTGAAATCGTCCACGATCACAGCCTTGTCAGCGCTCTTCACTTCGAAGCCGATCTCGGTGATGTACTTGAATGCGGGTGCGGGAACATCCTCAGCCTTGGCCAGCTCAGAGCCGGAGTCATCCATTACGATAAAGTCGCTGTAGATGGCCTTTTCCATGAAGTGGAAGTTCATCAAACGCTGGAACTTGTAAGTACCGGGGGTGATGTCCATCAGCTCGGTGTAAACCAGCTCGTCTTCTTCATCGACCTCGCCGGAAGCGTAGTAGAGCTTGCCGCCCTTGACCATAAAGCCGCCGTCCTCGACCTCCTGCTTGTTGCCCTTGTAGGTGAGGATGTTGATCTGGGTCTCAGCGGAAATGTCTTCAGGAATGGTCACAGTCAGCTCCCAAGCCTGATCCTTAGCGAAGGTATCGCCTGCGGTGATGTTGGAGGGCAGCTCCTTGATCCAGTTCTTGGAGTTACCGATGATGGAGAGCTTCTTGTCGCCGTCCACCTCAACAATGTTGGAAGCGCCCTGGATGGAGCCGAACTTCTTCCAGGTAAAGCCCCAAGCGTTCTTGGGCTGGGAGGTATTGTAGTCGAAGGGACCTACAGTGTACTCTTCAAAGTCAGCCTTGTAGGAGGGGAACTTCTGGTAACGGTTTCTGTCGTAGGAGATGACGGGCATCTTATCTGCGGGGGTCTCGATCCAGAAGCCGCAGGAGCCTACGATGGAGATCTCGGAATCCTCAATGATCTTACCGCCGGGGAAGGTAATGGTCTGGCCGTTCACATAGAAGGTGAGGGTCTCAAAGCCTTCGCCGGTCATCTGGAAGTTCTCCAGAGGTACTTCGTTGGTGTTGGGGGTCAGACGCCAGATGTTACGGCCGCCTGCGTACATACCGGACAGCAGGAAGTCGGTGTTCCAGTTCATGGGAGCGGGGATGGGCTTTCTGTCGGAGTAGCCGGCCACACGGGTCAGCTCAGCCATCAGCTCGTTCTGAACCTTCTGGATCTCGTGGTAGTGGGTGGAGTTCTCACGGCCATCCTTAAAGACACCATCACCAACATAGGTGTAGGACAGGAAGGGCTGGGGATCGAACATACCCAGATGGTAGAACTGCTCGGAGTAGTAAGCAGATTCGGAGATTCGGGAGGAAGAGGCGCTGCCGTAGTCATAGTAGGTGACCCAGGGTGCGATCTTCTTGGCAGCGGAAGCCTCATACATATAGCGGGTCATATTCACATAGTACTGCAGCTGGGTGAAGCGTTCCTTGTTGGGAATAGCCTTGTAAGCGCCGGTGTACTTGCGCAGACCGTTGTAGAAATCGCTGTTGGGCTGGCCGTAGTAGTAGCTGGTGGTGCCGGTATCGCCGGAGGTGAAGGTGTTACCGCCGTTCATCTCGGTGCCGTCGTCGGTGACGGAGGTCAGCTTCAGCCAGGTAGCGGAGTCGTAGGACTGATAGTCAGACATATTGGCATCGGGGAAGTACTTCTTCATGGGCTCGTAACCCCAGATGTTCAGGGACTGGTTCAGGTGGTTACGCATAACGGTATTCCAGACGCTACGGCTGCTGCTGTACTTGGAGCCGGCGTTCTTGCTGATGGAATACAGCTCGGTGTAAGAAGCCTGCTTCTCGGCAGTGTCTGCCTGGTAGAAGATGAAGCCCCACTCCTCCAGCATAGGACGGATCTGGGTGTAGTAACGCTTATCCTTCACGATATCCCGGAGAATGTCGGGGTTATTGAGGATGCTGTCGGGCTGGTATTCGCCGCCGTTGGTATCCATCAGGTAGTAGGTGGAAAGACCAACATACTCCAAGTCGATGACCAGGCCGTCCAGCTGACCGCCGATCTCCTTATAAGCCTTGAAGAAGAAGTCCATAATAACGGTCATCTGCTCGATGGCAAAGTCGAAGAAGATAGCGCACTCGGGAGCCAGACGGTACATCTTGGCAGGACCGAAGGTGGTGATGTAACGGGCACCGGCAGGACGCTTATCCAGGTTAGCCTTTACGGTCTTGGCCAGAGCCAGAGCCTCGGCTTCCATCTTGGAGGGATCTTCTTCCCAATTTTCGTCATAATTCAGGCTGCCCAGGCGAATATTGCCGCCGGTATTACCCCAGTTGATGGTGTACAGACCGTCCAAATACTGATAAGTATTCTGATCAAAGTCAGACCAGCCCAGGGTATAGAAGGGCTTGTCGGGGGTTGCAGCCTTTGCGGGCTGGACCAGAGCCATAGGCAGGACCATCGCCAAAGCCAGCAACAAAACAAGTGCTTTCTTCATAGAGATTTCTCCTTTCAAATCAAACCGGCAACACTATGGGCATATCCGGTTCAGTATAGTTATTTATACTATAAAATAACCCAACTGTCAATGTGCATTTGCCATTTCTACTATAATCTTCTAAAATTTGGCGAAATTGCATAGACGGCGCAAAAAAGGGAACGGCAAAAGCCGCTCCCTTTTATACATTATAATATATACCGATTACACCATTGCGCAGGTGATGATGGCCATCTTGTAGACCTCGTCGGCGTTGCAGCCGCGGGACAGGTCGTTGATGGGAGCAGCCAGACCCTGCAGGATGGGGCCGTAAGCCTCGAAACCACCCAGACGCTGGGCGATCTTGTAGCCGATGTTGCCGGCTTCGATGGTGGGGAAGATGAAGGTGTTGGCGTAACCTGCAACAGGAGAGCCGGGGAACTTCAGCTGGCCAACCTCGGGAGCAACGGCTGCGTCGAACTGCATCTCGCCGTCGATCATCAGGTCGGGAGCCAGCTCCTTGGCAACCTTGGTAGCTTCGTTAGACAGCTTTACAGTGCCGCCCTTGCCGGAGCCGTTGGTGGAGAAGGAGAGCATTGCCACCTTGGGGTCAATGCCGAACACCTTAGCGGTGTTAGCGGTCTCAATGGCAACCTCAGCCAGCTTTCTTGCAGCGGAAACAGTCACATTGCCTTCCTTATCTACGGAATCCTCGTAGCTCAGGTTGATAGCGCAGTCACCCATAGCCAGCTTCTCTTCACCGCGGACCATAATGAAGCAGGAGGAAACCAGGTTTGCGCCCTTCTTGGTCTTCACCAGCTGCAGAGCGGGACGAACGGTATCAGCAGTGCAGTAGGTAGCGCCGCCCAACAGCGCATCAGCATAGCCCATCTTTACCAGCATAGTGCCGAAATAGTTACCCTTGGAGAGGGCAGCGCGGCAGTCCTCAGCGGACATCTTGCCCTTACGCAGCTCTACCATCTTTTCAACCATTGCATCCATACCGGAGTAAGTCAGGGGGTCCAGAATTTCCACACCTGCAATGTCAAAACCGCCCTTTGCGGCATTGGCCTTGACAGTCTCTACATCGCCCACCAAAATGGGGGTCAGGAAGCCACCCTTAACCAGACGGTCGGTTGCTTCCAGAATACGGGCATCGTGACCCTCGGTGAAAACAATCTTCCGGGGATTGGCCTTCAGCACTTCAATCATAGCATTAAACATAATATTTTCCTCCAATTTTTAGGGAAGCCCCTTTTTTCTTCGGTCATTATACAACACAAGCCCAAAATTAGCAAGAAATATTTGTTATTTTTTATAAAATTACCCTTGACCATCGTTTTTGTTTCTGCTATAGTATACAGTGTATCCACAAACGAAAAGGAGAGTTACATATGGTATTGACGATTATTTGGGCAGTCGTCCTTGTCGGCCTTGTTCTTGCAGCCGTTTTGGCTGAGAATGAAGTTATCACCCGCGTTGCCATTTGGTTTGCTGCCGGCGCTGCTGCTGCGTTCGTGGTCAGCCTTTTGGGAGACAAATTGGTTTGGCTGCAGGTCATTGTGTTCTGCTTGGTTGCCGGTATCTTCCTGTTCCTGCTGAGACCTATGATCCGCAAGAACGTTCCGCTGAAGCTGCAGTTTACTAACATTGAAGCCATTCCCGGCAGATATGCGCCTGTAACGATCGCTATCGATAATATCGCCGGTGTTGGCCAGATCAAGCTGGACGGCATCGAATGGATGGCCCGTAGCACCGATGGTCAGCCTATCGAAGAGGGCACTGTTGTCTGCATCCACCACGTTGAGGGCGTTAAGGCCTTCGTCTTCCCTGTTGCGGAAGAATTCACCGCAGAATAAGGGGGTACATAAGATGATTGTGATTGTTATTATAGCCTTATTGGTTATTTTCCTCATCCTGTGGGCCTGCGTTGAGATTGTGCCCCAGGGCGAAGCCCGCGTCGTAGAGCGTCTGGGCGTATTCCGCGCTGTTTGGGGCGTCGGTGTCCATATGCATATTCCCATCATTGAAAAAATGCGCGTGATTGACCCCACCCGCAAGAAGAGACGTATCGACAAGTACGTTATCGACTTGAGAGAGCAGATATTGGAGCCCACCAAGGGAAGCTATAACTGGATCGATAAGGATATGTTGCGTGTTGAAGCAAAGTCTGGTCTGTGGGCCGACGATAGCAAAGAATATGGTCCATATAGTGCTCCTTGGTCAAAGTATGCCAGAACATATTCCAAAAATAGTGATGATCGCTACGCTCCCCCTGCAAATGAGGATATCCGCGATGTAATCACCAAGGATAATGTCCGTATGCAGGTAGACGTGGTCGTGTTCTATCAGGTTACCGACCCCAAGCTTTTTGCGTATGGTGTACAGCAGCCTCTGTTTGCCTTGCAGAAGCTGACCATTACGGCTCTTCGTAACATCATTGGCGAACTGGAATTGGACGAAACTCTCACCAGTCGCGAACTGATTAATACAAAGATTCGTATGGTCTTGGATGAAGCTACCGACTCTTGGGGTATGAAGATTACCCGCGTAGAGATCGAGAGCATTGTTCCTCCTTATACTATTCAGAATGCTATGGAACAGCAGGCAACTGCCGAGCGCTTCAAGAGAGCACGTATTCTGGAAGCCGAAGGTAACCGTCAGGCCGAGATTTTGATGGCAGAAGCTAACAAGCAGGCAATGGTCCTTAAAGCCGAGGCCGAGAAGCAGAAGAGAATTCTGGAAGCTGAAGGTTTCTTGAAGGAAAAGGAATTGGAAGCAAAGGGTATCAAGGCCCTCAACGAGAACGCCCCCAACGATGCAGTCATCCGCCTGAAAGCTATTCAGGCAATGGAAGAGGTTGCAGACGGTCAGGCTGTCAAGATCATCATCCCCAGCGAGATGCAGGGTTTGGTTGGCTTGGCAAACGGCATTGTCGAAGGCGTCAAGTAAGATTGCCAATTCAGAAGCAATATTTAAAAGTCCGTGGAGTTTCCTCCACGGACTTTTTTGCCAATGCCCTCTCCTGGGAGAAGGTGCCCCCGAAGGGGGGGCGGATGAGGGCAAAAAACAAAACAGATGAAGGCAAATAACAAAACGCAGTACATTGCTTTTTTCTTCTCAAAGTGCTATAGTATACAAAAGCGCATTGCGTAAAGTCTTGACATTCTTTTACGTAAGGAATATAATCATTATGTGAACACGTTCACAAAAGGAGTGTTTATGCCGAAAATCATCGAAAATCTGGAGGAAAGGCTAATCGCGGAAGCGAAAAAGCAGTTGCAGGCATCCGGGTACAGCGCGCTCACTATTCGTTCTGTTGCTAAGGGCTGTGGCGTTGGCGTTGGTACAGTCTACAATTATTTTCCCTCTAAGGATGCGCTTCTGGCTACCTTTATGCTGGAAAGCTGGAATATATGTATGGAAAATGTCCAAAGCGCCAGCGACTCGGCAGCAGAGCCAAAACCGGTACTGCGCTGTATATACGACCAGCTTTTGCAGTTTTCTCAGGAGTACCGGACGGTCTTTCGGGATGAAGCGGCGGCATCTGCTTTTGCCGGCGCATTCAGCCACTATCATAGGTTGCTGCGTACTCAACTTGCTGGCCCAGTACGAAAATTTTGCCAAAGCGATTTTGCCGCGGAATTTGTGGCGGAAGCATTATTGGTGTGGACAATGGCGGGAAAATCCTTTGATGATATTTACGGTATATTGGAAAATAATCTCAAACGTGCCGTTTCATAAGTCAATTTTGGGACTGCACAACTGCAGTCCCATTTTAATTTAAGGAGAGATACAATATGTCCAGCTTTGAAAACCTGCGCGTGGTAGACAATTTCTACCAGACTTCTCTGTTCTTCCCTATGCCCACGGTGGTCATCAGCACGCTGTGCGAGGATGGCACCACTACCCTTGGCCCTTACTCTTTGATACAGCCCTACTATGTGGCAGGTAAGGACTATTATGCGATGCTGCTTAGCTGCCGCAACAGCTCCAACACCGCCCAGAACATTTTGCGGACCGGCAAGTGCGCCATCAACTTTGTAGATGACAATCCCAAGACCTTTAAAGAGTGTGTAAAGCTCTCCTGGCCCGGCGATAAGCCTGAGGATAAGATGCCGAATTGCCGGTTCAAGCTGGAAAAGGGTCAGGCAGAAGGCGACCGGCCTATGGTACTGACCGATGCCATTCAGGTCATCGAGTGTACTTGGGTTCGCGAACTGGACGGCGCGCAGAACGATGCCCCCGGCTGCACCACCGGCTATGAGCCTCCTTATCACGATTTTAACGGCATTACCTCCAAGTTTGGCGCCCATTTCATTCTGAAGGTCGACAAGATCCTGATGAAGAAAAAGTACAGCGATGCCATCATCAACGGTGTCCGTGCCAAGGATTTCCCCAATCTGCCCGTTGACTACGGCTACCGCGACAGTAAGAACTTCTGGTTCCACAGGAAGACCCGTATGCGCGCAGAGCTGCTGCCCATCCGTAAGCAGTCTTTAGACTCTGTCCGTTATGCAGCTGACCGGGCTGACGACAAAGTGAAATTTACCGATGATGCTTTGGAAATGATCCTCAATGTCCCCCGTGTATTCCTGCCGCTGGTACTGAAAGGCTGCGTGGAATGGGCAAGAGAAAATAACTGCGAGCTGATCACTGCAAAAGAAATGCAGATCATCAACGATAAGCGGGCAAAGGAAAAAGCGAAGAAGTAAAAATATTGGAAGACATTCTTTGACGGTTACTTATGTTAAGACCTCCGGCTGTAGCAGCCGGAGGTCTTCTGTAATTTGTTATTGTATCCAATGGTAAACACGACATTCGTAGGGCTGCAGACGCTGTTCTTGCGCCGGATAATTGGAGAGAATAAGACGGCCGGTATTCAGGTCAAATTTCCGGGGAATACGCAAATTCGTCTTTTTCTTGCTGAAGGAGCATATGACGAGGATCTTCTCACCGGGCATCTGCCGGCTGTATACATACTGCTTTCCGGAGAGCTTAAAGTGCTCTTTGTATCTTCCGTAACGGACCACCGGCAGGGCCTTTCGCAGACGGATGGCTTTCTTATAGAAATTCAGAATAGAGTAGCGCTGGGCTTCTTGCTTCGCTACATTAATTTTCTTATAGTTCTCATTCACATAGAACCAAGGCGCACCGGTAGTAAAGCCGGCATTTTCACTGTCATCCCATTGCACAGGGGTTCGGGCGGAGTCCCGGGAGGAACGCCACATCTTTTTGAGCCGCACCTTGGGGGATTTTTTGAGATTGGTGTGGGCGTATTGATACCGCGTCTGCACATCTTCATACATCTCCGGGTCTTCAGGATGCCAGTTGAGCATACCGATTTCCTGCCCCTGATAAATGAAGGGCGTGCCCTGCTGGAACAGATAGCTGGCAGCCAAAGTCTTTGCGCTTTCCTTCCAGTATTTCTCACTGCCATACCGGGAGACGATCCGGGGATGGTCGTGATTTTCGATATAGAGCATATTCCACGCCTTGCCGTAGAGCTTCTTCTGCCAGGAGGAGAAGGCCCGTTTCATTTTCCGCAGAGAGAAGGGCAGGGGAATGTAGTCGGTAAAGAGACAGTCGGCGCACTGGCATTGGAACTGGATCATCATATCGATCTGTCCCTTTTGCTCATCAATGTACTTTAACGCCTGCTTGGGCCATACCAGCGGCGCTTCCGCAAGAGTAAAGCAGTCGTAGTGGTCAAATACATCCCGCTTAAATTCTTCCAAATACTCGTGGATATGCGGGCCGTGGTTATACTGAAGCATCCCCTTATAGACGGGGAAAATGTGGTCGTCGGGCAGACCCTCTTTTTTGGAAATGTAAGTAATCACATCTTCCCGGAAACCGTCCACGCCCATATCCAGCCAGAAACGGAGGATGTTCTTGACCTCCTCACGAACAAGGGGATTGTCCATATTCAGGTCGGGCTGCTTGACCGCAAAGAGGTGGAGATAGTACTCCTGCCGCTCCTCGTCCCAAGTCCAGGCTTTGCCCTCGAAATTGGAGTCCCAGTTGTTGGGGAGCTTACCGTCGGGCTTTGCGGGCCGCCAAATGTAGTAATCGGTATAAGGCTCGATTCTTTGGCGGCTCTTCCTGAACCATTCGTGTTCATCGCTGGTATGGTTGACAACCAAATCCATAATAAGCTTCATACCTCGCTCGTGGCAGCCGCTTAGCACCTGTTTAAAGGCCTCCATACCGCCAAATTCCGGGGCGATGTCCATATAATCGGAAATATCATAACCGCAGTCTGCGCCGGGGGAGGGGTAGATGGGGGAGAACCAAATGCCGTCGCAGCCTAAAGACTTGATGTAGTCCAGCTTTTCCAGCACGCCCCACAAATCGCCCATACCGTCGCCATCACCGTCTTTAAAGCTTCGGGGCCAAATCTGATAAAAGACCATATTCTTGTACCAGCGTTTTCGTTCCATAGGGACACCTCCAAAATATCTTTTCTTATACTATAATATACTTTTTGTTATTTGTCACTACAAAAATAGCATTGACACCGGGAAAAAATGCGATAAAATAGGAGAAAGAGGGTATTTTACACAACTTTACGGCAAGAGAAAAGGATGAAGTAAAATATGATAGAATACAAAAATCAAGTCTTCGGTCTCCACGGCGAGGGCTTTTCCTGCCTGCTCCGGGTAAATGCTTACGGCCTTTT
>JAZQUL010000106.1:0-16329 GCA_045631285.1 Faecousia sp. | reverse complement strand
ACGAAAAAGTAGCTTGGGTGCGGTACTGCGGCCTTGAGGATGACCCCTATTATGCACTTGCCCAAAAGTATTTGCCGAACGGCTCTTGCGGTGTTATCTCCTTTGGCTTAAAGTCCGGCAGAAAAGGCGCGGAGACCTTTATGAAGCACTTGAAGCTTGGCTCCATTGAGACCCACGTTGCCGACTCCCGTACCTGCTGTCTCCACCCCGCCAGCTCCACCCACCGGCAGATGAGTGATGCAGAGCTGGACGCCGCCGGTGTAGGCGCAGACCTGATCCGTCTGTCTTGCGGTCTGGAAAACAGCGAAGACCTGCTTGCAGACATCGCCCAAGCACTGGAAAATGTATGATATGAGTTGAAAGTTGATAGTGGATAGTTGAGAATTATGTTTTCTGCAAGGCTGCCATCAATGCTCTATGAAAAAAGGAACGGAAATTTTCCGTTCCTTTTTGTTCGCAGTATTAACACAATAACTATTAACTATCAACTGTCAATTATCAACTTTTAGGGCATCCAGCATATTTAGCAGCCGGTCAACAGCTTCGTTTTTCGCCTTCTCGTCGGCAAAGAACGCGCCTTCTTCGCAGAGCAGTTCCCGGGTTTCACCGTCAAATTCAGCGCTGTAATAAGTATCTTCCTTGGAGGTATCCGTGATAAAAATAAAATAGACAACACCCTCGTTATCAATACCTGCTCCGTCACCGTACTGCGCTAATTCCTGATAGTGGGGCAGATTTAGAAAACCATAGGGCGCATAATTGGTAACAGAGAGGATGCCCTCATCGTTTTCCAAATAATATCCCTCATACTGACCGCTCAGCTTCTCCGCGCCACCGGTACAGCCGCAAAGCAGCAGCACCAAAATGATCACAAAACAAATCAGTTTCTTCATAAAGGCTACACCCTTTCTTTGTTTGGTTATTTTGATTTTAACACATTCGGACACAAATTGCAACACACCGAAAAGAAAAGGGATTCGTTTGTATTTGGCTGCATTTGCCTTCCCAACTACTTTTCGTCCTTTTTGCACATATTCCTGTATTCTGTCGGAGAGCAGCCCTGCCTTGACGAAAAGCATTTTGAAAATGCAAAGCTGTCAGAAAAACCGACGGATCGCGCCGTTTCGGCTATTGATAACTCGGTCTCAGACAATATTCTCTTTGCCTGATTTATGCGATACTCGGTAATAAAGGCCTTTGGTGATTTGCCGAACGCCTCTTTATAAATCTTATAGAGGTATGGTTGGCTCACGCCTAAAATCTTCGTCAACTGTGAAACCGTTATGTTTTGGTCATAGTTTATTTTTATATAATTCACCGAAAATTCAACATACATTTGAGATGCTCTCCCATTAACGGATGGTGAATTTCCGGAATTCATATGATATTTGAAAACCGAAAAGAAAAATTCCAAAGCTTGTGCATCATTGATGATTTTTAAATCATCAGCTATAAGTGTTTTTTTAATCTCTTGAAGTTCAACAGGAGAAGTATGGTTAAAAATATTTGTTTTTTCATCAGCTTTGTAATATTTTATAAGCCCGCTCATTCTTTTGTCTGTACTGATAAACCACAAAAGTTCCCAAGGGTCATCTTTTTCAGGATAAATATATTCAGTCATACCGGGCGTTACGATAAATCCTTGCTTTGCGCTGAGAGGATGCCCGTTAAACACACCTTTTCCCGACAAAATATAACATATGAGAAAAACATCCCGTTTTCGCGGTCCAAAGGTGGTTCCCGCTATATCCCCTGCATATCCAACACCGTTGATTCGCAAAACAGGCAACTCTCCGCTTGCATAAAGCCCATACCACATACCCTCACCTCTTGTTATGATTTTAACATGCGAGGTTATTATTTGTCAATGGACACAAGCGCCGTCCGGCAATATAATTATGTACATAAAAATGCCTTTCAAAAAGTTATAGGAGCATTTATGTTACAAAAATCTTTAATCCGTAAAAACCCAGATTACAAATGGGTTATTGCTTTTCTATGTACGCTGGTATTATCCGTAGGGCTCGGTTTCTGTTCTACTGCAAAAAACATATACATTACACCGATTACTTCTGCTTTCGGTTTTTCTCGTAGCGCGTTCACTGTTAATGACAGTCTCCGATACATAACCGTTGCCGTTGCCACAATGTTTTTTAGTAACTTAGTGGAAAAATTCGGCACAAAGAAGTTGATGCTTATGGGTATGATTTGTTATATTCTTTTCGCCCTTGTCAACGCCTTCGCTTCAACACTACCGGGCTTTTACCTCGGCGGAATTCTTCTCGGTCTGGCTGTCTCCTGGACATCAACCACTATGGTAAGCACAATTATCCATAAGTGGTTCACGAAAAATATAGGTACGATACTTGGTATAATTCTTGCCTCAAACGCCGTAGGCTCGGCAATTTGCATTTCCATATCAACGCCTCTTATATACGAAAACGGAAACCCTTTCGGATACCGAAACGCTTATCTTCTCACCGCCGCCATTTTAATAATTGTGACAATCCTCTTTATGATATTTTATAAAGAAAAAAGCGCACCCACTGCTAACATCGCAAGGCCGGAACCCAATACAAGTAAAAAACGCAATCAACAACACGGCTTTGAATTTGATGTTCTTTTGAGATGTCCTGAGTTCTATATTATTACAATCTGTCTTTTGCTTTCAGCCTTAACAACGGTAGGCTCTTTTGTTCCTGCCCATCTTACGGATATAGGCTTTGACCCTTCGTTCGTTGCATCTGCTTTAAGCTTACAATCAATAGGTCTTGCGATTTGCAAGCCGCTTGTAGGTATCCTCTACGACCGTTTCGGCATTAAAACTGCAATAAACACCTGCTTTATAGCCGGTCTTATTTCAAAACTGTTATTGTTTATCATAACCGTTTCTCCCATAGGAAAAGCGCTCACAATCCTGCACTGTCTTCTTTATGCGCTTGCCGCCCCTTTAGAAACCGTTATGATTTCCATACTGGCACTTGACCTTTTCGGAGAAAAATGCTACGACAAAACACTTGCTGTTACAAACTCGCTTTTCGCAGCAGGATATGCTTTGAATTCCCCGCTGCTCAACCTTTCCTATGATATTGCAAACAATTATAATTTCTCGTTTATCTTTGCAACAATCATTTCGGTAGTCATAATTGTACTTATGAATTTTTCCATCATATCACTAAAACGTAAGAGCAAAGAACATAATTAATGAAAAAGGATGTTTTGACAATATTAAAATGCGCGTTTTGGAAAAGAAATTACACCGCCATTCGGGTGCCATATTTAGGGATACGGAAACCTCCGAAAAGGCTCCGATGCCAAAGACAGACTTATGGAAAAAGCGTGTGTCTTTTCTGACGGAGGAGAGACCGTTGCCTTAATATCGCTTGATGCTTTAAGAATTTTTACAAAGTAAGAAATAAAATTGCTCACCTTTCTTAAAAAAGCTACCCAAAATGGGTAGCCTTTTCTTTGAAGATTAACCCTAATTTTGATACAACTGCACCCCCTTTTGAGGCAAGGGGGTGCAAAGTCAATTTAGGGAGTGCATTTTTAAGTCAGGGGGTGCAAGATAAATGTGTAAACATATCTTGTTTGTGATTATGTTGCTTCAGGCAAACGTACATTATGTACATCATGCAAATACTTTTCAAATTTTCTAAAGAAAGATTCAAAGGCGTATGCATCATCATTTCCGCTGGTGTATAAAATATGATTCCACCAACACGCATACCCGTTTAGGTCTTTGATAATTTCTTCGTGATACCAAGTAACAAACAAATTGAAATACTTGAATGGACTTTCTTGGCAGTAAAAAGAAAATGCGTAGTCCATACCAAACAACTGATCTCGAAAAGACAGTAAAGATGGCTTCCCCAAGAAAAGGCCTGGTCTCTTTTTAATCTGCGCAAAAAATACTAACTCATTAAAATTACTTTCCGTGTTTGCCAAGATAATCACCTCTTTTTCCTCATTATACCACAAAAAGGATATAACCGCAACCTTGTATCAAAGTTGCGGTTATTCTCTGGCGGAGACGGCGAGATTCGAACTCGCGTGCGGTTGCCCGCTAACTGATTTCGAGTCAGCCCCGTTATGACCACTTCGATACGTCTCCTTATAAAACATAGGCATTATAACAGCCAAATGGAAAAAAATCAAGGTTTTTTCGCCAGTGCGATTACTTCGCCCATTTTTTCCATTATATAATCATAATTTCCCCGTTTATGGGGTACAAGACAGGAAGAGCAATCCTTAATGCCGTTTTCTGTATAGGTGAAATTTCCGCCGCATTTATCCCCTAAAGCATAGAGCGGACAGTAGCAGAAAAGACAGTTAAATTCTGCCCTGTTTTCACACTTATGGCAGGGGAAATATTCACATTTCTCATTTTGGAAAAACTTATAATGCTCCATTTCTTACTCCTCAAATTCTGTCCAGGGGTACTCTCTCGGTGGATTCGCGGTAAATACCATCCGTTTGCCGCTGTATGGATGGGTAAAACCCAGCATCCCCGACCAAAGAGCGATTTCACAATCGTCTTCCTTCTCGCTATATTTTCGGTCACCCACCAAGGGAAGATCGCGGGAGGAAAACTGAGCGCGAATCTGATGGGTACGTCCCGTAACGAGGTTGATCCGCACCTTTGTCAGTTCATCCGTAACGCCCTCGGTTTTATAGGTCAGGATAGCTTCCTGCACATCCTTTCCCCTTTCCGTGACCACATAGGTCTTTTTCTCCTGCTTATTGCGAAGGAGCAGGTCCGTCAGCATTCCCGCCGCCTGGGCGGGATGACCGTGCAGAACTGCCACATATTCCTTCTCAAAGCTGCCTTCCCGAATCTGTCGGGACAGCTCCGATGCGGCGCGGGCATTTCTCGCCAGCACCATAAGTCCGGAGACCACCCGGTCCAGACGGTGAACGGTACGGATATTTTCCGTACCCAAAGCCTCCCGCACAAGGGCGGGCATACCGCCCGGCTCATCGGTAGACAGCACACGGGGCGGCTTGATGGCAACCACAATATCTCTGTCCTGATATAGAATTTCCATAGTCCCCTCCTGCTGTTTTTCTTATGATAGCAAAGAAAGTCTCCAATTGCAAGGAAAACTCCTCCGCACCTCCTTATAAAATCGTAGGGTGGGGGTTTACTCCCGCCGCTAACATATAACATACAAAACGGCGGGACCAAGGCCCCGCCCTACATATCCTAACCAACAAACAAGGCGGCACTTTTGTGCCGCCTTCTATTATTTCGTTTCCTCTTTGACGATTCTCTGCATCTCATCCCACTTGCTTTCCATATCGGAAACCAGCTTAAACTGGGTGCGGGCGCGGTCTAAGTTGTGACCCTCCCGGTGGATGGCAAAATAGTTGTCGCCATCCAAATAGTCCGTCAGGAAGCGGACACCGCATTCCATCGTCATAGTCTTTGCGCCTAAGGGCATAAATTCCAGCTCTTTTTCCGTAAGACCGGGGCAGGCTTCGATATAGCCGCGGGTAAAGACACGGAAAAGCTTTAAGTCCATTTCCACCTTGGAAAGGTCTTTTTCATCCTCTGCCGCGGTAGCCGCGCCAAAGCGGATGGCGTCGCCGTAGTCATAAAGACTGGAGCCGGGCATTACCGTATCTAAGTCGATGACGCACAGAGCCTTCCGGGTCTCCGCGTCCAAAAGCACATTATTGAGCTTGGTATCGTTGTGGGTTACCCGCAGGGGCAAAACGCCCGCTGTCAGGGCGTTATAAAGAGTAGACATTTCCTTTTCCCGGGCAAGGACAAATTCAATTTCCTCCTGCACACTTGCCGCCCGATTCATCGGGTCCAGCGCCAAGGTTTCGTGAAAAATCCGGTAGCGGTCCGGGGTGTTATGAAAATTAGGAATTGTTTCGTGGAGCTTTTCCGCGGGGAAATCCGCCAGCATATACTGAAAACGGCCAAAGGCGATGGCGCTTTGGTAGAAATCTTCATCGGTTTCCGGGGTTTGCAGGCAGATAGAACCTTCTGTAAATTCGTTGACCCGCCAATAGGTTGCCTGGGCGTAGAGCCAGCTCCCACCGCTCTTCGTCTTTGTCAATGTGAGCACGCTGCGGGGATCTTCTGTCTTTTTCCGCAAAAAATCCGTAACCGCAGTGATGTTTTCCATCAATGCCGCCACATTTTTAAATGTATTGTGGTTAATGCGCTGCAGGATATAGCGCTTGCCGCTGGTGGTTACCACCAAATAGGTGCTGTTGATATGGCCGCAGCCATAAGGCTCGCAGGAAACCGGCTCTCCATCCAGCCGGAAACACCGCAGAATGCCAAAAAGCTTTTCGTTCATAACATCAAACCTTTGCCAAATTTTTGAGGGTGTCTGCCAAGTCAGTCTGTTCCCAAGGCTGGTCATTTACGCCAAAGTGACCTTCCATGGCGGTCTTGCCGTAGATGGGGCTGCGAAGAGAGAGCTTGCGGATAATACCGGCAGGCGTCATATCGCAGGTCTTTCGAAGCAGCGCGGTCATTTCCTCATCGGAAATCTTGCCGGTGCCGTAGCTGTCCACCCGGAGGGAAACAGGCTCAGCCACGCCGATGGCGTAGGCAAGCTGCACCTGCACCTGGGAGGCCAAACCGGCCGCTACCAAGTTTTTCGCCATATACCGCGCCATATAGGCTGCGCTTCTGTCCACCTTGGTAGGGTCCTTTCCGGAGAAGGCGCCGCCGCCGTGGGAGAAATAGCCGCCGTAGGTATCCACGATGATCTTCCGGCCGGTGAGGCCGGTGTCGCCGTTGGGACCGCCAATGACGAAATTACCGGTGGGGTTAATATGGATATGGGAAACACTCTCCAAAGAGAAGCCATATTTACTAAGAACAGGCGCAATGATCTCATTCTTAATATACGCGCGCAGGTCAGAAAGGGAAACTTGCGCGCTGTGCATCACGGACACCACCACGGTATCGATACCCAGCACATTGCCCTTGTCATCAAACTCCACACTGACCTGGGTCTTGCCGTCAGGACGGATAAAATCCACTTCCTTCTTCGCTTCGGTCAGGCGGTTACTCAGCGCTCTGGAAAGCGCAATAGGCAGAGGCATCAGCTCTGGGGTCTGGGTGCAGGCGCCGCCAAACATCATACCCTGATCGCCTGCGCCGCCAACAGAGTCGTTGGTACCCAGCGCAATGTCGGCAGACTGGGTGTGAATTTTGCAGAGGATTTCCACGGTGTCCGCGCAGAAGCCTTCGCCCTCACGGGTATAGCCGATTTTGCGGATGACTTCACGGACAACAGCGGCATAATCTACAACCGCCTTTGTTGTGATTTCACCGCAGATCAAGCAAAAGTCGGTAGTAACCATAGTCTCGCAGGCCACGCGGGAGCCGGGGTCTTGGGCGAGGCAGGCATCCAAAATCGCATCGGAGATGCTGTCTGCCACTTTATCGGGGTGACCGCAGGTCACACATTCAGAGGTAAATAATCTTTTTTCCATAATTTCTATCCTTTCACACATAAAAAATACGCACACCGAAGATTCGACGCACGTAGTTTTCGAATCCTCATCTTTCGTTGCCGCCGGATTTGGCACCTTGCTTTCGTAGGTTGCCGGGTTTCATCGGGCCGATCCCTCCACCGCTCTTGATAAGGCTGTATGCATTTTTCCTCGGGTATCTTATCACATTTTCCCGATTTGTCAAGTTTTTTGTTCATAATCTATTATAGACTTTTGGGGAAAAAGCTGATATAGTAAGGGGAGATACCGAAGGAGATGATCTTTTTTGAAGAAATTACGGCAAAAATTTGAGCGGTTCTGTTACCGCCATCAAAGTCTTGGTGTTCCCAATCTGATGCTCTATGTAGTCATCGGCAACGCTATCGTTTACCTGATGAGCGAGCTTGCCCATAACTATGTGCTTTATGAAGCCCTCTGCTTTCATCGGGAACTGATCCTGCAAGGGCAGGTATGGCGGCTTATTACCTGCATTTTTACCACCACCTCACCGGGAGAGACGATTCTCTTTGCCGCCATCACATACCTCTGCTATTTCTCTCTTGGCAGAGCCATTGAAAACCGCTGGGGAACTTTCCGGTTCAATCTTTTTTATTTTTCCGGTCTGCTCCTAATGGAAGCCTTTGTATTGCTTTTCGGTGGCATTTCCTATACTGTCGGTGATACCACCTATGTTATGTCCCCGCTGGAATTTGCAAATTTGGGCTATTACCTGAATATCTCACTGCTCATTTCCTATGCCACCCTTTATCCCGATACGCAATTTTTGATTCTCTTTATCATCCCGGTGAAAGCCTGGGCCCTTGCCCTGTTTGACCTGGTATTGACTCTTCTTCCCGTATTTCAAATTCCTATGGGCTTCTTCCCCCTCAATCTGTTCCCGCTGGTTACGCTGGCAAACTATTTCCTGTTCTTCGGCAAGGATGTGCTGAATCTCATCCCTATCTCTTGGCAGGCCAATGCCCGGCGGCTGTTCCGTGGCAAAAAAGGCAGCAAAAAGGGCGGCGCAAAAGTCATCCCCTTCCCCTCTGCCGGCTCTTACGAAGCCACTATCGCTTCTGTCAAAGCCCCTTATACTCACAAATGCACCGTCTGCGGTCGCACCGATGTTTCCGACCCCGATTTGGAATTCCGTTACTGCTCCCGCTGCAAGGGCTTCCATTGCTACTGCGAGGATCACATCAACAACCATACCCATATCGAATCGTAGGGGCGATACTTGGCCCCCTCTGTGAGGGGGCTGTCACGCAGACAGCGTGACTGGGGGAGTGTGCTATCGTACGAACCACACTCCCTCCGTCTTTTGCTTCGCAAAATCCACCTCCCTCTATGAGGGAGGCAAGGCTCGTCCGCAATGCGGACACCGAAATTCTGCACTCCGCATTATGCATTCTGCATTCAAAAACGCCCTGACCGTGGTCAGGGCGTTTTTTTAGTTCTTAATGGGATGATGGAAATCAGGGGTATTGTCGGTAATCGGCAGGAAGGTATAGCCGTTATCCAGCGCCCAAACGATAAACTCCTCAATGACCTGCATAGAGCTTTTTTGAATGTCGTGCATCAGCACCATACTTTCGCTCCGCTTTGCAACGCCCTCGATGGTGGCCTCTAAAACGCGCTCCGGTGTTGCCTTTTCCGCATCCTCGGAGTTCACATTCCAGTCAAAATACCGGTAGCCTTTCTCCTGCACCGCCTTTGTCAGCCGGGTCATAATGCCAAGGTTGTATTGCTTGCTGACCCGGTTACTGCTGCCACCGGGGAAGCGCATAATCGTGGGATAGAAGCCGACCTGATCGTAAACCTTCTGGGAAATGACGGCCTGATCTGCCAAAAATGCTTCGTCACTGGCATAGATTTTGCTATAGGTATGCTCATTTGCGTGGATGCCGATAGAATGTCCCTCCGCATCAATCCGCTTTAATATAGACAGATTTCCTTCGCCCACCACAAAGAAGGTGGCTTTTACGTTATACTTCTTGAGCGTATCCAAAAGGCCGGGCGTATAGCTGCCGGGGCCGTCGTCGAAGGTCAGGTAAATGAATTTGCCGTTGCCGTTTACCTTCTTGACCTCCACCGTACGGGTGGCGCTGGCTGTATTTCCGTACCAGTCTCTAACTGTATATGTCAGTGTATAGGTGCCGGCTTTATTTACATTCACAGAGCCGGAAACCTCTACTTTATCCGTCAAATCTATGGCGCCGTTGTCGATAGCCTTATAGCCCGGCTCACGGTATTCCTGTCCGGTATAGACCGTCACCTTGTTGCTGCCTGTCAAAGTCAGCACAGGAGGAACAGCATCCTCATAGCGCAAGATTCGCTCTACAGTCGCCGTATTACCGGCAGAATCGGTGACAGTATAAGTCACCTTTCCCTCTTCCTCGGTGCGAACAACCCGGTCGGTCACATCGCCCTCTGCTGCGTCAATGGCCGTAAAGCCCGCTTCCTCATAGGGAACACCGGGCAGCGTCACCACGTCTGTGCCGCCTGTTAGGGTAATGACCGGGGCGGTGGTGTCCCGGACGATGACCGTATAGGTTTTTTCTGCGGTCAAATCCCGGTGCTTTGCCGAATAGGTCACGGTATAGGTACCCGGCACTTTCGGGTCGATCTCGCCCGTCCGGGAGACCGCTACCGCTCTTTTCTCCAGCAGCAAAAAGCCGCTCCAGCCGTAGGCCTTTCCCTCCGGAACAGGGTCAATGCCTGCTTCCAGATAGATAGTATCTCCCGGCGCCACGTCAAGTTCCAGTACATAGGACTTATAGAGGGTCCATCCCATCATACCGAAGCCAACTGCCGCAAGGACAACTGCCGCAGCAATTACAATCACTAAGGTTTTTCTTTGCATTTTAAATCATCTCTTTTTTCTGTATAAACACATTTGGTAGGCAATGCCGTTTTCCTCTCCGGCGGAGAGAATTTTTTCCATTTCCCAATCCGGCATTTCATCTAAATTGGGGAAATAGGTGTCCGATTTTGGGCAGGCAGATAGCTTCGTTACATAGGCGTTTTCGCAAAAGGTAAGCATCTGCTTATAAATACTGCCGCCACCGATGACAAACACCCGGGCATCTTCCTTGGTTTCCGCCATTGCCTCCTCAGGGCTGTGGCATAGGGTAAAACCGGGAATATCCACATCCTGCCGAGTTAAGACAATGTTTTTTCTGCCGGGAAGGGGTTTTTGACCCGGAAAATCCGCCACCGTTTTGCGTCCGGCAATTATCGCCGCGCCCCGGGTGGTCTCCCGGAAAAATTTCCGGTCTGCTGAGATTGCTATCGGCTGGGTACCGTCACAGCCGATGCCCCAATCGGCGTAAACTGCTACAATTAAGTCCATACTATCGCCTCAGATTGCCATAGGAATTTCAAATTCAAAGAGGTGGAACTGATAATCTTCCACCGTAAAGCTGTTTTTCGTGAAGCTGTAAAAATCGGTAACAGACTTATCCAGCGTCACCTTCGGCGCGGCAAAGCCTTCCTTCTCCAGCATTGCCTTTACAGCCGGGATATGACGGTCGTAAATATGGCAGTCCGCAATGACGTGGACCAGCTCACCGGCTTCCAGCCCGGAGACCTGCGCCATCATCATAAGGAGCATCGCATACTGGCACACATTCCAGTTGTTTGCCGTCAGCATATCCTGAGACCGCTGATTGAGGATGCCGTTTAAGGTATTGCCAGTCACATTAAAGGTCATAGAGTAAGCGCAGGGATAAAGATTCATCTCGTGCAAGTCCTCAAAATTATAGATATTCGTGAGGATGCGCCGGGATGCCGGATTGTGCTTCAAATCGTAAAGCACCCGGTCCACCTGATCGAACTCGCCCTCTTTATACTGATGCTTGATACCAAGCTGATAGCCGTAAGCCTTGCCGATGGTGCCGTCCTCCCCTGCCCATTCGTCCCAAACGTGGCTGCCCAAATCGCAGATGCGGTTGGACTTTTTCTGCCAAATCCACAGAAGCTCATCCAGGGCCGATTTCCAGTAGGTGCGGCGCAGCGTCATCAAGGGGAATTCCTCTTTCAGGTTATAACGGTTCACTATGCCGAATTTCTTTACCGTATGGGCAGGCGTACCGTCCGCCCAACGGGGACGTACCTCCAAATCCGTATCATAGAAGCCATTTTCCAGAATGTCTATACAGGTCTTTCTGTACAGCTCGTCTGCTATGCTCATAATTTTCCTCCGTCCGAATTAGAATAATCTGGGCATTTTTGTATGTAATGCGTAAAAATCATTTAAATCCCGGATATGAACAGCCGTTGCGCCCCGGTTGCACAATTCCATTTGCGCTTCGCTTCCGTCCGCAAAACAAAAGACATCCGACCAGCCTTTTTGCAAATTTTTCTCTGTGCCGCTCCAGGTGCCACCGGTTTTCAGGCTGCACTGGGCGACAAAGACACCACCGGTGGGAAGGGTATGTATGACCCGATTTCGGCTAATGGCCCGGGCTGCGGAAAAGCCCAGATCGTACCCATCCTCGGAAAGATACAGGATATTTTTCTCCAGCGGCTGAGACACCAAACGGTCTGCCACCACGCTGATGACCTTGCCGTCGTTTGAAAGGCAGCTATCCTGAGCTTCCCGGTCTGCGCCCCGGGCATTGCCGGAAATCAGGGTATAACCATGAAGTGCCGCCTGACGGCCTACCTCCCGGGCAAACTCCCGGTTTTCCTCCCATAAATCCCGGCTTCCCACAAGGGCTACCGCCGGTGTATCCAAAAGGGTCAGGTCGCCCCGGAACCACAGATTGGGCGCTTCCAGCCCCAATCTGCCGCGCAGTGTCTGTGGATAGCCGCTGCTGATGCGGGTGAGGGGGAAACAGGCTTGTTTTGCCCCTCGCTTCAGGTAATGCGTCAGCAGCTCCCGATCCTCCAAAAGGCGGACAATCCGCGCTGCCATTTCCTGCTTGTAGCCCAAATTCAGCAAGTCCTTTTCCGTTAATTCCCTATCCGGAATATCCACTTCCATATGAGACGCAAGCGTAGAAAGGTCGCGGAACTGCGCCACAGTCAGCGGTTTTCTCTCCGGGTCTCCCAACTGACAGGTCAGCAGCAGGAAACCCATCTCCCGGGCGTTCAACGCAGTCTCCTCTTGGGCGGCGCAGGGGCTTTTACCACTTCCTCGCTGAGTGTACCGTCGTCGGAAAGGGTCATCGGCTTTACGGTGTAATTGCTGAATTTCGCAATTTCATCCAGCTTTGCCTTTTCCGGGAAATTGCCGATAATGGACCAGGCAACGCCCTTTTTCTTGGCGCGGCCTGTTCTGCCGATGCGGTGAACGTAGTACTCGTTCTCCTCCGGTACATCGAAATTCACCACACACTCCACATCATCCACATCGATGCCGCGGGATGCCACATCGGTGGCGATGAGAATGGAGAGCTTTCCGTCCCGGAAGGATTGCATTGTCTTTTCCCGCTGGCTCTGGCGAATATCGCCGTGGATACAGTCGCAATCCGCACCTGCTCGACGGAAATCGTCGGAAAGGCGCTGGCACATATGCTTGGTGTTGCAGAAAATAATCACACGCTCATAGCCCTGAGAGCGAATGAGTCGGAGGGTGGTCTCTGCCTTTTGCAGCGGTGATACAGTGATGCTATATTGGGCAATGTCGGGACGGTCCCCTTTTTTCGGCTCTACGGTGATTTCCACCTCATCCCGCTGATACATCCAGGAAACCGTCATAACCTCCTGAGAAATGGTTGCGGAGAACAGGCCCAAATTCTTGCGGTTTTTCACCTTTTCAATAATCTTTGTCACATCCTTGAAAAAGCCCATATCCAGCATCCGGTCGGCTTCATCCAGCACGACCGTCTGTATTTTATCCATACGGATATTTTTCCGGTTATAGTGATCCATAAGTCTGCCGGGAGTCGCCACCACAATCTGGGGCTTTTTCTCCAGCTGCTTTGCTTGCCCCACGATACCGGCGCCGCCGTAGAGCACCGCTACACGGATGCCCTTATAGTATGTCAGCAGGCCGCGCAGCTCATCACCGATTTGAATGGCCAATTCCCGGGTAGGCGCTAAAATCAGGCCCTGCACATCCTCGTTTTCCGGGTCAATATGCTCAATCATCGGAATCCCGAAAGCAAAGGTCTTACCTGTACCGGTAGGCGCTTTGGCAATCACATCTTTCCACTCCAAAAATGCCGGGATTGCCAGTTGCTGAATGGTGGTTGGGTAACCGTAGCCCTTTTTCTCCAGCGCTTTCAGCATCGCCTCGCTAAGACCTAAATCCCGAAACAAAATATTTTTCTCTTCCATTTCGTCATCCTCTTGCGTGATAGTCATAATTTTATTTATTCTAACATTTTTCCCCCAATTTTGCAACTGCCGTTTACGTTTTATTCTCCTCTAAAAAAATCCGTAGCTTTCCGGGGTAAATGATGGACAAACGACAGAAAATATGATATATTTTAGAGTAATATAGTATGCGCTCTGCAAAGGAGGTCTCCCCTATGGGCAAACTGATTGTAATTGAAGGCACGGATGGCTCCGGAAAATCCACCCAATTCTCCCGGATGAAGGAACGGCTGGCTTCCGATGGCGTTTCCTTCCGCAATATCGTATTCCCCCGCTATAAAGAGGAAAGTTCTGCCCTGATTCGGATGTATTTGGGCGGTCAGTTTGGCAGCAATCCCTCTGATGTCAACGCCTATGCCGCATCTTCCTTTTATGCCGTAGACCGCTTTGCCTCCTATAAAATGGACTGGGGTCAGTGGTACGAAGAAGGCGGTGTGGTGCTCTCTGATCGGTACACCACCTCCAATGCTGTCCACCAGACCTCTAAGGAAAAAGCGGAGGATCGGGAGAAGTTTCTCCATTGGCTTTACGATTTTGAGTATAACAAGTTAGGTCTTCCCCGCCCGGATTTGATCATTTACTTAGATGTTCCCACCGATTTTACGGAAAAGCTGCTCCGCGGTCGGGAGGCAGATACCAACACTAAGGCAGACATTCACGAAAAGGATATGGCATATCTCGCCACCTGCCGGGAAATGGGCCGCGCCGCCGCCAATTACTACGGCTGGCAAATCATCTCCTGCGTAAAAGACGGCAAAATGCGTTCCATTGAAGATATTCACGAAGAAATTTACGCGCTGGTTAAAGCGTGTCTGGAGGGTTAAACTATGGTATATATGTTCCTTGGCACAGGCTTTGAGGAAACCGAAGCCATCGTCCCTCTGGATTTGATGCGCCGCGCCGGTATTGAAGTAAAAACCGTCGGTCTCAACGGCAAAATCATCTGCGGCGGTCACGGCATCGGCGTGCAAGCCGATATACTACCGGAAGAAGCCGACCTCTCCGATACAGAAATGATTGTTTTGCCCGGTGGATTGGGCGGTGTTGCTTCTATTCGCGCAAGCGCCTGGGCAATGGACGCCATCCGTTATGCCTATGAAAACGGAAAATTTACCGCCGCCATCTGCGCCGGGCCTACTGTTCTTGCAGACCTGGGCATTACAGACGGAAAGCACGCTACTTGCTATCCCGGCTGTGAGGAGAATATGGGCAGCGCTATCATTGAAAAAGCCGCCAGCGTCCGGGACGGCAACGTCATTACCGGCACTTCTGCCGGCTGCGCTACCGCCTTTGGGCTTTCCCTCATCCGCGCCCTCCGGGGCGAGGCAGTTGCAAATACTGTTGCGGCGCAAATCGTGATCCGCACGCAGGAGGTAACCTATGGATAACGAAAACAAGAAAGAACAACCCTTGGAAGAAACCCTTCCGGAGGAAGACACCTCCTTTGAGGATGCTTTAGCCACCCTGCGGACCTACACCGCGCCGGAAGATCCGGAAACACCTGAAGCTGAGGAAAAAGAGGAGCGGGCTTCCGAAGAACCGGCGCCTGAAGAACCGGCGCCCCAGACCGATCCGGAACTAAACCCGGATTTATCTGACAATTCAGGGTTTCAAGCCGCGTTGGATGCGCTCAAGGCCTTTTCCGCCCGGTACGAACCGGAAAAAGAGGAAATAATCAGACCGGAACCTCCCCAGCCGGAAGTGCCGACACCCATTGCTGATACAGAGGAATCACAAATGCAAGTAACAGAAGATACCGTCCCCTTCACCGCCCCGGCGGTTCTTCCCTCCGAGGATATGGGCGCTACCCAGAAATTTACCACGGTAGACGAGAACAATCTGCCGGAGGGGACACCCACACCCAAAAAATCACGCCGCAGGCCTTCTCCCCGCAAAGGGCGTCCCGAGCCAAAAAAGGGTTACGGTCTTTTCGGTCTGCCCCACATTGCTGCCACCCTCATTTGGCTAATGCTCATTGTGACCATTGGTATTTCTTTTGGCCGGGTACTATGGGTCTGCGCCGCAGATCTGCTGGCCTTTGGCAAGCCCGACGAAGCCATTACCGTCACAATCGAGGAAAAGGATGACATTAACGCTATTGCAAATAAGCTGCAAAAAGCCGGGCTCATCCGCTATCCCAAGCTTTTTGTATTCTTTGCCGAGCTTACCGGCAAGGGTGAAAAAGTTCTGCCGGATACCTATACCCTCAATTCTATGTACGACTACAACGCGCTGCTGAAAATGATGTCCTATAAGCAGGTCAATACCGACGTTGTGGACGTAGTAATCCCCGAGGGCTACAACTGCGCCCAGATCTTTAAGCTCTTGGAAGAAAAAGGTGTCTGCTCTCAGGCAGAGTTGGAGCAATGGGCTGCCAATGGGGAGCTGAAGGACTATTGGTTCTTGGAGGGCGTTCCCAGAGGCACCAAGTACTGCCTCGAGGGCTATCTGTACCCAAATACCTATACGTTCTATAAGGATGCAGAGCCCCAATACGTGCTGCAAAAAATGCTCAACGCCTTTGACTCCCGTTTTTCC
>JAZQUL010000105.1:0-9992 GCA_045631285.1 Faecousia sp. | reverse complement strand
TACGGCGTGCCCTATACGGGGGCTGCAATGCCCCGAAGCGTTGCCGGTATCATTTACGGATTGCAGCATTATTCCGATGTACCCAGCGAGCTTTTGGAGTGGCACGGCCACAATGATTTTTATAAGGCGGTGGCCAATGCGTCTACCGCTTGGCTCTATGGCGCTTGCGCGGTTAACTGCTCGATGCTGGGCATCGGTGAGCGTACCGGCAATATCCCGCTGGAGGCAATGGTCTTTGAATACGCATCTTTACGGGGTTCTATGGACGGTATGCAGCCCGCTGTTGTTACGGAGATTGCAGAATATTTTGAAAAGGAAATGGGTTACACCATTCCGCCTATGACACCCTTCGTAGGCGAGAGCTTTAACTCTACAAGAGCCGGCATCCACGCGGACGGACTTCTTAAGGATGCGGAAATCTACTCGATTTTCGATACAGAGAAGCTGCTGAACCGGCCTGCAACGGTGCAGGTCAGTAAGACCTCTGGTCTTGCGGGCATTGCCTACTGGATCAATGTCCATTACGGACTGAAAGGCGAGCAGGAGCTGAAAAAGAATGATCCGCTGGTGGTTGCCATTAAGGAATGGACGGACCGTCTTTATGAGGATGGACGGCAGACGGTTATGTCCCACGGTGAATTGGAAAAGAAAATCGCTGAGCTGGCGCCCGGCCGATTTTAAGGAGGAAATATGGAAAAATTTAAGACAGTTTCCTTAGCAGATCAGATTTTTGAAAAGCTTGAGGATGATATTATTGTCGGTGTGTACGCCCGCGGTGAGATTCTCACGGAATTAAAGCTGGTGGAAGAGCTTGGTGTCAGCCGTACGCCTATTCGTGAGGCGCTGCGCCGACTGGAGCACGAACGTCTTATTCAGGAGACGGGCAAGGGCGCGATGGTGCTGGGCATTACGGTTGACGACCTGATCGATATTATGGATATCCGTATGCGTATTGAGGGCCTTGCCGCTGCGCGGGCTGCGAAGAACCGCACGGATGCGGATAAGGCAAAAATTGCCTCTCTGTGCGATTTGCAGGACTACTACTATGTCAGACGTGACCTGGACCGGCTGCGTGAGGTGGACGATCAGTTCCACGATCTTATCTATGATCTTTCTCCCGGCAGCATCCTGCAGGATACACTGACCCCCCTTCATAAAAAGACCCTGCGGTTCCGAAGAATTTCCATTACTGATGACAATCGTGTGAAGAATTCTGTGAATGAGCACCGCGCCATCGGACAGGCGATTATTGACGGCGACGAGGCTCTTGCAAGCCGCCTTATGGAGGAGCACATTGCCAACGCAAAGATTAATATGATCGAAAGGCTGAAGGAAAATGAGTAAAACACTTGCACAGAAGATTATTTCTGCCCACCTTGTAGATGGAGATATGACCCCGGGCAGTCAGGTGGCGCTGCGGATTGACCAGACCCTGACACAAGATGCCACAGGTACGATGGCCTATCTTGAATTTGAAACTATGGGCATCCCAAGAGTAAAAACAGAGCTGAGTGTGGCTTACGTAGACCACAACACGCTCCAATGCGGCTTTGAAAATGCGGACGACCATCGCTACTTACAGACGGTTGCCGCAAAGTACGGTGTCCGTTTCTCCCGTCCCGGCAACGGTATTTGCCATCAGGTTCATCTGGAGCGCTTCGGCATTCCCGGAAAGACCCTCATTGGCTCTGACAGTCATACGCCCACCGGCGGCGGTCTCGGTATGCTGGCCTTTGGCGCAGGCGGACTTGACGTGGCTGTGGCAATGGGCGGCGGCGCCTATTATATCACAATGCCCAAAATGTATAAGGTCAATCTTGTGGGCAGCCTGCAGAAGAATGTGACTGCCAAAGACATCAGCCTGGAAATTCTGCGTATTCTCTCCGTTAAGGGCGGTGTGGGCGCGATTATTGAGTGGGGCGGCGAGGGTATTCGCGCGCTAACCGTTCCCCAGCGCGCCACCATTACCAATATGGGCGCTGAATTGGGCGCTACTACCTCCATTTTCCCCTCCGACGAGCAGACGAAAAAGTTCCTGGAGGCCCAGGGGAGAGGGGATGCCTATGTACCGCTCGAAAGCGACCCGGATGCGGTTTATGATCTGGAAATCACCATTAACTTGGATGAACTGAAGCCGATGATTGCCTGCCCCCATAGTCCTGACAATGTGGTGGCTGTGGAAACCCTTGCAGATGTTAAGGTGGATCAGGTTTGCGTTGGCTCCTGCACCAATTCATCACTCCAGGATATGCTGAAGGTTGCCGCGATGCTCAAGGGCAAGACCATTGCGCCCGGTGTGAATCTTTCTGTTTCCCCCGGCTCCCGGCAGGTGCTTTCTATGCTTGCGGAGTGCGGCGCACTTAGTGACATTCTTGCCAGTGGCGCCCGGCTTTTGGAGTGCGCCTGCGGTCCTTGCATCGGTATGGGCTTTTCGCCCAATTCCGGCGGTGTCAGCCTCCGTACCTTCAACCGTAACTTCTTAGGCCGAAGCGGCACCCGGGACGGTCAGGTCTATCTGGTGTCCCCGGAAACGGCGGTTGCTTCTGCTCTTAGCGGCTTTATTACCGACCCCCGGACGGTGGATTTCGACGTTTCATATGATGTCCCGGCGCAATTTAAAGTGGATGATTCCGGTGTGCTGATGCCGCTACCGGAGGGCAACGACGGAGAAGTCCTCCGCGGGCCGAACATTAAGGAATTCCCCAAGAGCAAGCCCTTTGCCGATACCTTAACGGCAGAAATCGTGCTGAAAGTAGGCGACAATATTACCACTGACCACATTATGCCAGCCGGCGCAAAAATTTTGCCTTACCGCTCCAATATTCCGTATCTGTCTAATTTCTGCTTTGAGGTCTGTGACCCGGAGTTCCCGACCCGGGCAAAGCAGGCAGGGGACGGCATTGTAATTGGCGGCAGTAATTACGGTCAGGGCTCTTCCAGAGAACACGCAGCATTGGTGCCGATGTATTTAGGTGTCCGGTGCGTGATTGCCAAGAGTTTTGCCCGTATCCACGTAGCGAATCTGATTAATGCAGGTATTTTGCCCCTGACCTTTCAGAATCCCGAGGATTATGAATGGGTCAGCCAGGGCGCAAAACTTACATTTGCAGACATCGGCAGTTCTATGGCATCCGGTGTATTGACGGTTACCGATGAAGAAAGCGGCCGCAGCTTCACGGCTGCCTGTGATTTGACCCAGCGGCAGCAAAATATTCTGCTTGCAGGTGGTTTGCTTAACTACACAAGGGACGGCGGCAAGTAACCGTCGGGAAAGAAGGAGAAAAGTATGGATATTCAACAGGCTTTAGAAGCATTTCGCGTTCTGCTGACCGAGCAGCAGGAACGGGTTGCGAATATGAATACGGAAAAGACCGATTTTTCCACAAAGGAATGTGTCACCATCGGTGTGGTAGACGGCGATGGCATCGGCCCTATCATCACCAAGCAGGCGACCCGCGTACTGAAGAAGCTGCTGGCAGATGAGGTTGTAAAGGGTACAGTCATTATAAAGGAAATCGAGGGTCTTACCATCGAAAACCGTATGGCGCAGGGAAAAGCCATTCCCGATGATGTACTGGCGGAGATTAAATCCTGCGACGTAGTACTGAAAGGTCCTACAACCACGCCCCACGGCGGTACATTGGAGTCTGCCAACGTAACTATGCGCCGGGAACTGGACCTTTACGCCAACGTCCGTCCCGTATGTATTCCTGAGCAGGGCATCGACTGGATGTTCTTCCGGGAAAATACCGAGGGTGAGTACGTTCTCGGCAGCCGTGGCCTGGATCTGCCCGGAATGGCAGTGGACTTTAAGGTCACTACCGATAAGGGAACACGGCGTATTGTTCGTGCGGCATTCGAGTACGCCCGCAATAACGGAAAAACCCATATGTCTGTGGTTACCAAGGCCAATATTATGAAAAAGACCGACGGTAAGTTTACTGCCATCGCCCACGAGATTGCAGCGGAATACCCGGAAATCACCGTGGAGGATTACTACATCGACATTATGACCGCAAACCTACTGAAAGAGGGTCTGCGGGAGAAATTCCAGGTGTTTGTGATGCCAAACCTATATGGCGACATCATTACCGATGAGGCTGCCCAGTTGCAGGGTGGTGTAGGAACTGCCGGCAGCGCCAATTTGGGCGACCGCTATGCGATGTTCGAAGCTATCCACGGTTCTGCGCCCCGTATGATTGAGCGGGGAATGGGACAGTATGCAAATCCTGATAGCATCCTGAAGGCTGCAGCGTTGCTGCTGCGGCACATCTGCCGGGCGGAAGCAGCGGAAAAGCTAGAAAATGCCATTGCAAATTGTCCGCTGACTGTTAAGTCCGACGGCTCTGCCGCTACCTGCGAGGAGTACGCAGACGCGCTGATTGCAACATTATAAGTATTATACCGCCTATGGTACGCCATAGGCGGTATTTTTAATGGAAAAAGTTTCGAAAATTCATAAAAATTTTATACAATATTATTGACTTGTATGTTATTCTATAAATGGATATTTACGTTATGGAGTGAGAGAATATGGCTTTTATTGAATTTTTGGATGTAGGTAAGACCTATAAGATGGGCGAGGTGTCTATTAACGCGTTACAAGGCGCATCCTTTACGGTTGAAAAAGGCGAGCTGGTCGTGATCGTCGGCCCTTCCGGCGCTGGCAAAACCACACTGCTGAACATTCTCGGTGGTATGGATACCCTGAGCACCGGAAAGGTAGTGTTGGATGGTAGGGAGGTTTCTGCTCTTAATAAGCGGCAGCTGACTGATTACCGTCGGGCAGATGTGGGCTTTGTATTCCAGTTCTACAATCTGGTAGGTAATCTGACCGCCCTTGAGAATGTGGAGCTGGCAAACCAAATCACCAAGCATCCGTTGGATGCAAAGCAGGTTTTAGAGAATGTGGGTCTTTTTGACCGGATGCATAATTTCCCCAGCCAGCTTTCCGGCGGCGAGCAGCAGCGCGTTGCCATTGCGCGGGCGCTGGCGAAAAATCCCAAGCTTTTGCTGTGTGACGAGCCCACCGGCGCGCTGGACTACCAAACAGGCAAAGCAATCCTGAAGCTCTTGCAGGATACCGCGAGAAATACGGGTATGACGGTTGTGATTATTACCCATAACAGCGCTCTTACCGCTATGGCAGACCGGGTTATTAAGGTCCGTAACGGTACAGTCCGCTCTGTAACCCTGAACGAACATCCTCAGGATATTTCGGAGATTGAATGGTAATGAGAAAGAAGAATATTTTGCTGAAGAGTCTGCTGCGTACCATCCGCGGCTCCTTTGGCCGGTATATCGCCATTATGGCCATTATTATACTGGGCAGCTCCATTTTTGTGGGTCTTCTCAGTACGAAGGCGGATATGGTTGCCACAGGCCAGAAGTTTGTGCAGACGCAGAATATGTTTGATTTGCGCCTGCTGTCTACATATGGTTGGTCTCAGGCTGAGGTGGACAAGGTGGCGCAGATGGCAGGTGTGGAGTCGGCTGAAGGCTCTGTTACAATGGATGTCATAGGCAGCCGCAATGCCGATGAATTAGACGCGGTCTATAAGGTACACACTATTCCCACGACTGTAAACAAGGTCAATCTTTTAGGCGGCAGAATGCCCCAAAGTCCCGATGAATGTCTGGTTGACGGTCATAATGCGACGAATAAAGTCCTCGGCAGTACATTTACCATTTCCGAAGACAACGAACAGGGAACGCTGGACAGCTTCCATTACCGCACCTATACGGTGGTTGGCTATGTGAGCACACCGCTGTATATGGACCTGTCCCGGGGCAGTACCAGCATCGGCAGCGGTGTGGTAAGTACCTATGTGTATTTGCCTGCGGACGCGCTCAATGTGGATTATTTCACGGAGATTGATGTGACCCTTACGGGGGACTATACGCCCTATACCGAGGAATATAATCAGTACCTAAAGGATATGGCGGAGGAACTTAAGGGTGGCGTTACTGTACTTGCCGGCGAGCGACTTGTAAACCTGAAAGCGGATGCCACAAAGCAGTACGAAGAAGGCTATGCCGAGTACGAAAAGGGTCTTGCGGAATATGAGAAAGGCAGAGCGGAAGCGCTTGCTGAATTGGATAAAGGCCTCCGCGAATTACAGAAGGCCCAAAAGGAAATCGATGATAACCGTAAGAAGCTGGAAGATGGCCTTTCGCAGATTGATGCAGGTCAAAAGGAGCTGGATGCCCAGAGGGAAAAACTGGACAGCGGCCGCGTGGAGCTGGCGAATGCCAAAAAAGAAGCTTATGCCCAGCTTGCCGCAGCCTATGAGCAGCTGATTGACGGCAGAAAGCAGGCAGTGGATGGCCTTACACAGCTTCAGGACGGACTGAAACAGATCGAAGAGGGCCTGCCTCTTTTAGAGGACGGCATTGCCCAAATTAAGGATGGCCTTAAGCAGATCGAAGATGGTTCTGCAAAGCTGGAGCTTGGAATCACTTTGGCGGAGCTGAAGGTTAAGACCATTACCCAGCTATTAAACGGCGCCGGTGGCCCGAATGCTACAAACCCGGTTGCGGAAGGCCTTAAAAAGGAATTGGCCGCAGCGCAGGGGGAATTGGACGGCTACCTTGCCCAAAAAGATGAGCTAATCATTATGCAGGCGGAACTCATTAATCAGCTTGCGGACCTCAATAAGCAGCGCGCAGATTTGATTGCCCAAAGGGCAGAGCTGCTTGAAACGGAAAAAACTTTGCTTGAGACCATCGATACCATCGATGCCGGCGTGATTGAGGTGCAGAATAATAAGGCGATGGCAGACAGCCAGTTTGCATCTGCCGAGGCGGAAATTGAGGCGGGTAAGGTGCAGTTAGATGCCGCCCAGCTTGCGCTGGATAAAAATCGCGCGGAAGCGGAAAAGGGTATGACTGCCCTAAACGAGGGTCAGGCAGAACTGGACAAGGGCTGGGCGGAATACAACGAAGGCAAGGAAAAAGCAGAAGCGGAGCTTGCGGATGCCAAGCAGAAGCTGGACGATGCGGCAAAAAAGCTGCGTGACGCCAAGGCAGACATTGAGGGTATGACCGGTATTGAGTCCTTTATTTTGGACCGTAACACCAATATCGGCTACTTGTCGGTAGATAATAACTCCGACATTGTGATGGGTGTGTCCCGGGTGTTCCCGGCATTCTTCTTGCTGGTTGCCTCTCTTGTCTGTATTACCACAATGACCCGTATGGTGGCTGAGGAACGTACCCAAATCGGCACTTTCAAGGCGTTGGGTTACAGCGAAAGCGCCATCATTGGCAAGTATCTGATATACGCCGGCTCTGCAGCAGTGCTTGGCTGCGGTTTAGGTGTGCTGCTTGGCAGTGTGCTGCTACCTACGATTTTGTGGGATGTGTACGGCATTCTCCTGAATGTGACCCCTAATCTTGTGCTGAAACTGGACATCCCGTTATGTTCCGCGGTATTGCTCAGCTATACAGCGGCAATGCTGGCGGTGACATGGTTCTGCTGTCACAGAACGCTGAAGGAAGTGCCTGCCGAACTCATTCGCCCCAAAGCGCCCACCAGCGGTAAGAAGATATTTATGGAGTATCTGCCTTTCTGGAGACGCATCAGCTTCCTCAATAAGGTGATGCTGCGTAATATCTTCCGTTACCGTCAGCGGATGCTGATGATGCTCCTTGGCATTGGCGGCTGTACTGCGCTTTTGCTGACCGGTTTCGGTTTGCGGGATTCCATTGTTAATACCGTACCCCATCAGTACGGTGAGGTGGCGCTCTACGATATGGAAATCTACTTCGGCGGCGGACAGACCGAAGAAGATCAGGAAGCCTTCCGGGAGGAATTCCGTGGAGACATTTCCGCTCTGCACTTCTTCTACCAGACTTCTGCGGAAATTGATTTTGGTGAAAGCACCGGTGAGCTTTCGATGATCGTTACGGATAGTGGCATTACAGAGTTTCTGAATTTTAAACAAGATGACCAGCTGCTGCCTGCGCCCGGCACGGGAGAGGTTTACCTCACCGTCGGTATTGCGGAAAGAATGGGTATTCAACTTGGCGATAGGGTGACCATTCGTGATTCGGATATGAAGACCCTGAGCCTGAAGGTAGGCGGAATTTTCGCAAACAGCGTTCAGAACTTTGCAGTTATTGCACCGGAGACGCTGCAAAGCCAGTGGGGAAGTGTCCCCAGCAGCCAGATGGCGTATGCCAAGGTTCGGGACTATACAGACGGTCACGCCATTGCAGCGAGAATGTCAAAAACAGGCAACGTTATGAATGTTTCCATTACCCAGGATATGATTCACACAGTGACCAATATGTTGCAGGCGCTTGACACCATCGTTGTGGTAATCGTTATCTTTGCAGGCGCGCTGGCCTTCATTGTTCTTTACAACCTGACCAATATCAATATCAACGAGCGAATCCGGGAAATCGCAACCATTAAGGTTCTGGGATTCCGTTCTCAGGAGTCGGCGGCTTATGTGTTTAAGGAAAACCTGCTGCTGACGGGAATGGGTATGGTGCTTGGTCTCTTTATGGGCAAATGGCTGCTAAGCTTTGTGATTAGTCAAATTAAAGTGGATTTTATTTGGCTGTTCCCGGTGATTGATTTGCCGTCCTATGTCTATGCCTTGGCGCTGACCATTCTATCCGCGCTGATTGTGGATTTCTTCCTGTACTTTAAGCTGGAAAAAATCAATATGGCAGAGGCGCTCAAATCCGTTGAATAAAAAATTGCTCCCGGTGAAAGCCGGGAGCAATGCTTTTATAAGCTATTAATTACATTTTGGATCCGGGCTACGGTGCGGTCATAGCCCAAAATCTGCATAACGGTGTAAAGGTCGGGGGAGTTGGTCTTTCCGGTGACCGCCTGACGGATAAAGGTGGAAACATCGGCAACTGAGCCGGGGAAGGCATCGGGGTCTGCCTTGTATGCCTTCATATCGGTGGCAAAGCCAATCTCAGCGGTGATTTCCTTGACCTTATCAAACCATACGGCAGAATCGTCTGCAATGTCGAACTTCTCAAGGAATTTGCGAAGCACAAGGGCGACGGTCTCGGCGCTGAACCGGGAATCAAATTCGGGAGCAGTCAGGTACTTATCGTAGAAGAAGCCCATATAGTCCTTGGCATCCTTCCAAACGGCCAAGTCCTTTCTCGGCTTCTTGCCGCCTCTGCCGATGGCGAGGATGGCGGTGGTGTAGGCCGGGTCAGCCTTTAGCTCTGCGGCAAATTCGGCATCAAATTCCTCTGCCCAAGCCAGCAGCTCAGTATAGACCTGCGCGGCGTCCATACGGGCGATTTCGTTTTTGGAAACGTCGGTCAGCTTTGCATAGTCAAAGAGGTTGCCGGCGGGGTTCAGCTTCTTGGGAGAGAACTTAAAGTCAGTTGCGGGGGCGTTGGGGTTGGCGCGGCGCCAGTCCTCGTAGTTGGAGTTTAAGAGCGTCATAATATACTCATAAACTGCAGATACGGGGAAGCCCTCGGCCTTATAGAAGGTCAGCGCCAGCTCCGGGTCTTTCCGCTTACTAAGCTTGCGCTTGGAGGTGCCGTCCATCTTCATCAGAGGCCCGATATGGACATATTTGGGAAGCTTAAAGCCCAATGCCTTGAAAAGCTGAATGTGGAAGGGGAGTGTGGGCAGCCACTCATCACCGCGGACAACGTGGGTGGTACGCATCAGGTGGTCGTCCACCGCGTGGGCAAAGTGATAGGTGGGAATTCCGTCGGACTTGAGAAGGACGTGGTCTACATCGTTTTCCGTAATGGTCAGGTCGCCCTTTACGAGGTCGTTAAACTTAAACTGATTGGCAATATTGCCCGTACTGCGGAAACGCAGTACCCAGGGACGGCAGGCAGAAATTGCCTCCTGTACGTCCTCCATCGGACGGTCACGCCACATTGCGTACTTGCCGTAGTAGCCGGTGGTCTCCTTGGCGGCCTCCTGCCGTTCACGCATTGCAGAAAGCTCTTCTTCTGTGCAGAAGCAGGGATAGGCCATACCCTGAGATACGAGC
>JAZQUL010000104.1:0-7637 GCA_045631285.1 Faecousia sp. | reverse complement strand
CCAATCTCCAAGACACCGGCGGTCTCGTCCACACCGGCATCCTCTGCAATCCGCTCCGGCACCCACCGGGAAATAAGGAAATTTTGTCCTTTCGCTTTAGAAAAATGAAAGCCGTGTTCCGCAAGGAGTGGCTTCATAATGTGAATATTACAAACATCGATCATAGTTTAGCCGCCTTTCTGTCCTCATTATAGCAGGATATTTCTCTTTTTTCAATAAGGATTGACAGGGGAATAAAACTATGCTATATTTCTATCGTTAAAGGCTGTGAAAAAGACACATCCCTTTTGTAAGCTGCCCAGAGAGGAGCCGGTTTTGGTGCGACGGCTCTGCATTCCTTCAAAGGAGATACCACTTTTGAGCCGAGGATCGGAAATGATCTTCCGGGTGCGCCCGTTATAGCACTTGGTCAACTCGAAAAATCGCTTTCCCACCGCAACATCGGATCTTTTGTTACAATGCAGCACTGATAAAAACTCAAAATACACAAAGTATTCTTTCGTTTTTACAGTTTGCCTTGCACCAAAATCTCTGGCTGTGCGGCAGAAAATCCATTTTGCGAGCTGACCCCAATGAGTGGCGAAGCAATTCGCAACCAGGGTGGAACCGTGGAATACTTTTGTATCCCACCCCTGATTTTTCAGGGGTGGGATTATTTTTTCTCTCCCCAATCAAAAAGGAGGAATATAAAATGGAAAACGAAAATCTGTACACTTTTGAAAACCCCGAGTACCGCAAGACCTTTTGGCACACCAGCTCCCACGTGATGGCGCAGGCCGTCAAGCGGCTGTGGCCCGAGGTTCAGCTTGCCATCGGCCCTGCCATTGATGAGGGCTGGTACTACGACTTTGACGCGCCCTTTACCTTCACCCCCGACCACCTTTCTCAGATTGAGAATGAAATGAAGAAGATTGTCAAAGAACGCATCCGCATCGAGCGCAGTGAGCTGCCCCGGGCAGAGGCGCTGGCTTGGGCAGACGCGCAAAATGAGCCTTATAAGCGGGAGCTGATTGAAGACCTGCCCGAAGGCGAGACCATCTCCTTCTATACCCAGGGCGATTTTACCGACCTGTGCGCCGGTCCTCACCTGGATCACACCGGCCGTCTCCGCCACAACGGCTTTAAGCTGACCAAGTCCTGCGGCGCATACTGGCGCGGCGACAGTAATCGCAAGATGCTGCAAAGAATTTACGGCATCGGCTTCCCCTCCAAGGACGAGCTGGACGCATACTTAGAGCGTCAGGCAGAGGCTCTGAAGCGCGACCACAACAAGCTGGGCCGCGAACTGGAATTCTTCACCACCGTAGAAGAAATCGGTCAGGGTCTGCCCATCCTGCTGCCCAAGGGCGCAAGAGTCATTCAGACCCTCCAGCGTTGGGTAGAAGACGAGGAGCAGAAGCGCGGCTATCTGCTGACCAAGACCCCCTTGATGGCAAAGAGCGATCTTTATAAGATCTCCGGTCACTGGGATCACTATCTGGACGGTATGTTCGTACTGGGCGACCCTCAGGACGAAACCAAGGAATGCTTTGCTCTGCGCCCTATGACCTGCCCCTTCCAGTATCAGGTCTATCTCAACCGCGCCCGTTCCTACCGCGATCTGCCTATGCGCTTGGGTGAGACCTCTACCCTGTTCCGCAACGAGGATTCCGGTGAGATGCACGGCCTGATCCGTGTACGTCAGTTCACCATTTCCGAGGGTCACTTGGTGCTCCGCCCCGATCAGCTGGAAGAAGAATTCCGCGGCTGCTTGGAGCTTGCCAAGTACTGTCTGGATACCGTTGGTATGCTGGAAAACTGCACCTTCCGCTTCTCCCAGTGGGATCCTGCCCGTGCAGGCATCAAGTACGAGGGCACTGCCCAGCAGTGGGAAGAGGCCCAGCGGGTTATGGGTGAAATTCTGGACAATCTGGGCGTAGAATACTCCGTCGGCATCGACGAAGCCGCTTTCTACGGTCCCAAGCTGGACATCCAGTATAAGAATGTCTTCGGCAAGGAAGATACCATCGTCACCATCCAGATTGATATGCTGCTGGCGCAGAAGTTCGGTATGGAATACACCGACTCCGACGGTCAGAAGAAGACCCCCTATATCATCCACCGCACCAGCCTTGGCTGCTACGAGCGGACGCTGGCATATCTTATCGAGCGTTTTGCCGGCGCACTGCCTCTGTGGATGATGCCCACACAGGTCAAGGTTCTGCCCATTACTGACCGCACCCACGCGTATGCAAACGAACTGGTTGCAAAATTGGATGCTGTGGGCATCCGCGCCGAGAGCGACTGCCGCAGCGAAAAGCTGGGCTATAAGATTCGCGAGGCACAGCTGGAAAAGATTCCCTATATGCTGGTCGTTGGCGACCGGGGTATGGAAAACGGCACCGTTTCCGTCCGTACCCGCGGTGGTGAGGACTTAGGCGCAATGACCCCCGACGAATTTATCGCCAAGTGCCTTATGCAGATCGCAAGCAAGTCTAAGGAAATTTAATTTAATACGCAAAAAGACCACCCAACGGGTGGTCTTTTTTTGTGAAAGAGCGACGAAACGGTGCGCAAATGTAAGTAAGAACGACTAAAAATACACTAGCGGACTATATTTATCTCTTGTAAAAGTTAATATGTAAATGCTCTTCAGGGCCAAATCTGTCCATAATGTAATGATTAACAATGTAGTCAGTTGTAGTCCACTGTTCACAAGGATAACCGTTTATTGACGCAGAGGTTGTGACAAGGGGATTCCCGTATCTTTTCTTCAACACAGCGGACAATTCAGAAAAAGATACATTTATGTCGAAATGCTCGGATTGATAGTATTCACGAGGTCTAAATATTTCTATAAATTCTATTTTAATTGCATTGAAGTGTATACCAATCATAAGCGGGCAATCACAATTAAAAACATGTCCTTCAAAAGTAATATAGCCATTGGTGACAACAGTATACGCAACCCCTGCATTTTTTAATAACGTCATAAGCTTAGAAGTGTTTGGAGTTATTGAAAGTTTTGGACGATCAATTTCAAATTTTGGTACCATATTCTTTTTCTTAAAAAAGGAAAACATTATACAATCACTCCTCCCGAGAGTATTCTATTATACTTTTGCAAATAAATCAAGACGCAAGCCTTGTATATCATCATTGATGCATCGCCTTGCGGCGATATGATGTTTTTCGCTTCGCTCAAAATGATATTGCGCCCGATGGTCGCAATGATGCGATGTTTGCCCCAAAATGTGGCGAAGCCACGCATCATTAGCGTCAGCGTCATCATTAGGCGAAGCCCTGCATCATTTGCCGAAGGCAAACATCATTCAAAAAACCAAATTTGTTTGGTAGACAAATTTGGCTTTTTTGTTGGCGGAGTGAGAGGGATTTGTTGCATTTTTGCCTTTGGCAAAAATGCAAGGTTCGGCTCCGTCCAGCCGTCGCCGGCAACAGTCCACCGGACTGTTGCATTTTACATCTTCAAATCCCTCTCGAACAAAGCACAAAAAGAGACACACCAAAAGGTGTGTCTCTTTTTGTGGCGGAGTGAGAGGGATTTGAACCCTCGCGCGGCTTTAAGACCGCCTACTCCCTTAGCAGGGGAGCCCCTTCGGCCTCTTGGGTATCACTCCGAATAAAGAAAAATATACAGTTGCTTCGCTATTTTAGCACGGCAGCACCTGTTTGTCAAGGACAAAAACACCACAAGCTACACTTGCGGTGTTTTTATTATCCCGGAAAAATATTGGTAACCCAAAGCACCAAAGGCAGCGCAAGCGAAAACACACTGACCAGCCACGGGTACAGCACTTTCTTCGAAAGGAACATCGTAAGCAAAGAAACCGCCGTGATAAGCAACGGCACAAATACCGCCACATTTCGCTCAATCATCATCGCATACTCGCCGTTTGCCTGCAGGTTGATACCCACAAATTCCGGCAGCCGCGCCATATTCTGAAATGCCAGCTTAATAGCCACCACCACCACAGGCACTGCAAGGATAATACTGCGAAGCTTATATATCCACTGCCAGGCTTCCGGAAGAAATTCCAGAGTCTTCTTTACCCATTCCGGTTGTGCCTTTTTTTCGGCAACCTTTTTCTTTTCCATAAAGCCACACACCCTTTCCAAGTGACTGTATCATAACACAATTCTCTTTTATATGCAAGCATCCATTTATTGTCCAATTTATCGGACATATCCTCTTTTATACTGACCCCAGAAACAAACTTAAAGGAGGAAACCCTTATGCTGACAACCGCCATTTGCCGTTATCTTGACCGTCCCGCGTCCCCCTGCCCTAACGCGGCCACCCGCCGCCAGGTGCTGAGCAAGCTTATCGACCATTTGCTGATTCTCGCCATTTGCGCGGGCGTTGCCGCCTGCGCGGTGTTCCTTACCCTTTTCTTTTGACGTTTTCCTTATAGAGCGCCACAAGCCCCTTTGTAAGCAGATCCTTGTCGTAAACCATCTCTCTGCGGCAAAGAGGAATGATGAATTTCGCAATACCGCCGGTGGCGATCACCTTGGTCTGATAGCCAAGCTCCTCTTCCATCCGCTCGATGATTCCATCAAGCATACAGGCTGTACCCATCATAATACCGGAGCGCATCGCATCCACTGTGTTGCGTCCGATGGTGCGTTTGGGCTGGTCAAGCTGCAAACCGGGCAAAAGCGCTGTGCGTTCTGTCAGGGCATCCATAGAGATTTTCACACCGGGAATGATGGCGCCGCCAATATACGCACCGTTTTTATCCAATACAGAGACGGTGGTTGCGGTGCCCATATCGATAACGGTCAACGGTGGGTCGTACTCCCGCAGAGCCGCCACACTGCCTACCACTAAATCCGCGCCGGTCTGTCCGGGATTTTCCAGCAGGATGTTCAGGCCGGTTTTTAAACCGGGGCCTACCACCAGCGCTGTCTTTCCGGTCAGCTTCTTGATAGCCGTCTGGAAGGAATTAAGCACCTGGGGCACAACGGACGCAATAATTGCGCCTTCCACCTGCGTCGGGTCTACCCCATAAACATCCATCAGACTTTTTACATCCAGGCAGTACTCATCCGAGGTTTTGGTGGCCTCTGTCCGCAGTCTTGCTTCAAACAAAATCTCATCATCCCGGACACCGCCGATGACGATATTGGAATTGCCGATATCTATTGTCAAGATCATATCATTTCCTCCAAATTCATACTGTTAATCAGGTAACAGGTTCTTATCTTCCCCTGCTCTGTTTCAATTACGCCGGCACTGCCTCCAAAAGAGCCGCAGGCGCCGGGAATGAGCAGCCACATTCCGTCCGGCAGGCAGCGACACTCGGCACTGTGGGTATGTCCGTAAAGAGCCGCAGCCGCCTCATTTCTCGCCGCATCCGCCAGCAGCAGCCCGGTGGTGATTTTTGCGTTGTGCCGATGCCCGTGGGTCATAAAGAGCCGCACGCCGCATACCTCATAGCAAAGCACCTCCGGTACAGGGCGCAAAAGCCGGTATTTATCGCAGTTACCCGGCACCGCGTGGAAGGGAATATAGGAAAATTCTTCTGCAACCGTCTGTCCGTCGTCGTAATAGTCACCCAAATGGACAATGGCATCAGGCTGTATCTTTTTGATACAATGCCGCATAAAGCTCAGTCCCGCGTGGGAGTCGGAAAAAACCAATATTTTCGCCATTGCACCAACCCCTCCCCATCTGCATATAGTAGTACCGTAGAAAACTATTATAGCAGGCATTTTGACTGGAGGCAATAAAATGGAGAAAAAATCTCAGGAATTTTCTATGAAAGAAGCGAAACGCCTTGCCGGAACGCCGGCAGGCAAGCAACTGGCGCAGCTTTTACAGCAGACTGACCAGCAGGCGCTAAATGATGTTGTTGCAAAGGCAAAACAGGGAAATTATCAAGATGCGGCGGCGCAGCTCCAGCAGCTTTTATCTTCTCCCCAAGCTCAGGCGCTGCTAAAAGAACTGGAGAAATAGTTTTATGGCAGGTTTGGAAGAACAGTTAAACGCTGTACTCGGCAATCCCCAAATGATGCAGCAAATTATGGCGATGGCGCAGAATTTCTCTCCACCGCCGGAAAATCCACCGCCTCAAAACGCGCCCCCGCCACCCCCAACGCCGGAGGTTTCCCTGCCCGCATTTGACCCGGGTATGCTTCAAAAGCTTTCCGGACTGATGGGGCAAGGCGGGGTGGATAAAAATCAGCAGCACCTGCTACGGGCGCTTAGTCCTTACATAAGCCAAAACCGGGTAATAAAGCTGGAAAAAGCGATGCAAGCCGCAAAAATGGCCCAGCTTGCCACGAAGCTTTTCGGCAATTCTAAGTAAGGCAGGTGATAGCTTGTATAACCGTTATACCCCCCAGGCGGACGGTTCATACCGTCGGGATCAAATGCCTGATCCTGCCCGAAAGCAAAATCCTCCGCCGACACCTCAGTCGCCGCAAATTATCCCTTGTCCCCCGCCTGCCAAAGAAATTGCCGGCATCGGCTCCTTTTTAAAACAGCTGTTACCACAGAATTTCGATACCGGGGACTTATTTATTATACTTTTGCTTCTTTTAATGGCAGGCGACAGCGAGGAAGAAAAAGGCAATGCGCTTCTAACCCTCGCTTTTTATCTCTTTATGTAAAAACTCCGCAAAGCGTCTGCTTTGCGGAGTTTCTTTTAGCTGCCCAAATTTACGTGACCAAGCACAATCTTATTATAGTCAACATCCAGGGGACTTTTTTCCTTAAGGCTATTTAAGAGCGCTGTGCAGGCATCCATTCTAAGAGTATAGTCTGCATAGCTTTGCCACTCTGTTTTACTGTCTACAAAGAACATAATGTGGTAACCGTAGGTGGACTTTACAAGACCGGTATCGCCATATTTGCGGGCATCGTCAAAGCTCCACGCCTCAAATTCCTCTACCATCTTACCGCGGGTAAAATCGGCATAGAGGCCTCCGTCGGCCTTAGAACCGCCATCCTCCGTATGCTCCTTAGCGAGGGCTGCAAAAGCTTCCTCGTCTATTTTACCTTTCTTGAGATATTCTTCCAGCAGCTTCTCTGCTTCTTCCTTGCAGGCTGCCCAGGCGGCATCAGTATAGACATCTTTTCCGTTTTCGTCCTTCGTTGCCTCCGGCATAAGCAGAATATGGCGTACGCTTGTAGAGAATGTGTCATCGCCATCCACAAAGAACATTATGTGATAACCATAGGTAGACTTTACAAGACCGGTGTCGCCGTACTTCCGGGCCGCATCAAAGCTCCACGCCTCAAATTCCTCCACCATTTCACCGCGGGTAAAGTCGGTATAAAGGCCGCCGTTAGACTTAGAGCCGCCATCATCCGTATGCTCCTTGGCAAGAGCCGCAAAAGCTTCCTCGTCTATTTTACCTTTCTTGAGATATTCTTCCAGCAGCTTCTCTGCTTCTTCCTTGCAGGCTGCCCAAGCGGCATCGGTATAGACCTCTTTTCCGTTCTCGTCCTTCGTTGCCTCGGGGGTAATTAAAATATGGCGCACGCTTGCGCAATAGTACTCATCCTTCAATGCGATCTTGTTCTCTTTGTACTCTTCGATATTGTCTGCGTATTGCTTGGCGATATCTTCCTCAGTAAGCTTTACATCCTTTGCAAACTGGCTGTAATAGCCCATACTCACAAAGGTTTC
>JAZQUL010000103.1:0-6600 GCA_045631285.1 Faecousia sp. | reverse complement strand
CATCTGCCGCAGGAAGAGATACACCGCCAAGGTGAGCAATGCGATACCGTAGCCCAAAACATACCAAATGTGCGGGAAAATGCCGCCATACTCCCCCAACAGGACCGCCCGCTGCAGCTCCACCGCGTGGACAAAGGGAAGACAGTCCGCAATCCTTCGGAATGTACCGCCTACAAGGTCTAAATCAAACCAAATCCCGGAAAGCCACGCGGAGAGATTGGTCATCAGCCCACCGCAAACACCGCCCACCTGCTTATCATTGAGTACGCTGCCGCAAAGCAATCCCAGCGCGATATATAGGAGTGACACAGGAACGGTAAAGAAAATTGCAACGAAAATATGCACCGTAGGCGCAAGACCCAAGGTCATTGCGGCAAGGTAGCATACTGCGCTCTGCGCCACCGAAAGAGGCAACAGCGGCAAAGTGTAGCCAAGGATAAAATCCACAGCCGTCAGCGGTGTGGTATAAAGCCGCTGGAGCAGCGCGCTTTCTCTGTCCTTTGCGATAAGGGTTGCAGAAAACAGGGTCATAAAGGAAAGGCCGAAGACCCCGATACCGGGTGTTAAATGGGCGATTTCAAAAAGGGGGACGGGAATATTCTTCTGTATCATACTCAGCAGCAACAGGAGCGCCAGCGGAAAACCGAGGCTAAATGCCAAATTCAGCGGGTCACGCAGAAGCTCTTTTGTATTTCTCCCTGCAAATGTCCACATTCTCATTTTGTTTCCTCCTTGTTTAGCCGAATAAACGCTTCCTCAAAGCGGTCTGTACCTGCGATCTCTTTGATTTTTCCAGGTGTGTCGTAAACAAGAAGTCTGCCGTTTTTCATAATTGCCACCCGGTCGGAAAGCGCTTCCGCTTCCTCCATATAATGGGTGGTCAGTATAATGGTCATTTTTCCCTTGAGTGTCCCTATAAGATCCCACAGCTCGCTTCTTGCCAGCACATCCAGTCCCAATGTAGGCTCATCCAAAAAGAGAATTTCCGGCTCGCTAATCAGCGCCATTGCGATGCTCAGCCGTCGCTGCCAGCCACCGGAGAGCTTACCGGCTTTTTTCTCCATTACGGAGGACAGGCCCAGTTTTTGGGACAGTTCCCTAATCTTCTCCTCTTTCTTTTCCCGGCCAAAGCCGCAGACTCCGCAAATGAGCGCCAAATTTTCCCGCACACTAAGTCCCGGCGCAACTGCCGTCTCCTGGGGAGAAACACCGATGATGGCTTTCACCGCTCCCGGTTCTCTTAAGATACTCTTTCCCATCAGCAGCGCATCACCGCTTGTAGGTTTTGTTAGGCAGGAGAGCATTTTGACGGTAGTGGTCTTCCCCGCCCCGTTGACCCCCAAAAGGGAAATCAACTCTCCATTTTCTATCTGCAAATTTAGTCGGTCTACTGCAGTGATATCCTTGTATTCTTTCGTTAAGTCATAAATTTCGATGGCTTTCAATTTTGTTCCTCCTATTTCCGTTTTGTCACCGGGATTATAGCACGCCTGTTTCTAAAAATCCCGGTTTTGTTCCCCATCGGTCATTTTGGCGAGATGAACGGCAGACCCGGCAAGAAAAATTCAAAATTTTGTGTAAATTTCGATTTTGGGGTTTGAAACTGGGAAAAAGCTGTGATAGAATGGTCGTAACTGCAATAGGAGGTTACATTTATGTATAGTAATATTGGTGGAAAAATTAAGGGCTTGGCAAAAACAATTTGTATCATCGAAGCCATTTTGTCCGCTGTCGGCGGCGTGCTGCTGGTGGCGCTTGACGATGAACTCATCATGTACGGTATGGCGCTGGCAATAGTCGGGCCGCTCATTGCGTGGATTTCTTCTTGGACGCTGTACGGCTTCGGCGAGCTGATCGAGAGAATGACGGAAATTTCCTGGGTCATTCGGAGAATTGACAGCAGAAATTTCGCCCACCCCAATGCAAAGCAGGACAAGGCCCCCAAGGTATCTCTGGAAACACCTGTAGCGGTCGCCCCGGAGGAACCCCTTCCTACCGCAATGGAAGAAATGTAAAAACCGCTCCCTCGACGGCATCCGCCGCCGGGGGATTTTCTATGCACAAGAAAGAGCAGAGTCCATAGACCCTGCCCGTCTCATCCGATATGATATCCTGTTACCGTCACAGTGGCTGTCAGATTTCCCATCTCATCCGTCACATCCACACGATAACAAGCCGTCTTTTTCCCATCCTTTACGCAAACCGCCTTCGCAATCAGCTTTTCACCCTTCGCTGCACCCAAGAAAGAAATATCCGAATGCAAGGACACACAGCCCATCTTCTCCCAGTTTGCCGCAACTGCAAAAGCAAAATCCGCAAGCATAAAATATGTCCCGCCCATAACTGCACCCATCGCATTGCGATGCCGATCTGTAATTACCAAGCTGCAGGTAGCACTACGATGTCCGATCTCTTCGATCACAGCGCCATTTTCGGTTGCAAAGCGGTCAGCGTCAAACATCCCTCTTACTTCTTTTAGTATTTCCTTATTCTCCATACGGATTCCCCTCACCTTTCAGCTCCCGTGGTCTAAACACCATCTGTACAACGAAAGCTTATCTACCTGCATTATACGCTCCTGCTCAGCAAAATGCAAGTCGGCAACAAGCAGAAAGCACCGTCAATTGGCCGTCGGGGGATTTTCTTATGCACAAGAAAGAGCAGGACCCGCAGGCCCTGCTCTGTTTCATATAGTGGGGTCAATTATTCCGCGAAAGTGTATCTCACAAAGTTGCCCTTTCCATCTCCGGTTGTAATAACAGTATCGCCATTGGCATTTTGGGAAATATCCATAATGGGAAATCTGCCATTTTCTTCGACATAGGCTTTGGGGCTGTCTGCTTCCGCTTCAATCAGTTCCTTCTTCGCGTGCTGTTCGCCGCCGCAAGAATTAATATCTTCAATAAAAACTTCGTACTCGTTCATATTCGTATATCTTTGTATTTAATTAGTCCAGCGGCTTCATCGTGGGGAACAGGATAACCTCGCGGATGGTGTCGGTGCCGGTGAGCAGCATCACACAGCGGTCAATGCCCATACCCATACCGCCCGTGGGAGGCATACCGTATTCCATTGCGTTGAGGAAATCCTCGTCCAGCATTTCGGTCTCATCATCGCCACGCTCCCGCTGCTCCACCTGCTTCTGGAAGCGGTCACGCTGATCCATAGGATCGTTCAGCTCAGAGTAGGCATTGGCAAGCTCGCTGTGGCAAATAAACAGCTCGAAGCGCTCGGTCAGTCTGGGGTCGATGGGGCTTCTCTTGGTCAGGGGAGAAACCTCTACAGGGTACATCGTAATAAAGGTGGGCTGAATGAGATGCTCCTCTACCCGCTGATCGAAGCAAGCGTACAGCGCATTGCCCCAAGTCCTTTCGGCAGCTTCCGCCAGCTCGACACCCTTTGCTTCTGCGGCAGCAACCGCTTCTGCATCGTCAGTGATCGCGCCAAAGTCGATGCCCAAATACTCCTTAACGGCATCCACCATAGAGAGTCTGCGCCAGCCGGGGGTCAGGTCGATCTTCTCGCCCATCCATTCCACCTCGTAAGTACCCAGAATCTCCTGGGCTGCGCCGGAGATGATGCCCTCAGCGATGTCCATCATATCGTGGAAATCCGCGTAAGCCTGATACAGCTCCACAGAGGTAAACTCGGGGTTATGCTTGGGGTCCATACCCTCGTTACGGAAAATACGGCCAATTTCATACACCCGGTCCATACCGCCGATAATCAGCCGCTTGAGCGGCAGCTCGGTGGCAATACGCATAAACATATCGATGTCCAGAGTATTGTGGTGGGTAACAAAGGGACGGGCAGACGCGCCACCGGCGATGGTATTGAGAACCGGGGTTTCTACCTCGATATAATTCCGGTCATCTAAGTACTTACGCATATACTTAATGAACTGGCTGCGGATGACGAAATTCCGCTTGACCTCGGGATTTACCATCAAATCCACATAGCGCTGACGGAAACGGATTTCCTTATCCGTCAAGCCGTGGAACTTTTCAGGAAGCGGCAGCAAAGACTTGGAGAGAAGAAGCACATTCTTTGCGCGAACGGAAATCTCCTCGGTCTTGGTCTTAAAGACCTCGCCCTCTACGCCAACAATATCACCGATGTCATATTTCTTAAACCGGGCATACTCTTCCTCGCCCAGCTCGTCAATCTTTACGAACAGCTGGATGCGGCCGGTGCTGTCCTGCAGGTCGCAGAACATAACCTTGCCCTGACCGCGCTTGCTCATAAGACGGCCTGCGACCTTAACGGTCTTGCCCTCAAAACCCTCATAATCTGCCTTGATGGCAGCAGAATCGGCATTAAAATCAAACTTAGTCTGCAAAAACGGATCGCGGCCCTCTGCGCGGAGCGCGGCCAGCTTATCGTGGCGCACCTGCACCTGATCGCTCAACGGCATTTCTGCCTGCGGTACAAACTTTGCCATTTCTTAGCCCTCGCGTGTTACGGAGATGACGCGCATCTCATAAGCGCCGGAAGGCGCGTTGACAACGAACTTGTCGCCCTCGCTCTTACCTACGATGGAGCGACCGAAGGGAGAATCGTCGGACAGCTTGCCGTTCATGGGGTCAGCCTCCTGAGAACCGGTGATACGGTAGGTAAACTGCGCGCCCTTTTCGTCGGCAACCACAACCGTACAGCCCAAACCGACACGGCCGTTTAGCTCATTTTCATCCTCGATGATGACAGCGTGGGACAAAACATCCTCGATTTCTGCAATGCGGCCATAGAGCTTCGCCTGCTCGTTCTTGGCGGCATCGTACTCAGAGTTTTCAGAAAGGTCACCGTAGGAACGGGCCTCAGCAATCATTGCTGCAATTTCGCGCTCGCGGGTGGTCTTCAGGTAATTGAGTTCCTTTTCCAGATCCTGCAGGCGCAGAGAAGTAATCTTATATTCCTTAGCCATAACGAAACCTCTTTCCGTTTCAAAAATATCCAAATAATTATACTGGACAAATAGTTCCCCGTCAATAAAAAACTGTATTTTCCGAAGAAATTGCCCTATTTTTCTTTATTTTGTGCCCTCTGACAGCACTTTGATTGCCGCCTGAATCTGGGGATCTTCCTCAGGCGGTACCAATTCAGCATAAATCTTAGCTTCCATCTCCTCGGAAACTTCCACCAATTCATCAGGCGCAAGACCGCCCGCATCTGCAAGGCTCACACCCTTGGGGGTAAAATACTTGCCGATAGACAAACCGATGCCAGAGCCGTCGGAGAGTTGGAAGGTAACCTGGAAATTACCCTTACCGGTGGTAGGCTGCCCCGCCACAGTCGCCCACTCATATTCCCTCAGGGCTGCCGCGAAGAATTCCGCAGCGGAATAGCTGTTGCCGTTGACCAGCACTGCCATAGGCATTTCGAGGCACTTACTGTCAGAGACATCCGTTTCCTCCTTGCCTGTATAATCCCTACTTATGAACAGCTTACCCTCAGGCAGCAGATAATCCAAAAGCTTTACCAGCTCGTGCTTGTAGCCACCCGGATTGTTTCGCAGGTCGAAAATAAGGGCTGTCGCGCCCTGCTGCCGCAGGCTTTCGATGGCCGCAATACTTTCTGCGGCGCAGCGGTCATTAAAGTTCTTAATAGAAACGAGACCGATATTTCCGGGGAGCATTTTCCCCTCTGCAACCTTTGTTTTAATCACCTGCCGGGTCAGCTCAAAGGAAAGCTCCTGCCCATCCCGGATAACCGTAACCGTTACTTTTGTTCCCGCCTTGCCGCGGATGATCTCACTGCAAAGGGAGGAATCTACATTCTCAAATCGCTGACCTTCCGCGCCAATGAGAATATCGCCCGGCAGAATACCGCCTGCTTTTGCGCTTCCATCCGGCTCGACTTTGGTAATATCAAACCCCTTTTTATCTTCACGGGTGGTAATAGTGATGCCGATGCCCACATAGCTGTTGGCATTCTGCTCCTGCAAGAGGGCATATTCCTCTTTTGTTACATAGTAGCTCCAGCGGTCGCCCAGCGCCTCAATCATTGCGTTTGCAGCCGCATCCTCTACTTTTGTCATCTCCACCTTATCGATGTCGATGTAATAGGTTTCCAGAAGCTTTTGCAGCTCCTCCAATTTGCTGGTTCCGGGGAACACAAATGTGCCGTTTCTGCCGGCAGTAACCGCCAACGTAATCACCACTGCCGCCACCGCCACCAACACATAAGAGAGGGCCACTGTCAGCTCCCGCGCAATTCTTTCCTTTTTCGTCATAGTAAATTCCTTACCGTTTCTTAATCAAAGACAATAAACCGTTCCGGGTCTATGTAATCCCAACGATTGGCTTTTTCGTTCCATTCCCGTAGGGCAAAGTGGAGGTGATAACCGGTTGCTTTACCGCTTTTTCCTACATAACCAATTAGCTGACCCTTTCTTACCTGCTGACCCTCTTCTACAGAGATAGTCTCCATATGCATATACTGGGTTTTGTAGCCGTCGCCGTGGTCAATAGATACGTAATTGCCACCGCCTGAATCATCCCAACCGGCATAAACTACATTGCCGTCGCGAACCGCGCAAATAGGCGTAAATCTGGGCGCTGCTAAATCAATACCGCGATGGTTGTCCGCGCCGCCGTATACCGG
>JAZQUL010000102.1:0-3857 GCA_045631285.1 Faecousia sp. | reverse complement strand
TGCATCTTTCCCTCCGACGGTACTAACCGTATCAGGTTCACGGGTCGTGGCTACCAAGCCAAATCTCAGCCGGATGCATCCGGCTCCCCGAAGACTATTTGTTATGCGATCTAAGATGATTATAGTCGAAATTATGAAATTGTCAACTGCCAATTTAAAAATCGTAGGGGCGACCATCGGTCGTCCGCGGACGGGCAATGCCCGCCCCTACAAGGGTTTATGCCATTTGCTCGGTCAACTCTCTGCCGCCTAAAATATGGAAATGTAGATGCTGTACGCTCTGCCGGGCATCCGGACCGCAGTTGGAGACTACGCGGTAGCCGCCTGCAAGACCTTCTTCCTCAGCGATTTTCGCAATCACCTCAAAAATATGGGCGACCACAGCGCTGTTTTCCGCATTGATCTCCGCCACAGAGCCAATATGGGTCTTAGGCACTACCAAAATATGGGTAGGCGCTTGGGGATTGATGTCCCGGAAGGCGAAAACGGTCTCGTCTTCATAGACCTTTGTGGAAGGAATTTCTCCTGCGATGATTTTACAAAAAATACACATAGCTTTTTCTCCTTAAAGAATACCGAATACGGCAAGGCTTGCCGTTCCCATAATGATACCTGCCAGCAGAACGCCCAAAGAAACCGAAGCTACCGTGGACTTAAAGCCCATATTCAGGAAGCTGGCAGCCAGCGTGCCTGTCCACGCGCCCGTGCCGGGAATGGGAATGCCGACGAACAGCAAAAGCGCCATAAAAAGACCGCCTCTGCCGGTTTTCTTTACCAATTTCTGACCGGCACGCTCTCCTTTTTCCACGAAAAAGGTGCAAATATCGCCGATTAACCGCTGTTTACTGCCCCATAACAAAAACTTCCGAGCGAAGAAATAGATGACGGGTACAGGGACCATATTACTAAGCGTACACACAATCAGTGCGGTCACCGGTTCGATGCCCTGCCCGATGGCGATGGGCACAGCGCCCCGCAGCTCCACAAGAGGCAGCATTGAAACAATGATGACAATGAAATACTTTGTCATCAGGCAGTTTCCTTTACCAGCACAATACCTTCCACCAAGTTGGCGTATTGCAAAGTGCCTTCAATGGCAACGGTGCGGTCCATCAGGTCGGTCAGCACTACCGCGCCGTCCTTACATTCGATCCGCATCACATTTTTCATCAGGATGCTCTCGGGAGCGGTGTTATTTTTATAAACCGTAGAAAGACACATAGTTTTCTCCTTACTTTTGCAGACTGGCTAATACGGCGCGCAGGCGCAGATTGCCCTTTTCGTAGTCGCTGACAGCCGCCAGCACCTGCTCATAGGCGGCATAGCTGCCCATTTCCTGAAGCTGCTTGGCAAGACCTGCCAGCTCATTTGCGTGAGCGGTGTTGTGGTTTGCCATATAGGTCATCAGCGCCAGCAGCTCTTCCATTTTCGTATGCTCACACTTACTACCACAGCTTTCACAGCCGCAGCCGCAATCGTGGCTATGGTCGTGATGCGTATGCCCGTCGTGGAGATGGTCGTGGTCGTGGGGGTGCGCGTGGTCGTGGCTGTGGGCGTGGCAATGCGCGTGGGTATGAGCGACACCATCGTGGGTATGCTCGTGGGTATGACTATGTTCGTGATCGTGGCTGTGATTGCCGATGTGATCCTCGTGAATATGCATATAGAAAACTCCTTTGATTTTTTCTTTATTATAACCGAAAAAGATATTTTCGTCAACAAGGAGGAAAACAGGCTGTTGCCGTTCAAAGCAAAAATGTAGGGGTCGATGCCCTCAGCGACCCGAAACAAAAACAGTGCTCGATGCGCTGTTTTTGTTAAAATAAATTTCGTTATACGGGGCGTCGTAGGCGCCGCCCCCTACAAAAGAGCCTTTCAGTAGACAAAAAGGAGGGGTTTCCCCCTCCTCTTTTTGTTATTTTGCAGGTACGCTTTCGTAGGACAAAACGTTATTCGTCTTATTTTCCACCACGATGGTCACCGTTGCCACTCTCTGAATATTCTTATCCTTGGAGGCAGGGGTCTTTTTGTAGCTCCACATCTTGTCCGTGATTTCCTGCCCCTCTACCGCTTCGTAAAGCGCCACCGTATAAGTGGTTTCCTTCCCAAAGAAGGGCTTCAGGGCATATTCGATAACCGCCACTGTCTTTTCCTCGGCTACATTTTCATCCTTTTCAGTAATAATATCGTGGACAAAATGGTTCATATCCACCACTTCGGTATCGGAATAGTCCTTGGTGACGGAGTTATTGTCATAATAGTAGCCCAGATAGCCGATGGAGCTGCCAATACCGACAAAGAGCAGTAAGACCAACAGGGCAATCTGCTTCTTTGTAAAGTCCAAGCCCTTGCTGCCGCCGAAGGTCAGCCGCGCACGGGAGGTAATCGGCACCAGCACCTTGAGGAACATAGTAATGACGACCGTCTCGATGGGGAAGAAGAACAAATTCTTAAAGAGACGGGCAGTGGTCATAATACCCATTACCGTGTCCTTTGCCTTTTCGGGATTACCCAGATATGTATATTGCCAAGCAATGATAAACTGCTGCAGCACTACATTAATTGCAAAGCAAATCAGGAAGCGGGCAATAATGACCCGGGTGGCGCTGGGCTTCGCCCGGTACAGACACAGAGCATAGATCATTGTGCTGGCGATTTCTGTCAGCATAAAAGGCAGGAAATAATCGCCGTTGGGGAAAAGCATAAAGCCCACGGTATCCGATACGATAGCGGCAGGAATGGCGACTACCGGTCCAAAGATCATTGCGCCAAGGGCAGTTGCCAGCGTAGCGGTCTGGATGGCCATCTGGGGTCCTAATTGGATCGCCGCCGGCTTCAGGGCAATTCGCAGGGCAACCATCAAGGCGGTGATCACCAGCATACGGATGTCCTTCAGTTCCGCGAAAGCATCCTTCCAATAAGCCTTATGAAAGGGGTGGGGATAAAGTGCAGTCGATTTGTTGTGTGCCATAAAAAACAGTCTCCTTTCTGTATATGCCGATGAAAACAAAAATCCCCGCGCCAAAGGCACAGGGAGTACTATTTCCACCGACGGAGAAAAGGCAGCGTTATCCAAGGCCGTCTTTTCCCGACCGAGTATCGCTTAGCATAAAGGAAGGCTCCATTATGGTGCAGCGGGTGCGGAACTCTCATCGCGGACAAGTCCTTCGTCTGCCAGACAACTCCCCATTTTGGCAGCACTTTACGCGAGAATTCCTACTCTGTTCCTGTTTATCATATACCATTTCCCATAAAAAGTAAATAGGGAAAATGAATTTGATATACTTTTATCAATTCGCCCTCTCCGCGCCTATGAAAATTTGTTATATTTCATAAAATAAGGGGAATAAAACCTTACGTAACTCTTGATTTTTGTGGATTATTCCATTATAATCGTACTAACTATTTTGAGGAGGTATTGCTATGGGCGAATTAATCGCTGTTCTGTCCGGCAAAGGCGGTACAGGCAAGACCTCTCTCACCGCAGGACTTGCCACATCCCTCGCCCACTTGGGAGAGACGGTGCTGTGCATCGACTGCGATGTGGGCCTTCGAAACTTAGATATTGCGCTGGGTCTTTCCGAGGAAGGCGCCCTGTCCTTTGCGGAGATTTCCAGCGGTCAGTATCCTTTGGAAATGGCGATGGGCCATCCCTTTTTCCCCGGCCTTAAATTCCTCACCGCCCCTATAGGCTGCGCTGCCGCAGATGTGGATACCGAGGCTTTTGGGCGGCTGCTCCAGCAGGCCCGGCAGGAATTTTCCTACATATTTTTAGATGCCCCCGCAGGCATCGAAGCCGGCTTCGCGCTGGCCGCCCAATTTGCAGACCGGATTATTTTGGTGACAAATTCCGACCC
>JAZQUL010000101.1:0-3787 GCA_045631285.1 Faecousia sp. | reverse complement strand
CAAAGCCTTCCCCTTCGGGGAAGGCTTTGGCGGGACGGGAGACCCGGCATACTGCACCCCTCGTAGGGGCGATTCACGGATCGCCCCTACAACCTCTTGCGATGACCCGTCGTAGGGGTCGACGTCCTCGACGACCCGAAATAAAATCGGCGCTCGATGCGCCGATTTGATTCAAAAGCTGACGACCAATGGTCGCCCCTACGAGGGGGACGAGGGTGCGGTATTGCGGGGCGTCGTGGCGCCGCCCCCTACAATATAGAAAAGCCGCCCCGTGGGCGGCTTTTTTAATCATTCAGTTCCTTCAGTTTTTCGTACAGCGCCATATCGATCCGACAGACTGTCAAGGGTGAGATGGTAATATATCCGCTGACAACGGCATCGGTGTCGATATCCAAATTGCCCTTGTTTTCGTGGACGCAGATACCGCAGGCCTGATAGCGGTTATCCCCTACCGGCTTAAAGTCATCGGAGTAGTACGGGCCACCCTGCCGGGTGATCCGAATGTCGCCGCCCTCGGGAGGGATGTTGACATTATAGAGGCTGCCAAGCTCCCACAGCCGGTTTTCCTGCATATACGCCCATACCTGATCCAGATACGCTGCGGCTGCCTCGCTGCCGGTAAAGGAGCTGGAGAACGCCACGGCAGGGATGCCCTGCGCACCTGCCTCAAACACAGCAGCCGCCGTACCGGAGTACATAATGTCCTTGCCCATATTGTAACCCTTATTGATGCCGGAGATTACTAAGTCGAACTGCAGCTTCAGACCCATCAAAGCAAAACGCACACAGTCTGCAGGGGTAGAATCCACCGTATAGACCGTTGCGCCGTGGATTGAGTCCACCTGCACAACTTCGTAAGGCTCGTGCAGTTCGATGCCGTGGCTCTTGCCGCTTTGCTGATACTTAGGCACGACGACCGTAACCTCACCCAGCTTCTGCGCCCAGCGAACCAGCTCCGGGAGTACTGCTGCGGAAATGCTATCGTCATTCGTAACTAAAATTCTCATAACCAGTCCTCGTGGGTTTCCTTGTATTCTTTTACCAGCGCATCGGCATCCCGGAGCAGCGCCTGCATCTCGTCCTCGCTGTAAACGGTAGCGCCGCAGGCGCAGGCGTGGCCGCCGCCGCGATACTTTTCCGCAATGGGATTGACGTGAACAAAACGGGAGCGCAGTCTCACGCGGATAGAGCCTTCTGCGTCGCCGTTTTCAATAAAGACCATCCAGCAAATGCTTCCGCGGATAGAGTCCAGCGTACCGACACAGGCGCTCGCCTGCTCCAAGGTTAGGTTAAACTTCTCCTGCATCTCTTTGTCCACATAGATATACGCCACACCGTTTTCGGTGATCTGCATTTTTTCGTAGATATAAGCCTTGAATTTCAGGTACTCAAAGGCTTCCAAATAAAGTCTTGCGTACAGAAGCTGGGTATCCACGCCCACGTCCAGCAGCAGCGCCGCATTTCGCAGCGTGTCGCCGGAGACACCGTCGTACTTAAAGCGGCCGGAATCGGTCACAAGGCCCGTGTAGAGGTGGGTGGCGGCTTCGGAGTCGATTTTCAGTTCATCCTGAAAGGTGGCGTAGAAATCCACAATCATTTCGCAGGCGGCTGCCCGGTCTTCCTCCACCCATTGGAGGTCACCGTAGGTTTCCAGCGGGATGTGGTGGTCGATTTTGATAAGCTCCTTGCAAAGCTTGTATTTCTTGTTGGAAATCCGGGCCTCGGAGGCAGTATCCACCACGATGCCCAAAGCATCTGCGTACAGCTCGTCTGCAACCTCCGCATCCTCGGGGCCCATAAATTCCAAATACTGGGCGGTGTCCTTGTCGATGAGATAGATTTCCTTTTCCGGGAAAGAAAGCTGCAAAATGCGCTTTAAGCCCTTGGTGGCGCCCACGCAGTCGCCATCGTTACGAATATGGCGGAAGATCATAATGCGGTCATATTCTTTGATTTTCTGCAAAATCTGCTCTTTTACTTCTCTGTTCATACTGTCTCTCCTTCTCCCCTAACGATTGCATCCAAGTCCCGGAGCATCGCCATAGCGGTCTGACGGTCAGGAACGGTTGCGCCGCTGGCCTTTTGGTGACCACCGCCGCCGTATTTTACCGCGATGGGGTTAATGTTATATTTGTTGGAACGCAGCTCGCAAAGGACGCCGGCTTCCGTCTCCGTAAAGTTAACCCAAATGGAAACGCCCTTAATGTCCGCCATAGTATTGACCATTGCCCGGGAGACGGTAAATGTATCCAGTCCCAGCGCATCAAACTCTGCCCGGTCGGTGTAGATGTAGGCAACATTGTCGGGGGTAAACTGAATTTTTAAAATAAAGCTGGCTTTCAGCTTCTTGCTCTCAAAGTCATCAGCATAGAGGTCACGGAACAGTTCGTTCGTGTCGATGCCGGCTTCCATCAGCTTGGATGCCAAAAGGAATGTCCGGGCGGTAGTGCCGTCGTAGCGGAAACGGCCGGAGTCGGTGACCATACCGGTATACAAGGATTTTGCGGCAAGGGGATTGATTTTCAGGCCGCTTTCAACCGCGAGCGCCGTAACAAGACCGCAGCAGCTTTCAAAGGAAGTGTCTACCACCTCGTGCTCTGCAATGGTTTCGCAGAAAATATGGTGGTCGAGACGAACCCGCTTCGCTGCAAGCTTGTAGCGGTCGTCACTGATAAGATGGCTGGCGGCAGTATCTAAAATGATGGCCAAAGCGCCACTATAGACGCTGTCGGGAATGTCGTCCATCTGAGAGTCCTCCATAAAACTGAAGAACCGGGCATCGTCACCGACCGCATAGACTGCTTTGCCGGGGAAATTCTCCAGCAAAATGTGCTTCATACCAATTTGGCTGCCCAGCGCGTCGCCGTCAGGGCGGCTGTGGCGGTGGATGATGATGGTCTCATATTCGGAAATTGCCTGTAAAATATCCGTAAACATAGGGAAACCTCGCTGTTTTCCTTAATTTTGCGCGGTATATGTATTGTGTCCGCACAATATGATACTATATCATAAATAGAGAAAAAAGACAACTATTCAATTTATAATTCATAATTACAAATTGTAGGGTGAGGGCATCTGTACAGGCTCCCCTTGTAGGGGAGCTGGCAAAAATCTATCAGATTTTTGCCTGAGGGGTTGACGGAGACGGAATGTTATAACCCTTTCGCCCTCGCTATGCTCAGCCACCTCCCCTAAAGGGGAGGCTTCGGCGGGAACAAGCCCCCGCCCTACGAATCCTTTTGATAGTGCGTTTATTGCTGTCGAAATGGGGCGGATTTTGGCGGCTTCCCGGTGGGAAGCCGCTTTTTCCGGGGTCGGCGGACGGTGGAAAGCGAAATATCTCCAATAATCCCCTCTCCCGGGGAGAGGGTGGTTTGCCTATGGCAAACCGGGTGAGGAATGGCGAACCCCTAAACATTGCAAAATGTCTGCTCTTTGTGCATTTCTTCAAATTTTCGCCCGCATTCCTCATCCGTCAGCCCTTGCGGGCTGCCACCTTCCCCCCGGGGGAAGGGATATGGGTGAGACTTTGAACGGGTGGAAAAGGGTAAAACTGGGGGATTTTTGCGGTTTCGTCCGGTTTCGACGGGATAGTGCTTTGGAAAAACCGGGGTGCTTTGTTCTGCGTTTTTATGGTTATTTACAATTTTATTATGTCAAATTCATTTGATTTCCATCCGTTTCCATATAAAATTACAATATTTATTAGATTTTTTTCGTTTGACAAACGGAATTTGAGGTGTTATAATGCGCCTGTTCGTTCCAAAGAGCGAACAAAAAACGCGCC
>JAZQUL010000100.1:0-2244 GCA_045631285.1 Faecousia sp. | reverse complement strand
AAAGGTGGAGGACATGGCAAATGCGATGTCTTTGTCATCGGCGTCAATGACCGGCGCAATGGCTGCCACGGCGCTGCCGCCGCAGATGCCGGTACCGGCAGAGATCAGGTTGCTCAGCTTCCAGTTAAGGCCATAGAGCTTGCGGATAAAGAAGCCTGCGCCGAAGCACATGGCAAAGGTGAAGATCATTACAAAGAAGGTCATCTTGCCAACGGATAAAATCGTTCCAACGGACAGAGAGGCGCCCAAGAGGATGATCGCTGCTTTCAGAATCTTCTTAGCGGTAAATTTGAGGGCAGGCTGAATCCATTTAGGGTGGAAAAAGCTGTTGACGATGGTGCCCATAAACAGGGCGATAATGGATGCACCCAGAAGCTCTCCGGGAATCAGCTTTTCTAACATCACCGACAGTCCGGCTACCGCAAAGCAAATGGCAACGCCCAGCAGAAACAGCAAGGGTTCTTTTGTTTTCGGGATCATAATGGCACTCCTTGGAAGTTTTTCTTTATTTTACCACAGAATTGTGATAAAATGAAGTTATTATATGGAATATATCAATTCCTTAAAATTATCGGAGGAGCAATATGGATCCGAAACTACATACATTTCTGACACTCTGCCAAACAATGAATTATCGAATGGCGGCGGAGCGCCTTCATCTTTCTCAGCCGGCGGTTACCAAGCAGATCCAGGCGCTGGAGCAATCGCTGCAGACAAAGCTCTTTACTTATGATGGTCACATTCTGCATAAAACAGAAGAATGTCTGTTGTTAGAGCGATATGCTATCTCTCAGCAATACCAATTTGAGGAACTTCAATTGGCGATTGCAGATAAAAAGCGCCTGAAGTTGCGGATCGGCGCAACCAAGACCATCGGCGATTATGTGCTGATCGATGCCATCAAAGATTATCTCAGTGATCCGCATCATGAGATTTCCCTTGTGGTGGATAACACCAAGCATCTTCTGCAAATGCTCGACGAGAATCAACTGGACTTTGCCGTCATTGAAGGCACATTCAGTAAAACCAAATACGATTCCTATTTGCTGCGGATGGAACCCTTTGTGGGAATCTGCGCAAAGAGCAGTCCTTTATGCGGAAAACAAGTTACAATTGAGGACTTGCTGCGGGAAACGATTATCGTCCGGGAAGAGGGCTCAGGTACGCGCCGCATTTTTGAGGAGCGTCTGATTGCGGCGGGGTATGAACTGAGTGATTTTAATAGAGAGATTTCCATAAGCAGCTTCGTTTCAATCAAGGCTTTAGTTGGCAGTGGAATCGGTATCAGCTTTATGTACCAATCTGTAATCTCTAAAGAAAATGGAATCGGAACCTTTGCTGTGGATGGGCTCACAGAACCACACCCATTCCACGTGGTCTATACACGCAATACAAGCGCCAGGAATTATGCGGAGCAGTTCTTGAAATATGGATAAAATTATCACCCCGCTTTTGTACGGCTTCGTACGAGAGCGGGGTGTTGTTATAAGCTTTGTTGCATTGGATTTTTCTCGGTTGTTTCACTTTTTCCACACACCTTTTATACACCTTTTGTACACCTTTTTGGCAGGCAGATGCGTGGAGATACATGAAGATACATTTTTGTCCAAATCCCGAAAGTCCTTGTGCCGCAAGGATTTATCTCAGGTTTGTGGATTTATAAGGAGTTATGAAAATAGGCCACTGAGCAACGATACCTAATTTCATATATTTCTATTCTCCTTCGAATTTTTCTTTCCAAAATCATTACTGTTATAGCACACTATTTTCTTTCTGCAAGACTTTGGGGAATATTTCCCCCATATAAATCTGTCGAAAGATTCTGTTTGCATTCTGGAAACATCGTTGTATAATGAAGAAAACGGAAAGATGCGCGAGGTGTATGAACATGCAAGATGGGGATATTTTAAAATTGGCCAAAGAAATGGGCTTTTCCGCTGCAATTATCGATGCGCAGGATATTGTCCAGGACCCGTCCTTCCGGAAGTTCTGTGAGGACAACCTATGTGGAAAATATAGTGCCAACTATTCCTGTCCGCCGGATTGCGGCACAGTAGAGCAGGTGCAGCAGCGGCTGAAAGCTGGAAAGCGTGCGCTGGTGCTGCAGACCATTTGGGAGATTGGCAGCTACGAAAATAAGCCGGCAATTCTGGAATCAAAAAAATCCCACAATGCCGCGATCCTTCGCCTTACGGATGCGCTGCGGAAGGCGGGGCTGAATGGCTTTTGTCTTGGCTATGGCGG
>JAZQUL010000099.1:0-6751 GCA_045631285.1 Faecousia sp. | reverse complement strand
CCTGACAAAATTATGAGACCCTGGACACCGGTTCAGGCAACAGAAGAGAACAATACCTGCAAGGTTGGTGTGTGGGGCAGAGAGTATACAGCTTCCGGCAGCCCCCTGCTCTCCTCCCTGATATCGCAGGGCAAGGAGCTTTTGGCAGGCCCCATCCGTGTACTGGCGACGGAAAACGGCAAGGATGTTTCCTTTGAAAATGCCAAGTGTTTCTTGATGGATGAGGTCACTGCGGAGTCTGCGGCTTTCTGCTGCTGCGCAGAAGCAGAAGACCTTTTGGTGGATACCACCTGTAACGTCGAGTACGACGGACTTATGTCCTGGACTTTAACAGTTGTTCCCCAGGGCCTTTCTGTTGCCGCGGCTTGTGGCGTTAAGGCAGACGAGGTCTATTCCTGCAATCTCAGCCGGTTCTGGCTGGAAATCCCCCTGAAGACCGAACTGTTCCCTTACTTTACTTTTGCGCCTGTGAATAGTTACCGCATCAACGGCGTGCAGCAGGAGGCAACTACGTTGACCCGGTGCGGCCTGATTGAGGATCATATTGAGCTGCCGTTTAGCTACCAGCTGTATCTGTCCGGTGAGAATACCGGCCTGGCGTTCCTTTGCGAAAGCGCGGAGCATTGGCAATATAATGATATGCCTATCGAGATCATTCGCAAGGGTGAGGAGACTGTCCTCAGAGTTCACTTACTGGACAGTGAACCGGAAATTTGGCGTGGTATCCCGGAAAAAGACCGGCTGCATATGGACCCCGTTACCTTTAAGTTTGCGCTGATGGCAACTCCGGTGAAGCCTCTGCCCGCCAATCCCTACGAAGAACGCAGTCTGCACATTGACTGCGGTCACAAGATCCTTACGGACTACGAAAATTATCTGTTTGATAATTTCGTGGACACCGGTGAGTACACAGGTATTCCGCCTGAAGGAACGGCTGTGGAATATGATGAGAAGACCTTTGACCGCATTGAGCGCTTGGGCGTAAAGGTTCTTTACCTGCATGAAAAGTGGAATACGATCCAGAACAGCCCCTATATTACCCGGCAATCTGCCGAGCGCCTGCGGAAGATCGTTACAGAGGCCCACAAGCGGGGAATCAAGGTCATTCCTTATTTCGGTTATGAGATTTCTACGATTGCGCCCTTCTGGGGTGAATACGGTTTGGAAATGGGTAACAAGCCGGCTGGAAATCACAGTGCCGGTTGGCATTGGTACCGTCAGCCGCCCCAGAGAGCATACCGGGTTTGCTACAATGACCCCCGGATGCGTAAGCTGCTGGTTGAGGGTATTCGCAAGCTGATCGAAAAGTTTGATTTCGACGGCATCTATCTGGATGGTACTGCTTACCCTGCGGGCTGTTATAATGATCGGCACGGCTGCGGTTGGATTGATTCCGACGGGAAGCGCCACGCAACCTATCCTATAATGGGTGTGCGCCAGGTGATGCGGGAGTTATATGCCATTATTGACCCCAGAGGTGGTATCATCAACTGTCACGCAGGTATGGTGTTTAATTTCGCGGCAGTGTCTTTCTATCATTCTATTTGGGATGGTGAGACCATCCAGATTCCCTTCCTGAACGGTTTGATCCATGAGATTCCGGAGGGATATATGCGGGCGGCGTTTAATTTCCGCAGTATTGGCTTGCCGTTCTATATGCTTTGCTATGCCAATGCGCCCAAATGGGATTTCCGTCGTGCGCTGTCCCTGAGCTTACTGCTGGGCCTGATGCCGAGACCCAATAACGCGGGAACGCCCTTGGAAGCTATGGACAAGATTTGGAGAATTTTGGATTTGATTCCCGTAGAGAGAGCGGATTGGCATCCCTTCTATGAAAATTCCGGACTGGCAACCGTATCTGATCCTGCCGTAAAGTTTAGTTACTACGAATATAAGGATATTTCCGGCCGGACATGCCGTTTGGTGTTCTGCGCCAATACCCACGACACACCGTCCGATGCTACGATTCGCTTTAGCCAGAAGCCTGCGCAGATTCGGTGTTTGATGGGTCAGCCTATCCAAACTGGAGAAGGTCAACTGCAGGTTCACTTTGACAATTTCGACTATACAGTATTCTATACCGAAACAGAAGCTGTGTAAAAGTACGTTGACGGTTAAGATGCCAATTATTGGTATCGCTTATTTGAGCAAAAGGAGGAATCCCAAATGATGAAAACAGTATATGAGCCTGAGAGAGAATTGCAGGTAGTAGGGGATTACGATGTTCTGGTAGCCGGTGGTGGAATCGCCGGCGTCAGCGCGGCTTTGGCAGCTGCCAGAAATGGCGCGAAAGTAATCCTGGTGGAGAAGCTTTGTATGCTGGGCGGTTTGGCCACTGCCGGATTGGTCGCCTTTTATCTGGCAATCTGCGACGGTATGGGCCGCCAGGTAAGCTATGGTATTGCTGAGGAACTGCTGCGGCTTTCTATGGCCCATTGCGGAAAACTGAGCAATTATTATGATCCGCAGCCTTGGGTAAATGGCGGTAGCTTTGAAGAAAAGAAAAAAGTCCGCTTCCAGGTTCAGTTCAATCCCCAGACTTTTGCGTTGGATATGGAGCAGCTTTTAAGAAAAGAAAATGTCCATATTCTTTACGATACTACGATTTGTAATGTCATCAAAGACGGCAACAAAATTTCTGCAGTAGTGGTGGAGAATAAGTCCGGCCGCACAGCCTATCAGGTCAAGGCTGTTGTGGACGCTTCCGGCGATGCAGATATTTGTAAATATGCCGGCGTTCCTACTAAGGAATATGAAGAAAAGAATATCCTTGCCGCGTGGAGCTATGCTTTCTCTAATGGCGAGGTAAAAATCAAGACAGTAGGCGCTGTGGATGATCCCGCTGCCTCTCCGGAAGATCAAAATGTTTCTGACAGAAGATTCTCCGGCTTGAATGGCGAAGAAAACAGCCAAATGATCCAGTTGGCCCACAGAATCGTTTTGGATCGCGCGCTCCAGAGCAGACAAACCGACGATAGCTATGAAATTGTGACGCTGCCTTCTATGCTGCAGGTTCGTATGAGCCGCAGACTCGAGGGACAGTATACGATGGATGATTCTGAACTGCATAAGGAGTTTTCCGATAGTGTGGGCTTGATTCCCAACTGGAAAAAACGTGGTCCTGTTTACGAAATTCCGCTGACAACGCTGTATAATGCCCAGGTGCCCAACTTAATCGTAGCGGGTCGTTGCATCAGCGTGACGGATCCTATGTGGGACATCTCTCGCGTAATTCCTCCCTGCGCTGTTACAGGACAAGCCGCAGGCACAGCAGCTGCTATGACGAGTGATTTTACAACATTGTCCGTCTGCGCGCTTCAGGAAAGACTTCGGAGCAGCGGTGTAAAGCTTCATGAATCGGAATTGGATAAATTGCCGGAATAATCGGCTGATGGGAAGTTTGATGTAAATTTGGAAAGAAACCCTCTGTTCGTTCTCTGCCAGCAGATGAATCAAAATAGAACAAAGGGTTTCTCAAAAAATCAGCAACAATGCAATATAAGAGGTAATATAAATGACACAATTGCGGTTTGAAAACTTTTATATGGATGCGGCAAGCTTGGGTGAGGAAAGTTGCTTGCCGGATATTATGAATAATAAGTATATCCATACGCCTATCCGGGTGACCGATAATGTTACCCAGGAGGAGCGTAAACTGATCGGCAAGGGTATGATCAGCACACTGCTTCCTTACTGTATTCAGGATGGCTACGACAGAGAGCGGAGTATGACTGCATTCCCCGCGGCCGTCTTGGAAAATGAGTATTTGAAGGCAACTTTTCTGCCCTCCCTCGGTGGCCGTCTCTGGTCACTGATTGACAAAAAGCAGGGAAAGGAGCTGCTGTACTGCAATGCTGTGTTCCAGCCTGCGAACCTTTCTCTGCGTAATGCCTGGTTCTCTGGCGGTGTGGAATGGAACGTGGGAATCAAGGGCCATAACCCCCTGACCTGTTCGCCTATGTTCGCTTGTCAGTGTACTAATCGCTATGGCGAACCGGTACTCAAAATGTACGAATATGAGCGCATCCGCGGTATTGTCTATTCTGTTTGCGCGACACTGAAGGATGATGTGCTGCTGGTACATCCCATCATCGAAAACACGGAAGATAAAGAAAAGTATATGTACTGGTGGTCCAACATTGCTGTGGACGAGCAGGAGGGCTTGCGCGTGCTGTCTCCGGCTAAGGAGACCTTTGTCAGCTACTATGACGATACCGGTTATGTATTGGATGCCGCACCGCTTCCTGTGATGCACGTCAAAGGTATGGAGAAGCCGGTGGATGTCAGCTATCCTGAACGGATTTACCGTTCCGGCGACTTCTTCTACAAGATTGCTAAGGACAGAAAGAAGTGGGTAGCCGCTGTGGATCAGGATGGTTCGGGCTTGGTTCAGTTCTCCGAACCGCTGCTCCAAGGCAGAAAGCTGTTTATTTGGGGCAGACAGCAGGGTGGACGCCACTGGAACGAATGGCTGTCTGACGGCTACAAACCTTATGTAGAGATCCAGGCTGGTCTCCTCAAGACCCAGCTGGAGCACTTTGTGATGGATAAAAAGTCCACCATCCAGTGGACAGAGGGCTACTGCGGTGTCAGCACAGATGCAAAGCGCCTCCACGATCCGGATTACTATGCTGCAGCAGATCACTTGGAGGAGACAATTTCCGGCAAGTTTGATTATCTGGACGAAGGACACTTTGATTTTGTCGGCCAGGAGACGCCTGTGTATTTCGGTTCCGGCTGGGGCGCGGTGGAAAACAAGATTCGTCCGCTGTCCATCAGCCAAATCAATACTTTCCCCCAGGAGAGCATTCGCGCGGAGCAGGAAGATTGGATGCACCTGCTTGAGAAGGGCACTTTGCCGGATCGCGATGTGAAGCAGCCCGTTGTAAGCTATGTTTCCGGAGAGTTCTGGAAGAATCTTTTAAAGAAGAATCTTCGGGAGAATTGGTACGATTACTACCAGCTTGGCGTAATCTACTGTGCAGACTGCCAGTTTGATGATGCTATGGTGTATTTTGGTCGATCCAATCAGCTGCAGGAGAATGCCTGGTCTCTTCGCTGTATGGCGCAGATTCAGAAAAATGTCTATGGGGATACCAAGTCTGCCGCAGATAATATGCTGCGGGCTGTGGAGTTAATCCCCGATTATCGTCCTCTGCTGTGGGATTGCGCCGACGCATTGATTGCAGACGGACGGCACGCCAAATTCCTGGATGTATACGACAATCTGAGCGATGCTATGAAGAAAAATGGTCGTATCCTGTTCTTTGTTGGCGTATGTCTGATCAAGCTGGAACGGCTGGAGGAAGCCAGAGCGTTGCTTACAGAGAAGCTGGTTGTCAACGACTTGAAGGAAGGCGAGTACTCTATTTCCCAGCTCTGGGTAGAATTGTATCGGCTGATTATTGCAAAGGAGAAATCTGTTTCTCCCGAGAGTATTACGGAAGCTGCTGTCCTTGAGGCATATCCGCTTCCTTATCAGTTGGACTTCAGAATGCACTAATAGTAAGAAAGAGGATAATAACCTTCCATACATCAGTATTTGGAATTGCGTTATGTGCGCTGGAAAGGAGCAATTCCTATGAAGAATGATAATCCGTTCTTGGATGCAAAGTGGATTTCTCCTGACTGTGAAGACTGTCAGTCTCCCATCATTGAAAGACGCTTTTCTCTGGACTGCGTCGATTCTGCGACGCTGTTTATTACGGGACTTGGGTACTTTGAAGCTAAACTGAATGGCCATTTGGTGACGACAGATTTACTGATACCGGTGGCATCTGACTATGAACGGCGCAATACATTTGATACGTTCTACTACCCGGTCCACGATACCTTTACTCATCGGATTTACTATTGCCGATATGATGTATCCCACCTGCTGCAAAGGGGGGAAAATGTCCTTCAAATCCAGTTGGGCAACGGTTGGTATCGTCAAACGGAACGCTTAGCCGAAGGCGATACCCGTTACGGCGCAAAGCTTAAGGCAATTTATCGCATTGAAACACAAAGCGCGGATGCTGTGATTTCTGATGGTAGTGAACAGTGGTATCCCAGTGAAATCGTGGAAAACCAAATATTCACAGGAGAGGTACACGATGCGCGTATTGGAGAGGAGACCCAAATTCTTCGACAAGTGATGATTTTGCCGGCTCCGGACAGCATTCTCACAGAACAGACAGCTCCGGCAGATCGCGTGATCCGCACCATTGTACCCAAGTGTATTTTCCGCGACGAACGGCATTCTATTTGGGATGCAGGGGAGAATATCAGCGGTGTTGTCCGTGTTTGGTCAACCGGAAAAAGCGGTGAAACAATTCGTCTTCGCTTTGCAGAAAAGATAAGTGGTGGAGAGCTGAATTTTGCATCTGCATGCGGCGCGGAATATACCTGCAGATCCGGACGCAAACAGATTATGGAAGACACTTTTATCTGCGGAAACTACAATAGGTCTTTTGCTCCTAAATTCGTATGGCATTCCTTCCGTTATTTTGAAATCGAAGGTCCCGGAACCGATCCGGAGGTGCTGGTTATCCACAGTAATACACCGGTGAATTCTACATTCGATAGTGATAGCGAAGGCTGGAATTTCCTGTATGATGCATTTTTAAGAACGCAACTGGACAATATGCACGGAAGCTTTCCTTCGGATTGCCCCCACAGAGAGCGACTGGGCTATACGGGCGACGGACAAGCGGCATCTGCCGGAGGTATGCTTCTTCTGGACTCCAAGAAATTCTATGAAAAATGGATT
>JAZQUL010000098.1:0-1555 GCA_045631285.1 Faecousia sp. | reverse complement strand
AAGATATTCTGGACCACATTCATAATCATAATGGGGAAGGACAGGGCCAGCAGGCCTTTCATAACCGAGCCGGATAACATATTGACGTTTTTGTTTTTCAACACCATCATCTCCTTGCAGGTGTCATCAGTATTTTTATTTGAAAATGATATTAAAGTTCGTTCAGCAGTTGGCGCATACCCTCGGCAATGATATCATCGCCGCCGGGACGCAGGTTGGAAGTCCTGGCTTCGTAGCCGCCTTCTTCGTAGGCTTTCCGGGTGGGGATGTAGCCACCTGCACTGTTGGTCAGGCAACAGAGGACAGTTTCCTTAAAGGGAGAATCTGCGCAGATCCGGTTGCCCAGTTCGGTGAAAGGCTCGCCGCCGATGCCTGCAAATACCAAGTCGCCAATTTTGATAGCAGAAAGGAAGAAGGGGTAGGATTCGGGGCCGTGCTCCAGATTGACAATCCGTCTGGCTTCGGCAACAGCAGTGGTCAGCGCCATCTCCTTATAGGGAAGTTCGTGGGCGCGACCGGATGCATACATATCGTGAATGTATCTTGCTTCCTCCAGCCGGTGGTTTTCCTTGTGAGAGGGGAGTTCCACGCGCTTGGAATTGTAAGAAATTTTGTCTGTCTTTACAGGCTCGGTGATGGAGCAGACGGAAAGGACAGCGCCGGCAATAATGCGGCCCATATGTTCGGCGTGCTTCAGGCTTCTGGGAACACTGTCAAAATCGATGACGGAAATGGCGCTCTCACCGGGAGTGGGGTGGACGTTTACGTGGTTTACGTCACCCTGCGGACCTTGGAGGAAGACGCACTTGGTGTTGGGAACTGCTCGCTCCAGAATGGAGCAGACATAGCCCATGAAATCAGCGCTGATGTACTCACCGCCCACAGAGTCGGGATGCGTACCGAAGTTGACGATGAAAATGTCGTCGGCGTCCTCTCTGAGGATCTTGACCAGCTTGACGGTTTCGTTTGGCTCGCCCAGGGCATGGTCAATGTCGGGATTGTTGACACCGGGGTTGGTGGCCACAGAGCCGTCCTTCATCCGATAACGGCGGATGAAGGAGATGTTCTTTGCTTGACCTTGGGCGGTTTCCACAGTAGATTCGTGGAGGTCGTTCAGCGCATAGACAGCGGCATCCCGCGCGCAGCCAATCAGGAAGGGAATATAGCCATCCGGGCTTCTCAGATCGGATGCGAAATCCTTGCCGATAACCGGGCCGGTATGGGTATGGGAGCAGTTGATAAAGATGGCATCTTTCTCAATGTCACAGACGTCCATAATTGCTTTCTTAATATCTTCATACAGCGCTTGCGCCAAGTAACACACATCCAGCGCGATAATAACGGCTTTTCTTTCGCCGTCGTCAAACGCTACAGCGCGGGCATATAGGCTGTCGGCAATGCCTTTTACAAAGCGGGCTTCATAATAGCCCGTAATAGGCGCGCCGTAAGGAGGGTTGATACAGACTCTTGCATAACCGGTTTTCATAATGTTACTCCTTGTATTATAGAGTAGTAGTTTTTCGTGTCCCTCTCCAAGGACGTATTGTTTTCTTTG
>JAZQUL010000097.1:0-4412 GCA_045631285.1 Faecousia sp. | reverse complement strand
AAGCGGTAACCCATTTCTGTGTAGCGGGTGAGAAGTTGTTCAAGAATTTCTACATTGGTTTGAGATGTGGAGTGCAGCAGGATCACCGCTCCGTTGTGGATCCTTGGCAGAAGCTTATCAAAAGCCTGCTGGGCAGATGGCTGGGAATCGTTATTCCAATCCACATAGGCAAGGCTCCAAAAAACCGTCTTATACCCCAGCTTTTGCGCCATTTGCAGATTTTTCTCGCTGTAGATACCCTGGGGTGGGCGGTAGTATTTGGGAAGCTCTTTGCCGGTGATATCAAAAAATAACTGTTCCAACTCCTGCAATTCTTCTGCAAAGGCCGCCGGGTCGGAGATTTTCTCCATATTATAATGGTGCATCGTGTGATTGCCCACGATGTGTCCCTCATTCACCATTCGCCGCACAAGGTCAGGGTTTCGCTCCATATAATTGCCCACAAGGAAAAAGGCGGCTTTTATATTATGTTTATTTAATGTATCCAAGATTTTTTCCGTACAACCGTTTTCATAGCCTGCATCAAAGGTCAGATAGACCGTTTTTTCGCTGGTATCCCCTAAAAATGCGCTGTCATATTTTTGAAGCTGAGATACCCCGGCAGAGCCTTCCGGCGCCTCCCCCTCCGTGTGGAAGCGCAAGCCCCAACTGCCCGTGGGGACTGCTTCTCCAAAAATGCTGGCCGCAATGCCAAAAAGGCAAAAAACACCGATGGCAACCAGAGTCCATTTCTTCCTTTTCATCTTATCCCTCCTCGGGACAATCTATGGCCCTTCAGCCGAAAATATGCCTCTGTCGTCAAAATATACACATTTGTCCTCGTAGCAAATGCACACTTTGGCAGGTTTTCTTCGAAAAAACTGTTGCAATCGTTTTTTTCATTTGCTAAAATAAAGAAAGATTTTAATCAGGAGGTCACCAATATGGGTTATATTGATGAAGTATTAGAGCTGGTTGCTCAACAAAATCCCGATCAGAAGGAATTCCAGCAGGCGGTCAAGGAAGTGCTTTCCTCCCTGCGTCCTGTGATCGAAAAGAACGAGGCGCGTTACCGTCGGGAAGCGCTGCTGGAGAAGATGGTAAATCCCGAGCGCGTGATTATGTTCCGGGTGCCTTGGCAGGATGACGAGGGCAACACGCACGTCAACAACGGCTACCGCATCCAGTTTAACGGCGCTATCGGTCCCTACAAGGGCGGTCTCCGCTTCCATCCCTCTGTAAACCTTAGCATTATGAAGTTCCTGGCTTTCGAGCAGTGCTTTAAGAACTCCCTGACCGGTCTGCCTATGGGCGGCGGCAAAGGCGGCTCCGACTTTGACCCCAAGGGCAAGACCGACCGCGAGATTCTCCGCTTCTGCCAGGGCTTTATGACCGAACTTGAGAAGTACATCGGACCTGATACCGACGTTCCCGCCGGTGACATCGGCGTTGGTGCCCGGGAGATCGGCTATATGTACGGCCAGTACCGCCGCATCCGCGGCGCTTACGAGGGCGGCGCACTGACCGGCAAGGGTCTGACATACGGCGGCTCCTTGGGCCGTAAGCAGGCAACGGGCTACGGTCTGCTGTACCTGACCCGCGAGCTGCTGAAGGCAAACAATATGGACATTGCCGGTAAAGTTGTCACCGTTTCCGGCGCAGGCAATGTTGCCATCTACGCCATCGAAAAGGCTACTGCTATGGGCGCTAAGGTTGTTACCTGCTCCGACTCCACCGGCTGGATCTACGATCCCGAGGGCATCGATGTAGAGCTTTTAAAGGACGTTAAGGAAGTTCGCCGCGCACGGCTGGATGCTTATGCCGCCGCCCGTCCCAGTGCCCAATATAAGGAAGGCCGCGGTGTATGGTCTGTAAAGTGCGACATTGCGCTGCCCTGTGCTACCCAGAATGAGCTGCTGCTGGACGATGCCAAGATGCTGGTTGCCAACGGCTGCACCGCTGTCTGTGAGGGCGCAAATATGCCCACCACCCTGGAAGCTACTCACTATCTGCAGGAGAACGGCGTTCTCTTCTGCCCCGGCAAGGCTGCCAACGCAGGCGGCGTTGCCTGCTCCGGTCTGGAAATGAGCCAGAACTCTCAGCGTCTTTCCTGGAGCGTGGAAGAGGTGGACGAGAAGCTGCAGACCATTATGGTCAACATCTTCAAAAATCTGGACCAAGCTGCCAAGGACTACGGTATGGAAGGCAACTATGTTGCCGGCGCTAACATCGCAGGCTTCGAAAAGCTGGCAGAGGCTATGATCGCCCAGGCTTCTTTCTAAAAAAACCCCTCTCATAGGAGGACTCCATATGAAATCCATTAAAACGATGCTTCTCGGCATCGCCATCCTGATCCTCGCATCCTTTGGCTACATCGCGTGGATAAACGGAGTAGGCGCAGGAGCAGTTACTTTCTTTGCAGGTTTGATTATCGGTTTGATCCTCTGCCTGCGGGGTTATTTCAGAAAAGACGATTAAACGAAAAATCGGCACCGTGAAAGGTGCCGATTTTTTTATCCATCTTTCAACCGGACACAGACTACGGTGGCATCGTCGTCCCCTTGGTAAGTGCCGCAATCCAGCAGGCAGCGGGCTAAGATTTCGTCCGGGGCGCCTGCCTTTTCCCGGCAAATGCGGAACGCGCTTTCCTCCCCTACGCCATCGCTGACCATCACAAGCCTTTCGCCGCCCCGGAGACTGACCCGCTTGGCGGGCGGCTGCCAGCCGGAGGCAGAAAGACCGGGCGGCGGTGTGGCAATGCCCAATTTATCGGTTCTTCCGTCTGCAATGAGATAGGACGGCGCAGCGCCCCATTTATATAGGCTTACCGTTCCCGTACCTAAGTGGATTTCTGCCATATCCACCGTTAAGATTCCGGCTCTGTCCCGGAGGGCGCAGATGCTGTTAAGGCTTCCCAATGCATGCTCTGCCGGATAACCTGCCAGCAATAATTTTCGGAGCAATTCTCCACCGGTCTTTGCCTCCAATGCTGCCTCCGGGCCTGTCCCCATTCCGTCACAGAGAATCACATAGTATTTCCCTCCCGTGCCCAAAAACCGCAGGCAACGGTCACCGCTGCCGGGTGCAGGGTGGTTGCAATAAACCTTTGTTTCCGCCCGGTAATGGTCGCGGATGTTGTCCGCCTTTTGGGTCAGGGTATCGGATAGCTGCTGTAAATACCCGGACAAAAAGCCATACTGCTGGAGTACTGCCGACCGATAATCCCGCTGCCGCTCCCGGTCTGCCATAATAGAGCGCAGTTGTTCCTGACTGCGGTGGAGCTGGGCAAGAAACCGCCCACTTTTTTTGCAGACGATGGGCAGTTCCTCGCTGCTGTGCAGCGGCTTATGAAGCAGCGCCCCGGGAAGCTGGGCGATGCGACGATAGTCCTTACAGTTTTTCCGATAACTGCAGCCGTTACAGGCGGTCTCCGCCGCCTTTTGCACTAGCAAGTCCTCATCCACAGGCATCTCCGGGATTTCCGCCAGAAGCTGCCGCGTCTGTCCCATCACCCCGGCTGCCAGCTCCAAACGCACTTGGGCAAGTCCAATTGCGCCCCGGCGGTGGCTCAGAGGCGCCTGACTGGGCAGATAAGTTCCTCCCATGGCGCCAAAAAACAGTCCCGGAATGGGCGTAATGTCCCAAACACCGCACACATACATCACCATACCGCAGACACATACCACCGTAGCGCCACCCAGCCAAAGAGGCTGCTTTGGCAAAAAGCGGATTAAGTAGGAAAGGCACAAAATTGCCGTCATGGGAAGCGGTGTAATTCCCGCCAAATCCAACGCAAGACCCGCCAGCGCGGCCGCCGGGAATGCCCCACGGACAACCAATGCGCCCGCTGCAAGGTAGCCCAGTCCCAAATAAGGTATGGGCAAGATTTGCGCCAGCGCCAGCACAGCAAAGCCGCAGGCAAACCAGTCATAGAGGGGGTTGCGCTCCCGAAGTACACGGGTGAACAGTCCGCAAGTCACCCCGGCCAGCAGTACCCGCAAAATGTAAATGACGATAGGCGGCGCGTCCTCCCCGGACAACTGAAAAAAGACCCCGGAAACTGCCACCGCAAAGGCCGCCGCCATAGGCATCAGCAGCGGGAGCGCCCGGCAAATCCGTTTATCCCCCAAAACAGCCGACAGCAGCAGCGCGATACCGCACCAAGCCACCGGTTGCAGCGCGTTCCAAAACACCAAGTATCCCCAGATGCTACCTACCGCGGCCAGCATCGCTGACACCCCATTGCAGGCGCAAATAAGGCCTACGGATAAAGGCAGAAAATGTTGGTTTAAGCTGGCGGCGCTGAGGCAAAATCCCGCCAAAAAGTACCCGCAGCCGCCTAAAATCGCATATATCTGGGGGTGCGCCGAAAGCCGCTGCAAAAAACGCTTTCCCTGACCTGTAAAGATATCCATATGTACCACGACCTTTCT
>JAZQUL010000096.1:0-2881 GCA_045631285.1 Faecousia sp. | reverse complement strand
ATCGGCGCTGCCGCAAAGGTGACTTTTCTGAATGTGCTGCTTCTGACCTTGCTTTTTGGTACCATCGATTATGTGCGCCGAAAGATTATGGTAGAGCGACCGGTAAAGGTCATTACCGAGGCCACCGAGCGGATCATGCAGGGCGATTTTTCTGTCCGGGTCAGACCGATGCACGGCGCAGGCATGGAGGGTTTTAACCAGATTGGTATGGCCATCAATGCCATGGCAGCAGAACTGGCCGGTACGGAGACCCTTCGCACGGACTTTATTGCCAACGTATCCCACGAGCTGAAGACCCCCTTGGCGGTGATGGGTAACTATGCAACTATGCTCCAGCGTCCCGGTATTACAGAGGAAGAAAGATGCGAATATGCCAAGGCGATCTCCGAAGCCGCCCGCAAGCTGGCGCAGCTGATTACCAACATTCTGAAGCTGAACAAACTGGAAAATCAGCAGATATTCCCCCAGCCCAAGGAATTTGACTTAAGTGAGCAGTTGTGTGAATGTTTGCTTGTCTTTGAGGATGCCTGGGAAGCCAAGAACCTGGAAATCGAAACGGACATTGCAGACGATGTGCGTATCAAGTCCGACCCGGAACTTCTGAGTTTGGTCTGGAACAATCTGATTTCCAACGCTGTGAAATTTACCCCGGATGGCGGCAGGATCGGCTTGTCACTAAAAACGGAGGATGGTAGTGTTGTCGTACAGGTACGCGATACCGGCTGCGGTATGAAGCCTGAGGTAGGACAGCATATCTTTGAAAAGTTCTACCAGGGCGATACCTCCCATGCCACCCAAGGCAACGGTCTTGGCTTGGCGCTGGTAAAGCGGGTCGTGGACATACTCAGCGGCGAGATTGGCGTCCAAAGCGTCTATGGGGCCGGCAGTACCTTCACGGTCAAATTTAAGAGGTAACGCTATGGATTGGAAGAAAATCGGAAAGAAACTGCTGTTTCCTCCCGTTTGGCTGATGGTGGTCCTGGTGGTCGTCAGCGCTGGAGCGCTTACCCTTGTTTTCGTCAAGGGCATAGAGCAGAGCATACCTGCCTATATTGTCTATGCGCTGGCGTTTTACACACTCAGCGTTGTGACGGTCTTTTGTGTTATGGTACTTCCAAAGCAGTACAGCACGATTAAACAGAAAATCTATAATAATCCCTTCGGCAACCGATATATGACGGACAGAGCATTTCGCACGGGCTTTTCCCTTTCCGTGTCGTTTGTGATGAGTATGCTCTATGTGGGCATCAACCTCTGGTCCTGGTATCTGCTAAAAAGCTACTGGTTTATGGTGCTGGCGGTATACTATGTGATCATGGCGGTGATGCGTTTTCTTCTGGTTCGGTATGTCCGCATCCAAAAGATTGGCACCAACATTCTGGGTGAGTGAAAACGATCCCGAATCTGCGCCTATATTCTGCTGCTCATCAATCTGTCCCTTAGCGGTGCGGTGCTGATGATCCTTTACCAGCATCGGGGCTATGATTATCCCGGTATGATGATCTATGTGATGGCGCTTTATACATTTTACGCCCTTACCATGTCCATTGTGGATATTGTGAAATTCAGAAAAATGGGCAGTCCCGTCATGTCCACGGCGAAGATCGTCAGCCTGTCGGCAGCACTGGTTTCCCTGCTGAACCTGGAAACCGCTATGTTCGCGCAATTCGGTGCAGGTTTAACACCGGAAAACCAGCGCATTTTTATCATCCTCACCGGTGCGGGTGTCAGCATAACGGTTGTGACGCTTTCGGTAATTCTTATTGTAAACGCAAATAAAGAAATCAGGAGAATCAAAGATGGAGAATAAAGAAGGATTTAGCTTTACTTACTCCGCTGCTCAGCAGCAGGAGGTAGAGAATATACGCAAAAAATATCTTCCCAAGGAAGAGAATAAAATGGAGCAGCTTCGCAAGCTTCACGCCGTTCCCACACAGAAGGCCCAGACCGCATCCCTTGCGGTGGGCATCATCGGTGCGCTGATCATGGGCACCGGTATGAGCCTTGCTATGACGCAGATCGGTGCAGCATTGGGTAACCTCGCTATGGTTATGGGCATCGCTGTCGGTGTTGTCGGTATGGTGTTGGTGGCACTGGCATATCCCCTCTATAACCGGGTGCTGAAAAAACAGAGAGAAAAAATCGCACCGGAGATCCTACGCCTAACGGATGAATTGCTGAAATGAGGCTTCTTATCCAGAAAAGGGATAACAAACCGCTGCCGATTATAAAAAGCTCTTTTTTAGAAATGGTGTCTATTCCGTCGCCAAAATGTGGTTTGAAGACGGTTGTTTTGATACCCCACAAAAGATGGGAGAAATCATCCAAAGAGAATATAAAAAGTTATTTGATTAACTGAAAATAGTTGCATTATTGAAAAAGAACACCACCCGGATGGATGGTGTTCTTTTTGGTTCTGGCGAACGCGAACCCATCTAAATGCAACGCCGTAGGGACCGGCGCCCTCGACGACCCGCCAAACCGCACCCTCGTCCCTCCTCTGTCATCCTGAGCGAAGCACGAAGTGCGTAGTCGAAGGATCCGTTCTCCCTCGTAGGGGTCGGCGCCCCCGACGACCCGCCAAACCGCGCCCCCATCCCCACCGTCATTGCGAGGACGGCTCTGCCGTCCGTGGCAATCTCCCAGTATGCACCTTCGTTTTCCTCGTGGGGGTCGGCGCCCTCGACGACCCGTCAAACCGCACAAGTCGGATCGTAGCCATGTCGTTCTGTGAGCCAAGGAGTTGTTATCAGGTCTTGTCTTCCTAAGACCGCTTGGCCTCCGACTTCATTGCGAGGACGGCTCTGCCGTCCGTGGCAATCTCCCAGTATGCACCTTCGTTTTCCTCGTGGGGGTCGGCGCCCTCGACGACCCGTCAAAC
>JAZQUL010000095.1:0-11182 GCA_045631285.1 Faecousia sp. | reverse complement strand
CGCCAGCAAAGCGCAGATGCCGTGGGTGGAGAATTGCTCCGTAAAGCTTGTAATTGTGACCAGTGTAGAGGAATCCACCGCAAGGCCGGCATTTTGCAGACCGATAAATGCGATAAACAAACCGATACCCACAGAAACGCCCCGCTTCAGGGTCAGCGGAATGGCATTAAAGATGGCTTCCCGGACATTGGTTAAGGAGAGGATAATAAAAATCAGACCTTCTGCAAAAACCGCCAGCAAGGCAATCTGCCAGCTATAACCGAAGCCAAGGACAACGGTATAGGCAAGATAAGCATTGAGGCCCATACCCGCAGACAAGACAAAGGGAAGGTTGGCAGAAAGAGCCATACAGCAAGTAGCAATAAAGGAGGAAATAGCAGTAGCGAGCAGCACTGCGGAGGGGTCCATACCGGCATCGGCCAGGATACTGGGGTTGACCGCCAGAATGTACGCCATAGTCATAAAGGTAGTGATACCGGCTACGACCTCCGTTTTGACAGTTGTTCTGTTTTTTGAGAGCTTAAAAATCCGTTCCAACATAATGACACGCCCTTTCTCTTTTATAGTACATTGATGGTTATAAGACCTACAAAGGCAAGCAAAATACCGACCACCGCCTTCAGGTTGATTTTTTCCTTGAAGAACATTGCCGCCATCAGGGCAGAAATGATGAGAGACGAGCCTTGATTGAGGGGATAGACCAGTGCGGCAGGCAGCTCATTTGCCGCCAAGGTCTTAAAATAGCTGGCAGTAAAGAGGCTGATGGCCATAACGGTCAGATAACCGAAAATCTTCTTAAATTCGATTTTCTTAACGGTGGCCGGCTCCTTGGGTACTATAAACCAGGTAATGACCAGTACGGCCGTAGCAATCAGTTGAGTGTAGAAATTAAAGGCCGCGATGTTGCCGTCAGGAATCAGCTTAATAAAGATCTTTTGGGAAAAATCTGCCGTGCCGTTGGAAATGCCAGCAAGGAGCAATAACAGTAACGAAGAAAGGGTGATTTTCGCCTTGATGGTATTATTATAGGAACACATAATAATCACAGCCACAAAGAGGATGGCAAGTCCAATCCACTGGGTCAGCCGCACATCTTCCCCAAACCACATACTGCTGCCCACAAGGGGAATGAGCACACCCATAGTCAGAAAAATATCCAGCATCATATAGGCGCTTTTCCTTGCCGCCAGCAGCCAGGACACCAACAGCGCCGCCGTGGACACACCTGCAAGGAGGGAAATGAGCAGCATTTTGGGTGTGGGAATTAACGCGCTTATATCGGTGGTCACCAGCACGAAAAGCAGCGCTGCTACGGAGCTGAGCAGCAGACGGATGATATTGGTAAAGACCGCAGCCGCCGTACTGGGAGTGTAGCCACTTGTTTTCTTGGCGCAAAAGCCTCTTGCCGCGCTGGACAGCACCGCGCCGGCTAAAAACAGGTATCCTAACATAATTCTTATCCTCTTTTTCTAAGAAAAGTCCTGACTTTTTATTGGCGTTATTGTAGCATTTACCGCTGGCGATTGCAAGCATTTTCGGCAAATTCCGGTTCTTTTAAACTGGGATTTACTTTTTCAAAAAACTATGTTATAATAATTTGGTATGTGCGCTTGCACAGCCCCCCGAAAATTATCAGGAGGACAACTCTATGAATTATGATGTAATCATCATCGGCGCAGGCCCCGGCGGTATTTTTGCCGCTTACGAGCTTATGCAGCACAATCCCGATCTTAAAGTGGCGGTTTTTGAGGCAGGCCACGCCTTAAATAAGCGCCGCTGCCCCATCGACGGCGACAAAGTGAAATCCTGTATCAGCTGCAAAAGCTGCAGCATTATGAGCGGCTTTGGCGGCGCAGGCGCATTTTCCGACGGTAAGTATAACATTACCAACGACTTTGGCGGCACGCTCTACAAATATATCGGTAAGAAGCAGGCGCTGGAGCTGATGCGCTATGTGGACGACATCAACCTGAAATTTGGCGGTGAGGGCACTAAGCTTTACTCTACGGCCGGCACCCGGTTTAAGACTGTCTGCATCCAGCACAATCTTCACCTTTTGGATGCATCGGTGCGTCATTTGGGCACGGATGTGAACTATGTAGTGCTGGAAAACCTCTATGCCTACCTGCAAGATAAGGTAGATTTCTTCTTCAATACGCCTGTCCAGTCCTTAAAAGCCGCAGATGGTGGCTATGCAGTGGAGTGCGAAAAAGGCACTTATACCTGTGAAAAGTGTATTGTCTCTGTCGGTCGCAGCGGCAGTAAGTGGATGGAGAAGGTCTGTAAAGACCTGAATATTCCCACCGAGTCCAGCCGTGTGGACATTGGCGTTCGTGTGGAGCTGCCCGCCACCGTTTTTGCCCACATTACCGATGAACTGTACGAAAGCAAGATCGTCTACCGCACTGAAAAGTACGGCGACAAGGTCCGTACCTTCTGTATGAACCCCCGTGGTGCAGTGGTTAACGAGAACACCAACGGCATCATCACCGTCAATGGTCACAGCTACGACGATCCCGCTTTGCAGACCGAGAACACCAATTTTGCGCTTCTGGTTGCCAAGCATTTCTCCGAGCCTTTCAAAGATAGTAACGGGTACGGCGAGTCTATCGCGCGGCTTAGCAATATGCTGGGCGGCGGTGTCATCGTGCAGCGCTTCGGCGATCTGATCCGCGGTCAGCGCTCCACCCCAAAACGTATTGAAGAAGCCTTCATTACCCCCACCCTGCAGGCAACCCCCGGCGATTTGAGTCTGGTATTGCCTAAGCGGATTTTAGACGGCATTATCGAAATGATTTACGCCCTCGATGAGGTAGCCCCCGGTACCGCCAATGACGATACCCTCCTTTACGGTGTAGAAGTGAAGTTCTACAATATGGAGGTAGAGGTCAACGAGCGTTTGGAATCCTGCTACCCCGGTCTTTATATCATCGGTGACGGCAGCGGCATCACCCATTCCCTCTCCCACGCCTCCGCCAGCGGCATCCACGTGGCAAGAGATATTACGAAATAAAAAAGCAAAAGCTCGCCCGATTGGGCGAGCTTTTTTATTGATTATACAGCTTTGCGAGGCCGCCTTCGGCGGTTTCGCGGTAAAGATGGGATAAGTCCTTGCCGGTTTGATACATCGTTTCTACCACCACATCGAAGGAAACCTTTCGGCTGGCATAGAGGAAATTCGCTAAACTCAGCGCGTTGATTGCCCGCATTGCCGCCACCGCGTTGCGCTCGATGCAGGGGATCTGCACAAGGCCGCAGACCGGGTCGCAGGTCAGTCCCAAATGGTGCTCCATTGCCACTTCTGCTGCGTATTCGATTTGGTCAATGCCCATTTCAAACAGTTCTGCCAAAGCTGCTGCTGCCATAGAGCAGGCTGTGCCGATCTCCGCCTGACAGCCACATTCCGCGCCGCTGATGGAGGCATTGGTACGCACCACATTCCCAATAAGACCAGCGACTGCCAAAGCCCGTAGAATATCGTGATCGGAGAAATGATTCTTTTCCTGCATATATTTGAGCACTGCAGGCAAAACACCGCAAGAGCCGCAGGTAGGCGCGGTAACGATTAAGCCGCAGTCTGCATTCTGCTCGCTGACCGCGAAGGCATAAGCGCAAACAAGGCGGTTTTCACGGGTCTGGGGGCTTTCGTCAATGTGCCGCTGGCTGTGAAGAAACTGACCCTTTCGCTCAACAGACAGGCCTCCGGGCAGGGTACCGGTTTTGCTGAGACCTTCATTAATGGCATTTTGCATTACCTGCCATACCTTCAGCAAAAAGGGCTTAATCTCCTCCTCTTCCCGCTGAAATACATAATCGGAAAGGCGAATATTGTGGTTCTTGCAGTATAAGGCAATTTCCTCAAAGGTCTTTTCCTCATAAACCTCCTTTTCCGGCAGGGCTTCTTCCCCGTCGGTACGGATGTCACCGCCGCCGATGCTGTAAAAACTCCGTCTGCCAATCTCCTTGCCTCCCTGAAAGGCGATAAAAGTCACCGTATTGGGATGGATGGGTGTGGGTGTCTCGCAATCAAATAAAATCTCGTGTTCTACCGAGGTAAAATTCTCCCCGATAGCCCGGTCTGTGCCGTGTCCCTTACCGGTCTTGGCAAGAGAGCCGTAAAGAACGGCCCGGACAAAGTCCGCACGCGGATATTCGCTCAAGAAACGTTCTGCCGCGTAAGCAGGACCCATCGTATGAGAGCTGGAGGGGCCAAGTCCAATTTTATAAATATCCCGGATGGATTTCATAGTTATCTCCTTTTTTCTTTATGATATTGCCTGTTTTTTCGCGTTTTCCCGGTCGAAATTGTGAATCCAATCCGCTTTCAGGAAATAAATCAGGAAAACAATACTGCTCAGTGTCCAGGTAATGGGATACGCCCAGGAAACAGTGGTAAGCCGATTTACAAGCTTCACCGCAACGGTGATATAGGCAACTCTGAACAAGCACCAGCAGCCCAGCATGGTAAACATCGGTACGGTTGCTTTGCCTGCGCCTCGCATAATGCTGGCGATACAGTGAGAAAAAGCCAGTAGGAAATAGAAAAGGCAGATAGTACGCATATGGGAGACGCCAAAGTCGATGGCTTCCCGGGTCTCGCTGAAAAAGCCGATAAGCTGAGGCGCAAGAAAATAACAGCCAATGCCAATCAGCTCCGAAAGAATACAGCAGCAGGCGATACCAAAACCCACACCCTTTTTGACCCGGTCATACTTTCCTGCGCCTAAGTTTTGTCCCACAAAGGTAGACAATGCCTGCGTAAAGCAGGTCACCGGCAAGAACACAAAGCCCTCCAGCTTAGAGTAGGAACCGCAGCCGGCCATAGCCGCCTTACCGAAGCTGTTGATATTGGATTGCACAACCACATTGGCAAGAGCAATGACGCTGTTCTGCACGCCCGAGGGCAGGCCGTAGCGGACGATGTCAATAAGGCTCTTTTTATGAAAGCGAACCTCTTTCAGTTTGACCTGATAGACCTCTTTGGTACGCAGCAAATGGATGCAGCAAAGCAGCGCGCTGATGCCCTGTGAAATTGTGGTAGCAATGGCCGCAGAACCAACACCCCATCCAAAACCTGCCACAAAGAGCATATCTAAACCCACATTGACGGTTGCGGAGATCATCAGGTAATAAAGGGGATGGCGGCTGTCGCCTACTGCGTGCAAAATGCCCACAAAGATATTGTACATCACCACAAACAGGCCGCCGCAGAAATAATAGCGGAAGTAAGTAATCGATTGCGGCAGCACCTCCGCAGGCGTTCCCATCCAACGCAAAATGGTAGGTGTCAGCGCCACGCCTGCCACCGTCAGCGCCGCGCCGGTCACAAGGCCGAAAGCGATGGCGGTATGGATGGCCTTTCGCATTTCATCGTGCCGCTTCGCGCCAAAAGCCCGGGCAATGACCACGCCGGCGCCCATAGAAAGGCCGTTAAAGAAGCTGACCATCATAAAGATCAGGCTGCCGGAGGAGCTGACTGCCGCCAAGGCATCGTCACCGATATAATTACCTACGCACCAAGCGTCAAAGGCATTGTATAGCTGCTGGAACACATTTCCTAAAAATACCGGGAGGGCAAAAAGCAGAATACCCTTCCAAATCGACCCCTCGGTCAGGGATTTATGGTGATTTTCCAAAAACGCCACACTTCTTTCCTAATAGTGCTTCCATTATAAACCCATAGGCATAAAAGGTCAAGCCACAGTACCCTTGCATAATTTGTCGAAATATGGTACACTGTACCTATCTACAACTGAAAAGAGGGGTTTCTATGAAGGAATTTTTAGAACAAACCGCTTGGGCAATGGAAAAGCCTGCGCCCTACGGCATTTTCCACATTGCGTTCACCCTGATTTTACTTGCGCTTACCATCCTCGGCGCCTATCTCCTGCGGAACACGAACGAAAAGCAAAACCGCATCGTCCTTGCCACAGTCAGCATTATTCTCTTGATCTTTGAGGTTTATAAGATCCTTTTCCACATCCACGTAGAGTCCTATGGCTGGGGCTTTTGGGGCGTATTTCCCTTCCAGCTCTGCTCGGTGCCGATGTACCTTTGTCTGTTCTGCGCCTTCTGTAAGAACGAAAAAATCAACAGCTGGCTTTATGAATTTATGTTCTCTGTCAATATGTTTGGCGGCATTATGGCGTTTTTAGAACCAAGCGGTATTCAGCACCCCATCATCACCCTGACTGCCCACGCCTATATCTGGCATATGGTCCTCATATTCATCGGCCTTTATCTCTATCTGAGTAAGCGTGTCTGCAACGACCGCCGCTCCTACACAAAAGGCATCATTGTCTACTATATTGCCTGCGTAGTGGCGCAAAGCTTTAATCTCATTTTCGGCGATAAAGTAAACTGCTTCTACATCTCCCCCTATGTGCAAAGTCCCCTTGCTGTCTTTAAGGACATTTATGCCGCCTGCGGCTGGTTTGTGAATATGTTCCTTTTGATGCTGGGCATCACCCTTGCCTCCGGTATTATTTATGCCATCGGCCACTATTTCCGGGTCAAGGCGGGGAAGAAAGAAAAAGTAAGTGTATAAATAGAACAAAAACGCCGCTAAGGGCGGTACGCCATAGTGATGAATTGGTTTTGAACCGTCCCTTTTTCGCTTAACTGCACAAAAAATTCCCGAAATGCGTCAGCATTCCGGGAATTTTATTATTTGTTAATCAAAAAAGTTACGACTTCAAAACTGCATAGCACCTGAAAAGAATGGAGATTTTTCTGAGATAAGGAAAAAACCGCAGGAATCCTTTGTGGATTTCGAGGATTTTTGACGCAATATCGGGAAAATCTGCGGCTTTTCAGGCAATTTATCACTATGGTGCACCGCCCAATGCGGCGTTTTTTGTTTCGGGTCATTCGTGAATGACCCCTACAACACATTGTCATTGCGAGGGCATTTATGCCCGTGGCAATCTCCCGGTATGCACTTTCGTATTATATCGTAGGGAATGCATTTATGTATTCCACCGGTATTTTTGTAATTGGGTCGGATGAGGGATTCGCTCATACGGAACAATTCCGCAAATATGCCAGCAATACTTCTTCGGTTTCTTCCTCGCTGGGTTCGGTGCCATCATTCATTAGCCACCCGTAGTACTCCGAGATCGCTTCAATGAAAGATGCTAATATCTCCTCCATCGTCCAGCTCTCCGTTCTCACGGGTAGTTCAATTACAGGAATGTCATCGGGGTTGTCAAACACAGGATAGTTGGTAAAATCAGCCCAATAGAACCGAAAACCAACCCGCTTTCCCTCCCTGTCAATCAGGTAATGGTTGTACTTAAAATCTACCCACAAGGTTATGGGCATATAGAAATTGTCCTCAACCCAGTAGACAAACTGCATCAGTCCATCCTTTGTTGCTTCGGGAATCTTGTCGTCAAAGCCAATATCAAACCCACCTGTGATTTCAGGTGCTACCTGAAATTCAATTTTCTTAGCTCTGTTCCATAAGTGATTTTCTCTCATTACACTCACCTCTTGTGGATATTATAGCATATGTTACTTTTTGCCGCAAGGGATACTTGTAGGGACACCGCAGAAGCGATGTCCCTACAATCTCTTTCGAAAGATTTTTATAACTTGATCGGATGAGGGATTCGTTTTAATCAAGGCTGCGCTCTGTCAAGTGTCGCGCAGGGCGCCGCATTTAACCTGTTCGAATCCCTCATAAATCCGATAGCAAAAAGAAAGCCACATTTTGGCGTGGCTTTCTTTTTGACAGGTGCGAACTTATATTCTGTGATGATATCTACGACACTTACCGATAAAAGCTTGTAATCTTTTCCGTCTTTCCGCGTCCCACCATCACACCTTCCGAATCAAAGGCATATTGGTAAACACTGCAAACACCGCCGATGGTGTAGGAACTGGTGGCGGGAGAAAAGAATGCGGTTGTAATACTTTCCGTTTCCCAGATCAGCCGTCCATCATTCGAGATGATCAAATCGGCACCCAGCGAGCCGGGAATGGTATAGAAGACTTGTATTTTTCCTCCGCAATTGGGGTCGCATACCAACAACACCGCAGCATAGTTGTCACGCACGATCGTCGTCATTTCTTCGTCGGATATCTTCCACCCGTCCAAATTGAATACGTGATCCAAAATTCGGGCGATTTCGTTTCGTCCGCCATAGGTTGGCTCCTCTTCGCCCAGCTTCGGTGTAGCGCAAGCAGAAATATATACTTTTTCGCCCCATTGGGTCATATCCTTGATGACATAGTTATTCTTCTCATCCTTATATGAGAAACCGTCGAGCACATTACCCTGCTGGTCTATCTGGATAAACCGGGCAAATTCATTTTCCTCGTTTTTGGATATCTGCAAAAGATAGCCGTCGCCGTAAATGGCCATCTGTTCCACACTATGAGGACCCAAATCCGTTTCCTTATACAGTGTGCGCTCTCCCTCCGGTGTGTATCGGCTGACGCACAAATACTGATCATCCCCTCGGCTGAACAGCGTATAGCTGCCATCGTCATTTACAACAACACCCTCAGCATATTCCTTGCCGAAACCGTTTTTCAACTGGTGGATCCAGAGGATAGTTCCATCACGGTCCAGCTTTGCGATCCAGCTGTCTGTTTCTGCTGTACCGTTGTTATAGCTGGTTTCTTGACCGAATGCGATCACGCCATCTGCCACTTCGCAATAGTCTCCCCGCAAGAAGGGCAAGTAGGTACGCCAAAGGACGGTGGTTCCCTCGTATTTTGCAAAGTAATGTTTCCACCCAACAATCATGCCTGCATCATTCACAATGGCATCTGTATCGAATCTATATGTTGGAAGTATGTAGGGTGCAAACCCGCCATTATTGTCCTCGTTGTTCCATAGTTTTTCCAAATCCTCCGGAGTAGGTTCGTCCGGCCAGATCTCATAACCTCCAATCTGGTCGCTGTTCTTAATTACGTCAGCAGTCTTGGAATAGGTAAAGGATTCTGTTGTAATATCCCAATAGACCGCCTTGATTTCTCCCCTGCTGAGTCCCTTAGTGGATAGGCCGTGATCGTTGAAGAATTGCACCGCTGTGTTGTACTCCTTCACTTCAGCGGCATAGGCATAAGTTCCAAATCCGATGGACATCAGCAGAAGCAAACAAGCCATCATAACCACGGCAGGTCGCCAAGATTTCCCAACAAACGGCATCTTTTGTTCTGCCGGTTTCGCCGCTACGGTATCGAATTGCAAATGCGTTTCCGGAAGCTGGGAAGCCGCATTTTTCAGTTTTTGTTCCATTTTAATCCTCCTGTTCACGCAGGGCGACGATCGCACGCTCATATCGTTTCTGGGCAGCTTTGGGTGAAATACCCAGCACAGCACCGATCTCACGATGCGTCAATCCGCCTACAATTTTTAACGTTACAATTTCTTGTTCTTTGGGAGAAAGCGAAGAAATCAAGTCTATGTATGCATATTGCGTTTCAACATCAGCCGGCATTCTCGTATGGGACTGTTCCCGCTTTGCCCTGCGCAGACGATCAAAGCAGAGATTTCTTGCAACTCGATAGAGCCACGCCTGGACCATATCCAGATTTCGTGGTGTTTCTCCGGACAACACTTTCAAAAATGTGTCTTGAAGAATGTCTTCCGCTAAATGAGGATCCTTTGTAATCGACAGCACATATCGAAAAATGCCATTTTTGTACTGCTCATACCAGCTGTATATGCGCTTTTGATCCATAGCTTTCACCCCCTTCTGTATATATGACGAACAAAACAGGAAGAATGCGACATATTTTTTATTATATCACAAACTGCAACTAAAGGAAGCAAAAAAGCTGGCTGCAAGGCAATAACCTTGCAACCATTGCCGCCATCCAAGAACAGCAGAAACTTGGTCGGATGAGGGATTCGATTTAATCAAGGTGTTGCCGCCATCCAGCTGGCGCTCTTTCATACTCTACTACGACCCATATTGATTGCAATCCACATCCATACGGATGCGTCTTGCAATCAATGGATTCTCCCACGGGCTAAAAATTGCTCGCCCGCTCTCAATTTTTACACCAGTGCGCGCACTGGTGCCGCCCTTTCGAATCCTATCTCATCCTCTGCCAATAAGAAAAGCCACCCTGTTGGGTGGTAGCAAATCTGTTCGGATGAGGGATTCGATTTAATCAAGGTGTTGCCGCCATCCAGCTGGCGGCAAGCAACAGTCCACCGGACTGTTGCATTTAGATGGGTTCGAATCCCCATCCGATGATAAAAAAAGACCAACCACAAATGTGGTTGGTCTTTTTTTGGCAGAGGATGAGGGATTCAAACCCCCGCAAACGGAGTCAGAGTCCGGTGTGCTACCGTTACACAAATCCTCTAAGTGCGATGTTCCAAACGGAACATGATTATTATACGCATTCATTCAAAAAAGTCAAGTACTTTTTTCAGATTTTTCAAATATTTTTCCCGGGCAGAAAAAGCCTGCCCGGGAGTCAAAAAATCAAGCCTTCGGGGTCAGCACCGCAAAGCTCTGGCCGCCCATGTGAAGGGTCTTCTTCCCTACCTGGGCGCTGCCCATGGAGAACACCACTTCATAATCGCCATCCAGCTGCAGCTGTGCGCCGGCCGCATCGGGATTGACGCAAAGAAGCATCTTGCCACGCTTATACGCAAAGAGCCGCTCCCCTTCTTCCGCATGGTAAACCGCAAAGGGGCTGTAATTGCCCAGGTCTTCATACTGATGACGCAGGGCGATCAAGCTGCGGACAAAGTGCAGCATAGAACCGGGATCCTTCTCCTGCTCCTCCACCGTGGTATTGCCGGGATTGGGATCCACCGGCAGGTACAGCGCATTGGCATCCGCCTCAGAGAAGCCCAAATTCTTGCCATTGGTCCACTGCATGGGGGTACGGGAGCCGGTACGGTGATAGCCACCCTCCTTGGTGGGCAGCCAGCGGTAGCGCATGCCGATCTCATCACCGTAATACAGGAACGGTGCACCGGGCATGGTGAAAATCAGTGCGTAGGCCAGTCTTCTTTCGGTATCATCCAGGTTGAAAGAGGGGCGCTTGGTATCGTGATTGCCGGTGATCATGCACCGCAGACCCAGATCCTTGGTTTTTTCATAAGGCTCTACATAGTCCTTCAAGAACCCCTGGATATCTTCCTTGGAATCCACCTTAAAATAGCTGTTATCAGCCACAATATTGCCCTTCTTGTCCAGCTGATAGA
>JAZQUL010000094.1:0-20525 GCA_045631285.1 Faecousia sp. | reverse complement strand
AGAACAGAAAATACGGACGAGGTGGTTTTGCTTCCCATTGGTGAAACACAACCCTCTCTCCACCCGGAGGGTCTTACAGGTCTTTGCGGGGATATCGGTCGCTTTATTGAACGACAAAAACGCCGAAAAACGCCCAACGAGGCTTTGATTTCCACCTTACAGAAGGATTTGGAAAAGTTCGAAAATGGTGTGCCAAATGCGGCTTCTGACCGATATATGGCGCTTATATATCCGGAATTTACCTGTGCAGCCGATTATTTTCCGGAGGATGCCGCCATCATTATTTGCGACCACGGCAATCTGAAAAAGGCTGCCCGGTCCTTTGAGGATGAAATTGGGCTGATGCTGGACGGACTGCTTGGGGCTGGAACTGTTGCCGGTGAGCTGTGCGATTATACCTGCTGCTGGGAGGATTTTTGCTCCGCACTTAAGAAAAAAGCTGTTCTATATTTAGATACCTTTGCCGGGGCTGCCTATCCTGAAGATTGTCCGCCCAAGGCGCTGCTGTCCCTCACTGCGAAGCAGCTCCCCGGCTACGGCGGCAATATGGACACCGCAGCAGCAGACCTTTCCCATTATCAAAAACTATCCTACGCCACCGTGGTCTTATGCGGTTCCCGGCGCAGAGCCGAGCTTTTGCAAGAGCTGCTAAGCGCCAGGGGCGTACACGCAAGCATATACATTCCGCTCCAAGCATTGCCACAACCCGGCCAAATTTTCCTTTCTGACGCCACCCTGCCCTACGGTATGGAGTATCCGTCTATCCATTTCTCCGTACTGACAGAAGGGCAGCTTATGGCAAAATCGGCTGCACGGAAGAAGCCGAAAGCAGCCACGAACCGGCAGAAACTCAATGCATTCACTGACCTTACCCCCGGGGATTTGGTTGTCCACGAAAATTACGGTATTGGCCGTTTTATGGCTATGGAGCAAATCCGTCTGGATGGCGCAGTTAAGGATTATATCAAAATTGCTTATCAGGGTACGGATACCCTTTTTGTGCCTGCCACACAGCTGGATATGGTCAGCAAGTATATCGGCGGCGGTGAGGACGGAAATGTGCGCCTCAGCAAAATTGGTACGGATGCCTGGCAAAAAACGAAACAGAAAGCCAGAAAACCCGCCAAGGATATGGCTGCGGAACTCATAAAGCTTTATGCAGCCCGCCGCCGGCAGGAGGGCTATGCCTTTGCGGCCGACTCCCCATGGCAGATGGAATTTGAGGACAACTTCCCTTACCCGGAAACCGACGACCAGCTTCGCTGTATTGCAGATATTAAGGCGGATATGGAGTCCCCCACGCCTATGGACCGACTGCTCTGCGGTGACGTAGGGTTCGGCAAGACAGAGGTTGCTCTCCGCGCAGTGATGAAGGCTGTAATGGATGGCAAGCAGGTGGCCATTTTAGTGCCCACAACAGTGCTTGCACAGCAGCATTACCAAACCATTCTATCCCGTTTTTCCGGTTTTCCCGTGAATGTGGATGTACTCAGCCGCTTCCGGACACCCAAGCAGCAAAAAAAGACCATCAGCAACCTGAAGGAAGGTTTGGTGGACGTGATTGTAGGCACCCACAAGCTTCTGCAAAAGGGTGTAGAATATAAAGACCTCGGTCTGTTAATTGTAGACGAGGAGCAGCGGTTCGGTGTCAGCCACAAAGAGCGGCTGAAAGAGATTTCACAAGGTGTAGATGTACTGACCCTCTCTGCGACCCCCATTCCCCGGACACTCAATATGGCCCTTTCCGGCATTCGGGATATGTCCACCATTGAGCAGCCGCCTGCCGACCGCTATCCTGTACAGACTTTTGTAATAGAGCACAGCAATGCAGTTATAGACGATGCCATCCGTCGGGAGATTGTCCGCGGTGGACAGGTCTACTATCTGCATAATCGCGTGGAAACCATCGACCAATGCGCTGCCGCCTTAAAGCGTCGGATTCCAGGTATTTCCGTGGCTGTTGCCCACGGTAAAATGGGCGAGGACGCACTGGGAGATGTGATGCAGTCTATGGCCAGCGGCGATATTCAGGTTCTTGTCTGCACAACCATTATTGAGACCGGTCTGGATATTCCCAACGCCAACACACTGATTATCGAAAACGCAGACCGCTTTGGCCTTTCTCAGCTTCATCAGCTTCGCGGCCGCGTAGGGCGTTCCAACCGCCACGCCTATGCCTACTTCACCTACCGTCCTGACAAAAACCTGACGGAAATTGCAGAGAAGCGGCTGTCTGCCATTCGGGATTTCGCAGAATTTGGCTCCGGCTTTAAGATTGCGATGCGTGACCTGGAAATTCGGGGCGCCGGTAATCTCTTGGGCGCAGAACAGTCCGGCCATATGATGAGTGTCGGTTACGATATGTATCTGAAACTTTTAGATGAGGCCGTACTTGAAGAACGTGGTGAAAAACCGAAAGAACCGGAATGTACCGCAGACCTGACCGTAACCGCCAACGTAGATCAAGGCTACGTTTCCCGCGGCGAGGAGCGGATGGATCTCTACCGGCGGATGGCCGCGATCCGCTCGCAAAGCGATGCGGACGATCTGCTGGACGAAATCGTTGACCGTTACGGTGATCCGCCTAAGGGTGTAATGAATCTGATTGAGATTGCTCTTCTGCGCGCCAAGGCAAAGCAAGCCGGCATCAAAGACATTCGTCAAAAAGGCAGCGAGGTACTGTTCACTATGACAAACCTTGATTTTCAGGCTGTCAGCGCCCTTTGCGGCGATCCTTCCTATAAAGGCCGCGTCCAGCTCCTTGCCAACTACAAAGAACCTACCCTTCGCCTGAAGCTGTCAGCCGGTGTGGATATTCTGCGGCAATGCAAGGTGTTTGTACAAAAGTACAGCCAGTGTGTTCTCGACAAATAGTTGCATTTTATTTCGTATGTGATATAATGAACGCACCAATCACTGAGGTGTAATGATATGGCAATGTGGAAAAAGAAAATTCAATATGACCCGGAAGCCGAAGAAAGCGATGCTGACGATCAGGCATATTTTCACAGCAGAAAACACCCCGACGCCAAAACTGCCGTACCGGCATTACTGCTTATCTTCTGCTCGGTTCTTGCGCTTGTACTTCTTCTCCAGGCGGTCTCGTTCTATGGGGACACCTGGCTCCAAACCGGAAGAATTCACAATGTGACCATAGGCTATGTTTCTCTCGAAGGTTTAACTGTCAGTGAAGCAACTGCGCTGCTGGAACAACACAAGGATGAACTGCTGCCAAAAGATGATCTTGTGGTTAAGATTCTGGATAATGTTCTGGTTTTGACCTATTTGGATACAAAAGCAGAACTCAATACCGCTTCCATTGCAAATGCGGCATACCTCCACGGACGAAACGATAATATGGATGGCGGTGAGCCAATCTCTCTTGACCCACTGGACTTTGTGGATGTGGATGCCGCCAGCATCCGTGCAATCCTTAAAGCCTTTGTACAGCCCTTCAACGGTCTGGCTTTAGAAACAACTGCAACTATCAGCGGTGAACGGCCGGATCTCAATGCGCCTCCCATTCCTGGTGAAAACAATCAAATCATCACAATCACCGTGGGTTCTCCCACATATCTGTGTGATCCTGAAACGATTTTTAAGACCCTCCAAAACGCCCATTGTATGCGCAAATTTGTGATTGAGGGCGAAACCAAACTTATAGAGCCGGACCCCCCCAGCGCATCTAAAATTTTCTATGAATTTTGTTTGGCGCCGGTGAACGCCACCGTTGACCCGGAGACCTCTATTATTTCCGAATCAGCTGTTGGTTATGGCTTTAACATCGCAGAGGTACAGAAGCTGCTGGACGAGGCTGAGCCCGGCGAAATTATTACCATCCCTCTTATGCGGATGGAGCCAGACGTTACCACAGATGAGCTCATCGGCACAAATACCCCCTAACAAAAATCCCGAAATGCAAACGCATTTCTAGATTTCATTATTCTTTTAGTCCAATATCCAAATGATATGTGACAACGCCCATAGCCGTCTGTTCGATAGCAATGTCGTAGCGAAGATCAATAACACCGCCATATTCTGTAATATCCCAGCCGATAGCTGTGGCGCAGACAGAGATCATAAGCGCGCCGAATTCCATTTGGTAAAGGGATTCGTGGGGCACACCAAGCCGAAAAACCATACAGGATTCCAGTTTTCCGGTACGGTTCAGCGTCACGCAGTCCTTTTCTACCTGAAATGTTGTTGTGACGCCATCCAGACCGGTAAGGTCACTCTCCTTATAGGAAACCGTCCAGCCATTTTCCGTTTTTTCCAGCGTTCCCTCTGTAATAAGGCTGATAATCTCCGGTTCCTGATCCGCATAATCCTGCTGTCCCCGCAAGGACAGCATTACTGTTTTCTTCATCCCCGCGCCTCCATCGCCAATCTGAGAAGTTCGTCGATTAGCGCGCTGTAAGGAATTCCACTGGCCGCAAAGAGCTTGGGATACATAGAAATTGAGGTAAAGCCCGGCAAAGTATTAACCTCATTGAGGACAACTCCATTGTCTGCGTATGTTACAAAGAAATCCACACGGGAAAGTCCACGGCAGCCAAGGGCCTTGTAGGCTTTTACTGCAAGGTCGCGCACCTGCTCTTCCGTTTCCTGAGAAATCCGGGCAGGGATATAAGCTACGGAGGTATCTGTCACATACTTAGCATCATAATCATAAAACTCAGCGCCAGAGTCAATCTCGCCGCATACCGATGCAACAGGACTGTCATTGCCCATAACCGCCACTTCAATTTCACGACCCCGGATAAATTCCTCCACAAGGATTTTATCATCGTATTTTGCCGCCTCCAGAAGCGCCTGACAAAGCGCCTCACGGTCTGCAGCCTTAGAAACGCCAACAGAAGAACCTGTGCCGGCAGGTTTTACAAATACAGGATAGGAAAACCGCTTTTCCACCTCATCTGCGATGTTATCGATGCGGTTTGCAAGACCCTTGCCGCGGACTAAGTACCATTTTGCCTGGGGAATGGAGGCGTGGTCGATTACCAACTTCGTAAGTGTCTTATCCATCGCGACCGCAGAAGTTGCCACATCCGGGCCTACGCAAGGAATACCTGCCAATTGTAAAAGTCCCTGTACAGCACCGTCTTCGCCATTTTCACCGTGAAGAACAGGAAATACTACGTCAATCGGCAGTGTTACAAGTCCTTCCTCCCGGAAGAGCAGAAGCCCCTGACCTCTTATAGGAGAGATAGCAGCCGGACAGTTGCCGAGCGTATCCTGCCAGGTATCGGCAGGAAGGGCATCATACTCTGTTCCGGAGAACCAAATCCACTTTCCCTCTCTGGTGATACCAACGGGGAAAATATTATATTTTTCGCTGTCCATATGATTCAGCACAGATTCCGCAGAGCGCAAGGAAACCGCATGCTCCGGGCTTACACCGCCAAAGAGTACACAAACATTTAGCTTATTCACAGTTACACCTCATCTCTTTTGTTCAAGCAGCATTTCCCCTGCTCGGAAAATGTCACCTGCGCCCACTGTCAGCACAATATCTCCCGGCTGCACAATGGCAGAAAGCTGCCGGGCAACATCCTGCAGCGTTTCGCAGTAAATACTGCCAGGAATCCGGTCAGTCAGGTCTTTAGAGGAAATACCAATGGTATTTCGTTCCCGGGCTGCATAGATTTCTGCAACAAGCAGTACATCCGCTTTGGAAAGTTCCGCAATAAACTCCTCAAACAGCGCCTTTGTACGGGTATATGTATGAGGTTGGAAGGCAAGGACAAGGCGCGCATAATCCATCATCCGTACAGCAGCAATGGTTGCAGCCAGTTCGTCAGGGTGGTGCGCGTAGTCGTCATACAGCGCAGCGCCGCAAACCTCTCCTTTATACTGCATTCTCCGGTCTGCGCCCGTAAAGGTGGCAAGGCCCTTGGAGACTGCCTCCCCGGGAATACCGAGATACCAAGCCGCGCCAGCAGCAGCCAAGGCATTGAGTACATTGTGTCTGCCAAAAACAAGCAAGTCCAAATGGCAGTAAAGCCTACCGTCGCAAATCACGTCAAAGTGACGGCCGTCGGACGACACATTTTCCGCATAAATCCGGTTTGTATTGGAAAGGCCGAAGGAAATATAAGAAAGGCCATCCAGTGTTTCCACAACGTGCGGGTCATCTCCATTTGCAAGAATCGCGTCCGTAGCAAGCTGGGCAAACTGCCGGAAGGATTTCTCCACGTCCTGCAAATCCTTGAAATAGTCCAGATGGTCGGCTTCAATGTTTGTAATAACCGCCAAGGTGGGCGCAAAATTCAGGAAAGAATCGCAATATTCGCAGCTCTCCAAAATAATGGTATCACCCTCGCCTACCCGGTGTCCTGCTTTTAGCAGGGGCAGATAGCCGCCAATCATAACCGTAGGGTCTGCGCTGGCTTCCATAAAAATATGGGTTGCCATAGAGGTGGTGGTTGTTTTTCCGTGAGTGCCGGCAAAGCATACCGCATTTTTGTATGCCTGCATAATCACGCCCCAAGCCTGTGCCCTCTCAAATACGGGTATGCCCAAACTGCGGGCAGCGGCAATTTCCGGATTGTCATTATGGGCGGCAGCAGTGCGGATAATGCAGTCTGCGCCGTAGATATTCTCTTCACGATGGCCGATGGCAACCGCAATTCCCTTTGCGATCAGCTCATCAGTAGATACGGATCCGTTCATATCCGAGCCGGTGACAATCATCCCCATTCCCTTGAGAACAAGACCCAGCGGACGCATAGAAACGCCACCAATGCCTACCAAGTGGACACGTTTTCCCGGCTGTAAGTACATCTTTAATGCTTCATTTTTGCTATTCATAACGGTTGCTCCTTATGCAGCAATTCTTCTACTCATTATACTATATCTTTTTCTTTTTTACAACTAAAATCTTTTTTAGACCAGGTTTGTCAGGAGTCTCCCTGTTCTGTTAAGACATCGGCACAAATTACGGGTTTTTCTCCGTCATATACCGTACCATTGACCTCATAAATACGCAGTTTTTCACCGGGACGTATTTGTTCTGCTGTAAATATAAGCTTTTCTCCGTAAGACAGAAAAGAGATTCTAATATCGGTAAGCAATATATCTCCGATGTTTTGAACCACCAGTTCCGTGCCTGTTGCTCCGGATGAAAGCGACCAGGCATAAATTTCAGTTTCTTGCAGAAAATCCGGGAAAAGAAAAGGCTCCCTATATGGAGCGGTGCGGGCCGTTTCCGCAATATCGGCGGCGGCAACGCGCAAACCAAACCATAGTGCAAAACAAAACACAATCATTAAACCGCGATATAACCATTTCATAGAAACCACTCCCCTTTTGGCATCCATTATAAAAATGGCGCAATTGCCGATTCAAGGGGAATTGGGCGAGAAAAGAAAAAGACGGTTGCTTTTGCAACCGTCTTTTTTGGAGCGGGTGACGAGGCTCGAACTCGCTACCTCCACCTTGGCAAGGTGGCGCTCTACCGGATGAGCTACACCCGCGGAACAAGTGCTATTATAGCAGATATTCCCAAAATGTCAACAGCTTTTTTCCGGATTTTTAAAAAATTAATATGCAGAATAATCCCAGACGTAATCCGTCATTTCCCCCGCTGTTTTATAGAAGAAACGGCCCTGTTCGTGGCATCTAAGCAGATCTACATGATAAGTTCTTCCGCTGACTTTTATAATGTTCCAGTGCCACGCCTGACCGGAACGTGTACCGGAGACGGTCTCGCAGTTTAATCCCGCCTGACGGCACATAGCTGCATAGACCGTTGCCACCGCCTTACTGTCCCCTACGCCGTGGAGCAGCAGACTGTATGCCGGTGTAATGGAAGTTTGGACAGAGTAATCGTGCCGGTTTATCATTAAAAAATAATAAAGCTGTCCGTATTTTTCCATCGTAGTACTCTCACTACTGACGTACAACTCCGAAGACGAGAACACAAGACTCACCTGCTCCTGCATCCGCAGCAACGCATCCTTGCCTGTGTCGTAGGTAAAAAACAGTTCCACAACCCGATCATTGCCGGTCTGAGGATACATTGTTGCCGAAATACGGGGCTCTTCCATAACATACTGGGGATAGCGCATAGCATAGTCCCGAACCATTTGTGTAAAATCTGTTTCCATATAGTTTTTTACATAGACTGCCACGCGGGCCTTCATTGTCCGCAAGGCGTGGTGCAAAATATCTGCGAACTGTTTTGATGTCTCTGCATTCTGCACAGCATCAATCTCTGCAAGGCTACGATAATAGGTAATCTCTACCGCAAGAGCAGTTCTGCCAAAGCTGGTGCCGATCTCATAATCGATCTCGGAAACCGCATATGCGCCCAAAGGATACACCTTCTGCACATATTCCACCACATCATCAACATATTCTTCCCAGCCATCCTCCATTTCCTCCATAGAAATGGTTTGCTTCTGCTGACCGTACTGGATCATATTGGTGAGAATAGACAGGATGTCTTCATAGTTTTCCGGTTCTTCCAAGGGTTCCTCCGGTTGCATATTCTGCTCTTTGTGTGGGACAACGGAAGCATAGCTGCCGTTTAGCCAAGCATTACAGCCGGAAAGCAGCAATGCCGCTGCTGCGAGTAACGCAATCATTGATTTTTTCACTATGCTTCCTCCTTTCTTTAAAGCGAATCTTTTGAATAATGCGTAAAACCGTCACCCAAGACCTGGTGGGCTTCCTGAACGATCACGAAAGCCTCAGGATCAATGGCAACAACAAGACTCTTTAGTTCAGCAAGCTGTTGTCGTTTCACAGCAGTCAAAATGACCTTTTTCTCCTTGCCGGTATAAGAACCCTCGCCCTTTAGGAAAGTTGCGCCACGGTCGAGCTGAATGGCAATCTGCTCCGCCACCTCATAATAGCGATCTGTGATGATGAGCGCCACCTTGGAATAGTCGAAGCTATATACGACCATATCAATCACTCTGCCAGTAATAAATATGGCAACACCGCTATACAGCGTGCTTTCAATTCCGTTTACCATACCGGTGAGTACCGCAACAATTAAATCAAAGCTGATGCTGATTACACCGATGGGCGTATTGCGCCAACGCAGTTTCAGGATGCGAATAATAATGTCAGAACCACCGGTAGAAGCGCCGGTTGCAAACACGATGCCAAGACCGCCACCGGCAAGAATACCACCGTAAATGGCGCACAGAAGCGGATCCGTATCCACCGCCGGAAGAAATGCCAAAAGGTCAATGGCAACAGAAAGGGAGAGCATACCGACAAGAGAACCAACAACAAACTTTCTGCCAAGTAAAAAAGCCGCAAGAATAAACAGAGGAATGTTTACAGCTGTGGTAAAGCCGCCTACTGTTCCCACCTTGAAGCGCTCCACAAAAATCATACCAAGACCGGATATGCCGCCTGCGTTGAGGCCGGAAGGCGCCAAGAACATATTAAATCCAACGCTGAATAAAACACATCCGAAGATGATCTTAATGAAATTGATGGCCCATTGCCATTTTTTCTGCATATATTACACCTCGAACTGAATTTGCTTTTCTTGGGAGTCCTCCTCTTTGAGAAGCGCGCCGGCTGTGGGAATATTTCTGCATCGGTAACGGCTGGGGTTCGCGATACCGCTACCCTCCAGCAAGAGAGCGTCTGTCAGCGTTGCCTTCTTCTTGAGTGTCACCGCGTTGACACCGATGGTATTTCGTGTCGTTTTAGGTTGCAGCAAAGCCGTAGAGAAGATGGCTGCGCGGCTGTCGCTGGTATAGAGCACCACCTGTTCGTCCTTCGGGAGCGCCATACAGGCCTTCAGCGCGCTCTTATCGGAATAAGCGCCGGTAAGTCTGCGGCGGTTGGTTTTGGTCTCATAGGCGCTGAGAGGTACTTTTGCCGCCTTTCCGTTTTCAAAGAAGAACAGCACAAAGCCCTTATAATCGCCAGGGAACACAACTTCCACAACATTTTCGCCCGCATCCATACCCAGCTTCTGGGGCAGATAATCACCAAGCTGAGAAGCTTTTCCATCCTCAAAGTCGGAAAGCCGCGCCTTGTAGCACTGGTACTGGTCAGTAAATACAAGGAGTTCTGCCCGGTTACTTGTCTCACGGGAAAGGTGCAGCTTGTCGCCCTCCTTGAATTTCTGGGCGCCGGACATACGGAGGCTTTGGGGCGTAATCTTTTTAAGATAGCCCTCCTTAGACACGAACACGGTAACAGGATAATCCGGGATGTCCTCTTCCGGGTCATCCGGCTCACTGTCGGCAGTCTGGTAAACGATTTCGGTCTTTCTGGGCTTTCCGAACTTCTCCGCCACCTGCTTCAGCTCGCTGATGATGACACCGCGAAGCTTTCTGCCGCTATTAAGGGTGCTGCGAAGATCGGCAATCTCTTCCTCTAATTGGGAGATGGCTTTGGTCTGCTTCAGGATGTATTCCTTGTTAATATTGCGCAGCTTAATCTCCGCTACGTAATTGGCCTGCGTTTCGTCAATGCCGAAGCCAATCATCAAATTGGGGATAACTTCGCTTTCCAGTTCCGTTTCCCGGATAATGCGGATAGCCTTATCAATGTCCAGAAGAATCCGTTCCAGACCCTTGAGCAGGTGGAGACGCTCCTCTTTCTTCTGGATTTGGAAATAGATACGACGGCGAACACATTCGATACGCCAGGCCGTCCACTCCTCCAAAATCTCGCTGATACCCATAACCCGGGGCATTCCGGCAATGAGGATATTAAAGTTACAGGAAAAACTGTCCTGCAAGGGGGTCAGCCGAAACAGCTTTTGCATCAGCTTCTCCGGATCTACGCCCCGGCGCAGGTCAATGGTCAGCTTAAGACCTTCCAGGTCAGTTTCATCGCGCATATCCGCGATTTCCTTAATCTTACCGGCAGTAATCAGTTCGTTGACCTTATCGAGAATAGCTTCGCTGGTGGTGGTATAGGGAATTTCCGTAATTTCAATCAGGTTACCGTCTTTTACATACTGCCATTTTGCCCGCAGTTTAAAGCTGCCCCGGCCTGTTTGGTATATCTCTCGGGTAGCTGCTTCATCAAAAAGCAGATGCGCGCCGGTGGAAAAATCAGGACCAGGCAGCGTTTGCAACACATCGTGCTCCGGGTCGTTAATGAGAGCGATGGCAGTATTACAGACCTCCGCTAAGTTAAAGGAGCAGATATTGCTTGCCATACCGACCGCAATGCCCTGATTGGCAGAAACCAGCACGTTGGGGAATGTTGTGGGCAGCAAGCTGGGTTCCTTTTGGCTGGCATCATAGTTGTCCACCATATCCACAGTGTCGGAATCAATGTCCCGGAAGAGTTCCGCGCAAATGGGGTCCAGCTTTGCTTCCGTGTAACGGGAAGCAGCATATGCCATATCCCTGGAATAGACTTTACCAAAGTTACCCTTGGAGTCCACAAAGGGATGAAGAAGCGACTCATTGCCCCGCGCAAGACGTACCATAGTCTCATAAATTGCTGCATCACCGTGGGGGTTAAGCTGCATAGTCTGACCCACAATATTGGCAGATTTCACCCGTTTACTGCCCAGCAGTCCCATTTTATACATAGTATAAAGGAGCTTTCTGTGGGAGGGCTTGAAGCCGTCGATCTCCGGGATGGCGCGGGATACGATAACCGACATCGCATAGGGCATATAGTTAATCTCCAGAGTTTCGGAGATGGCCTGCTCGGTGGTAGAACCCTGCAAACCTACCACGCGGTCGGTATTGACTTTTTTCTTTGTCTGTTCGGTATCTTTCTTCTTTCGTGCCATAGCGCACCTCTCTTAGGAAATATCGGCCAGTTCCAAATATTTGGCGCCGTTTTCCGCAATAAAATTCTTACGTTCGCCCAGGTTATCGCCCAGCAGCATATCAAAATAGTATGCCGTGCGCTCTGCATCCTCGGGCATCACCTTGATCAGGCGGCGGGTTTCGGGATTCATCGTGGTCATCCACATCATCTCCGGGTCGTTTTCGCCCAGACCCTTGGAGCGCTGGATGGTGGGCTTCTTCCCTGCCAGGTCTTCCCGCAAAATGCGCGCCTTTTCCGCCTCATTGTAGGCAAACCAAGTCCTATCTTTATATGTGATTTCAAACAGCGGAGACTCTGCGATATAGACATAGCCATCCCGAATAAGCGTGGGACAGAGGCGGTAGAGCATTGTGAGAATTAGGGTGCGAATCTGGAATCCGTCCACGTCAGCATCCGTACAGATGACCACTTTGTTCCACCGCAGGTTTTCGATATTAAAGGAGGAAAGCTCCTTTGCTTTCTTGCCCTCGATCTCTACGCCGCAGCCTAAGACCTTCATAAGATCGGTAATGATGGGCGAGCCGAAAATACGGTTATAATCCGCCTTCAGGCAGTTAAGAATCTTACCACGCACCGGCATAATGCCCTGAAATTCTGCGTTGCGGGACTGCTTGACACTACCCAATGCAGAGTCGCCCTCGACGATATACAGCTCACGCATAGCCGCGTCCTTGCTCCGGCAATCCACGAATTTCTGCACACGGTTGGCGATATCCACCTTTGCCACAAGGTTCTTTTTCACATTGCTTTTCGTCCGCTCTGCACTTTCACGGGCACGCTTATTGATCAAAATTTGCTCCGCAGCCCTGTCTGCCTCCTGCTTGTTCTCCAAGAACCAAACCTGCAGCTGATCCTTAAAGAAAGCCGTCATAGCCTCTTGGGTAAACTTGGAGTTTACAGATTTTTTCGTCTGGTTTTCAAAGCAGCCGATGGTAGAGAAGCAGTTGGTCACCAGCACAAGACTGTCCTGAATATCCTGATAAATAATCTTGCTTTCGTTCTTGGTATATTTATTATTCTCCCGCAGGTACTTATCAAACGCTGCGGTAAAGCCGGACCGGACTGCCCGGTCGGGACTGCCGCCGTATTCCAGCCAAGAGGAATTGTGGTAATACTCCACGTGGTTTACCTGCTTGCTGAAACAGAAAGAAGTGGTAATTTTCAGCTTCATTTCCGGGCGGTTTTCCGCATCCCGGCCACGGCGCTCTGCTTCCCAGTATACCGGCATTGTAAAGGCATTATCCCCTACCTTCTCTTCGATATACTGGCGGATACCGTCCTGATAGCAGAACTCCTCTTCCTCAAACCGCTTACCCACCTGATTGCGGAACTTAAAAAGAATTCCCTTATTGACTACCGCCTGACGGCGCAGTACGTCCCGGTAATAGTCTACGGGAATGTTGATGTCTGTAAAGACAAGAGGGTCAGGCTTCCAATGAAACAGCGAGCCGGTCTTACGGCCACGGTCGGTAGGCTCTTTCTTTAGACCGCCCTTATTGCGACCCTTTTCAAAATGCAGGTCATAACGGTAGCCATCGCGCCGAATGGTGGCATCGAAAAACTCGGAAGCATACTGGGTGGCGCAGGAACCAAGGCCGTTAAGACCCAGAGAATATTCATAGTTCTTACCGTTCACATCGTACTTACCACCGGCATACATTTCGCAAAATACCAGTTCCCAGTTATACCGCTTCTCTTTTTCGTTATAGTCCACAGGACAGCCGCGGCCAAAGTCCTCTACTTCCACGGAAAGGTCTTCATAGCGGGTGACAATAATGGTATCACCGTGGCCTTCCCGGGCTTCATCGATGGCATTGGAGAGGATCTCAAACACCGCGTGCTTACAGCCCTCTAAATCGTCTGAGCCAAAGATAACCGCGGGGCGCTTGCGTACCCGCTCCTCGTCCTTCAGCATTGAAATGCTTTCGTTACCATATTCTTCCTTTATATTCTTCGCCATATTCCCATACCTGCCAATATCTACATATTTTCACGAAATTATTATACCCGTCAAGGGAAATAAAGTCAACCGAAACGAAAAAAAGAGAGATGCAAAATGCACCTCTCTTATCGCATTTCCTCGAAAAATTGCCGATAGGCTGTTGGCAGCGCTGCCCGGGCGTGGATTTCCTCCGCAGTCAGCCATTCGCAGTCAGAACTCTCAGTAGAAACCTGCAAATAAATCCCGCGCATTTTCCAGGTAATATGGGTAAATATATGGGTTTTTTCCACCTCAAACAGGAGGTTACTGACGGAAAAGCCCAACTCCCCTGCCCGGTTGATGGCAGCCTGTCCCGAGAAGCTGCCCGGTACGTCCGGAAATTGCCACAGCCCCGCAAGAAGACCCTTATCGGGACGCTTTGTCAGTGCAATCCGGTCACCGCAAGTAACGATAAATACGGTACGCTCCTCCTCTTTCCGCGGGCGTTTCGGCGACCGTTTGGGAAGTTCGGTTGCCCGATACTGTCCTTTACAGAAAGAACGGCAAGGGCATTTTTCGCACTCAGGTTCCCGGTTTGGACCACAGATGGTTGCGCCAAGCTCCATAAGCGCCTGAGTAAAGTCTCCGGCATTGGAAGGATATACAGCGGCAAGCTGCCGCTGGGTCTCTTTACGGAATTGGGGCGTGTCGCTGGGGCTGTCATCATCCATAAGTCTTGCCACTACCCGAAGAACGTTTCCGTCAACAGCAGGTGTGGGTTGATTGAAAGCGATGGAACAGATAGCGCCGGCGGTATAGGGGCCAATACCCGGCAAAGACAGGACATTTTCATAATCCCGGGGAAAAGCACCGTTATAGTCCTTTACTATCACATTAGCCGCCTTTTTCAGGTTGCGGACGCGGCTGTAATACCCCAATCCTTCCCACAGCTTGTGGAGAAGTTCCTCATCTGCATTAGAGAGGTCTGCAATTGTGGGAAGCGCATCCAAAAAGCGGGCGTAATAGCCACGGACGGCCTCCACTCGAGTCTGCTGGAGCATAATTTCAGAAAGCCAAATATGGTATGGCTCTTTGTCCTCACGCCAGGGTAGTTCCCGCTTATTTTCCTGATACCACGGCAGCAACGCGCTGGGCAGGGCTTTGAAGATTTTCTCCATTTTACACTCTGCCGGCATTGCCGTTTTTGCGGAGAGAGAACATACAAATCATTGTAAGGAGCAGGCCTGCTGCCGCGAAGAGAAGCCATGAAATAATGGTAGTGTCCCAGCCGTGTGTTTCCGAAATGACTGCAAACAGGTAGGTGGACACGGCGCTGCCTACATAGGTTGCGGAATTAATCAGACCGGCATAAAAGGAAATCTTACCTGTACCGCCCAAAAGTTCCGGCAGATAGTAGGTTTGCAGGGAATTGATGCCGTGAAGGCCGCCGCTTGCCAGAGCAATGAACAGCGTAGAAAGGAGCATAGAGTTAATACCGGAAACACAGAGGAGCAGTAAAAAGCCGGTAGTGATGGCAAAATAAAGGCCAATCGCCGCAAATGCATCCCTCTTCATCGCAACAAGCACCTTATATGTTGTGAGTCCAATAAATATATGGGTGGCAGGAATGGCCACACCTGTCAGGATGGAAACGGTGCTTTCCACTTTAAATGTTTCTGAGATAAAGGTAGGCATCCAGGTAGTGATACCATCCCGAAGGATACCCAGCACCGCGATGCTAAGGAGAATAATAGGCAGAAGTCTCCAAACCACCTTGTTGGCAGCAGCCTCTTTTTCCTCTTTCTTTTCTTTGAGAGGAACGGGCGCAAAGGAGACATTCTTCAGCAGCGGCGCTGTAAGAATAAACCAGACAAAGGCAGCCATAGTGGCTACTGCGGCTGCGACATAAAACACCTGCTTCCAACCGGAAATTTGGATAATCAACGGGGAAAAAAGATAGACTGCAATGGTCGCCACAGCGCAGCTTGTACCAATCACTGGCATCAGACGGTTATAGTCGTCGTGTCTCAGCGCGCTGGCGCAGATTTTCACAAGGGGCGGCCACATCATTGCCTGTGCAAGACCGTTTATACCCCAAACGACTGTCATCACGGAAATAGCCGGCGATACCAAAGGCATAATGATATTACAGGCAGATGCCAACAGCAAACCGCCAAAAATCAAAAGCCGGGGTGATACGCGGTCTCCCAAAAAACCACTTAAAAGCTGTCCGGCGCCATATGTAATAAATAGCGCGGTAGTAATTGCAGAGGCGGCAGATTTCATAATGCCCTCGGACTGGATAAACTCCACCAATATTGCGCCGAAATTAAGCCGTGTGATGTAGCTGGAAAAATAGATCATCCAACCGAGAACTGTCAGCAGCCGGATGCTCTTCTTATCCGTAAGTTTATATGCCATAGAATGCTCACAACCTAACAAAAGAATTTTCTACATTTTAGCACCCTTATCCCCGCCTTGTCAAGAGCGCGCCCGATACGAGATGTCATACGGGAGCGCGAAAATTAAAGCATCATACTTGAGCGGTGTATACCACTTTGCCGTCGATGAGGGTCATATAGGCTTCGCCACCGATGGTGGTCAGCGGGTCAGCCGTCCAGATGACAATGTCTGCATCCTTGCCCGGCTCTAAGCTGCCGATGCGGTCAGCTACGCCAAGAATTTCCGCGGGATTCTTCGTAATTGCCTGCCAGGCTGCTTCCATAGGCAGGCCTGCCTGGGCCGCAAGACCGGCGCACATAGGAAGATTTTCCAGTGTAATGACCGGAGAATCGGTGATGATACAGATCTTTACACCGGCGTTATAGAGCACCGAAGGCGTCTCGAAACTCTTATTGCGCAGCTCCGGCTTAGACTTGTTGGTCATTGTGGGACCAACAAGCGCAGGATAGCCCTCCTCTGCCAATTCGGCAGCAATCAGCGCGCCCTCGGTGCAGTGGTCAAGGGTCAGTTTTACACCGAACTCCTTTGCGATGCGGATGGAAGTGAAGATATCGTCTGCCCGGTGGGCGTGGGCTTTCAGAGGGATTTCACCTCGCATAACCGGTAGCATCGCCTCCAGCTTTATGTCAAATTTCGGCTCATTCCCGGCTTCCTTTTCATTTAAATAATCCTTTGCCTTGAAAAGAAGCTCACGCAAAAGCGCGGCAGTTGCCATACGGGTCTTGGGAGTCTTTTTATTCTGTCCGTAGACGCTCTTGGGGTTCTCACCAAAAGCGCATTTCATTGCAGCATTCTCTACCAGCGCCATTTTGTCTGCTCGCTTACCATAGAGCTTCGCAATCATAAATGTACCACCGACCACATTGGCACTGCCGGGACCTGTACAAACGGTCGTCACGCCACCGCGAATGGCTTCATTCAGCGCCGGGTCCATAGGATTAAAGGCATCGATCGCCCGCATCTGGGGTGTGATGGGGTCAGCGGATTCATTATAGTCCGCGCCCTCCCAGCGTACGCTTTGGTTATGCAGGCCGATATGACAGTGGGCCTCAATACAGCCGGGTGTTACCAGCCGACCACCGGCATCGATCACTTCTGCGCCCTCCGGTGCATCCAGCATTTCGCCGATAGCGATGATTTTCCCCCCATCAATCAAAACACAGCCGTTTTCGATTTCCGGGCCTGCCATAGGCTTCAGATGTCCGTTTTTAATGAATATCATCGTTTTTCTCTCCTTTATGTATTAAAAATATTTCCAAATTAGTTTTATGATTATATTTGACGGCAGCCTTTTTATCCTTCTCTACGATGCTTTTTGTAAGGTCGATGTTGTTGATAGCGGCGATGGCCACAATATAGTGGATCATATCTGCCAGCTCTGTGCCAAGGTCGGTTTGCAAGTCAGCATCGTCGGTGGCTTTTCGACCTGCCCGCTTATTAAGCACCTCAGCAACCTCGCCGATCTCCTCCACCAGCTTCATAAACATCCCCTGCTCCGTGGCGCGACCGCCGTAGTGGTCAAAAAGGTAAGCCTGCAAATCCTCAATTGTCAGCTTCATATTTCTTTTTCCTTTCACAGTCCTTTGGATTGTATGTACGCATTTAGCTCCTTTTGATTCTTAATAACGGTGACTTTATGTCCATATTTTGCGATTACATTCTTATAAAGATTCCGCGTTTTCTTGCTGCGGCCCCGCCAAAGAATCCATTTCATAAACGCAAGGTCGAACTTTTCCTTGCAGCCTTCCCCCATATCCGGGCGGCTTTTGCCAGCGTAGATTCGGGAACGGCGGTAGGCTCGGTAAAAACAGGAAAAGCGGTTAAAGAGGAGCATTACAATTTCGTCCGCTTCCTTCACCCGTCTTTCAAAGCTCAGCTTGGAATAGTTGCCGTCAATGACCCAAGAGGCGTTACTGTCCATAAATGCCTCGGTCATTTTCGCCTTCTCTTCCTGACTGCGGATCACCCAGCCGGGGAGAAACTGTACAGCATCGAAATGGAGAACCGGAATATTATGCTTTTCCGCCAGTTTTCTTGCCAAGGTAGATTTTCCCGACCCGCTGTAGCCCATAATGGCGATCTTCATAAAGTGACCTCGCAAATTCATAGTAGAAAGCATTATAGCACGGACTTTGTTTGTTTTCAATATATCAGTAGACAATAAGTATTCTATCTTGGTACGCCGAAAGGGGGAGCGATGGGAGCGCCGCCAGTGGCGGGAGGAGCGACCAGAGCGAGTGGCAGCGGTCGGTGGGCAACGCAGCCGCACCGTCGGCAAGGCGCACACCGGGCACCGCAACAGGAAACCTGTCGCCCGTAAGCAAAAAGCAGATGCCCAATGAGGCATCTGCTTTTTTGCATATACTACACTTTTTTGTACAATGCAACGCTTAAGCGCCGAGCGTTGCATTTTTCTAAACCTGTTTTCACTGCTCCAGCTGATATACTGTCTCACCGTTTGCGATCGTCATATAGACACGCACATCTTTCAGCGCATCATCTGCCACGCCCAGGAAGTCATCTTCAAATACAACGATATCGGCGAGCTTTCCCTCCTTCAAAGAGCCGATTTCCTGCTCCTTCCAAAGCAGATAAGCGGCATTTTTGGTATAGGCTTTCAAGGCACGCATGCGGTCGATGGCTTCCTTTTTGCCGCCAAAGCTTTGACCCTTTTCGGTCTTTCGCACCACCATGGAATAAATGCCCAACATGGGATTTACCTTGCAAACCGGAAAGTCGCAGTTGCAGGCAACAACGATCCCCATTTCCATTAGGGTCTTGGCGGGGAATGCGTCCACCAGCCGGTCATAGCCCAAGGCATTCAGATGGGAATCACCAAGGCCGTAAATAAAAGCGGAGGAAAGGCCTGCGCAAACATTCAGCGCCTTCATGCGGACAAGCTGCTCCGGGGTGGGAGACTCCAGATGCTCGATCCGGAAACGGAGGGATCGCACATCCGCACCCTGGCTCTGTGCGTATTCCATGCTTTGCAGGGCGGCTTCGATGGCTCTGTCGCCAATGGCGTGGATACTGACCTGAACGCCTGCCAGCGCATAGGCCAGCACATCCCGGTTCAGATGCGCCTGGTCAATAAAGATCTGTCCGAAATTGTTGGGATCATCCGCATAGGGCTGGGAAAATGCGGCCGTTCTGCCACCGGTGGAGCCATCGGTGAAGAATTTCACGCCCAGGAAGTGGAGATTTTTCTCACTTTGGCCGGGAGCGGCCTTCGCCGATTGGATGTGATCCAAGGCGGTGGGTCTGTTCTCGTTTTGCTTGCCGTAGAGATAGATGCCAATCTTCAGCTTCAGCCGGTCTTCTGCGTTGGTCTTTTTCAGCATGCGTGCCACGGGGATGGTGGTGCCCATATTGCTGCTGGTGGTAATGCCGTGTTGGAAGTACAGAGGCTCTACGCCCTCCAAAATGCCCCGCTGGATATCCTGGGCGGTAAAGCTCGGCTTCGCTACCATGTTCGACATGATGGATTCGGAGATCATGCCGTTAAAATGACCATTTTCATCCTTATAGAAATGGCCGCCGGTGGGAGGATCCTGGGAGGCATCGGAAAAGCCGCTGAGACGGGCTGCCAGGGAATTCACCACGGCAATATGTCCGCAGGTTCTTTGGGCAAAGACCGGGTGTTCTGTGGTGGCACGATCCAAAGCCTCTGCGGTCAGGGCAGCCTCCGGCTCGGAAAATTTGGTTTCGTCATAGCCCCGGCAAAGGATCCATTGGCCTTTGGGGGTGCTGTTTGCTTTTTCCCGGATCAAGGCGACCACTTCCTCCAGGGAATAGGCCTGGGTCAAATCCAGCACCAAAAACAGGCTGGCACCGCTGGCGGCAGAATGGGTGTGGCATTCGATGAGGCCCGGTGCTGCCACTCGGCCTTCCAGATCCACCAGCTGGGTGTGGGGCTGCGCCAGCTTCATAGCCTCCTCGGTGCTGCCTACATACAGGATCTTGTCGCCCCGGATCGCAATGGCTTGGGCAAGGGCCTCATCCTCCATAGTGATCAGCCGCCCGTTGAATAAGATCTTATCCGCTTTTTTCTCTGCCATAGCTTTCATCTCCTTTTGAAAGTAGTATATCACATTGCCGGTAAATGACAAGTATGCAAGCATCTAAATTTACCAAATATGTCGCTCTTTTTTGGCAATCTAGAGACCAGGTAAAACGAAAAAACACCTACCCTTGCTGATACGGTTGTATCACCTAAGGGTAGGTGTTTTGGCATATACTGCGCTTTTTTGTACAATGCAACGCAGAACACCCGAGCGTTGCACTTGTTAAATGACCGGGTTATAAATTGGCCAAAGATTTTCTGCCAGCAAAGCCAACTCCGAAGTCGGATCGTAGCCATGTCGTTCTG
>JAZQUL010000093.1:0-5718 GCA_045631285.1 Faecousia sp. | reverse complement strand
CTGCTCCAAGGTGCTATTCACGGCAGAGAGCATATGACAGCGTGGCTGCTGATGGCTATGACAGATTACTGGCTGGAACGGGACATTCTGAGTTACGGAGATGTTTGCTACCATATCATTCCTATGGTGAATCCGGACGGTGTGACCGTCTCCCAAACCGGTAAATTGAATGACGCACAAAATGAGATTTATCTTAGCGATAAAAAGAAGGGTTTTGCCTCGGGTAATAAGACCGCCTATGCAAAGGATTGGAAAGCCAATGGGCTTGGCATAGACCTTAACCGCAACTTCCCCGCCGGCTGGGAGGAAATTGACGACAGAACCGCCCCGTCAGCCCAGAAGTATAAGGGCGAAGCGCCTTTCTCTGCGGCAGAAACGGCTGCGCTCCGAGATTATACACTTAGCTATGATTTTGATACCACCATCAGCTACCATTCTTCCGGCGACCTTATTTACTATGCTTATGGCAAGAAATGGGACGTAAACGACGCTTCTAAATCCCTTGGCAAGGCAGTTAGGAAAATCTCCGGTTATCCGCTGATGGATAACAGCGAAGGTTCTTCAGGCGGCTATAAGGATTGGGTGATGGATGAATTGGAAATCCCATCGCTCACTATTGAGATCGGACGCAGCGATTCGCCCCTTGCAATGCGGGAGATTTACAGCGTATTCGCCCGGAATTGCCGTGTACTTCCAGCCATTGCCCGTTGGTTACAGAGATAGGCTGCATATTCAATTAACAAAGAAAGGTGATAGATTATGAAGAAAACAAGTAGTATTTTATGGGGTGTTTTGCTAGTGGCAGCAGGTGTGGTTTTTGCGCTTAATGCGCTGAATATCACCGATATTGACGTATTTTTTGACGGCTGGTGGACGTTGTTTATCATCGTTCCGTGTGCGGTTGGGCTGTTTACAGAGCGCGAGAAGACTGGGAATCTGATTGGTATCGCAATCGGTGTATTCCTCCTTCTGTGCTGTCAGGACGTATTAAGCTTCTCTATATTCTGGAAGCTTCTTGTGCCTGCTGTCATTGTAATCATCGGTCTTAAAATGGTGCTTACGGGTCTTTTTGGTAATAAAGCCAATGAGATTATTGTAAAAATGAAGGTCGAAGGCAAAGCACCGAAAAACGCTTTCTCTCTATTTTCCGGCTATGATATGGATTTTGACGGTGAAGTGTTTGAGGGCGCAGAGCTGACGGCAATTTTTGGCGGCATACAGTGCGATCTGCGCAATGCGGTGATTGAAAAGGATTGCGCTATTCAGGTAGCGGCAATCTTTGGCGGCGTGGACATTTTGGTACCCAAGGGTGTCAATGTAAAGGTCCGCTCCAACAGCATTTTTGGAGGGGTTTCCAACAAAACCGCTATTTATCCTGATGCGCCTACGATCTACGTCAGCGGCCTGAGTATGTTTGGAGGCGTGGAGATCAAATGACGACCTTTCAAAAAGTGGTCAAGTATTTGGCAATTGCGTTTGCGATTTTCCTGACTGTCGCCATTGTTAGCGGCTTGCTTGGTGCGGTAGGTCTCTTTGGTGGTCTATTTGATGATGAGGCGGTTTTGGAGGATTTGACATCCTACCCCGTATCTGCTGAAATCCGCAATTTAGAGATCGAGATTGGTGCCGCGGACTTTTCTATCAAAGAGGGAAATGCATTTTCTGTTGAGAGCAATTTGAAGCATCTTAAGGTCGAGGAGAAGGGAAACACCCTATTTATTAAGGAAACGCGGAAACTTTCCGGCACATATGCCAATGCGGTGCTTACCTTGTATATTCCATCGGGCGCGGAGTTGAATAACGTGGAACTGACAACTGGCGCAGGCAGATTGACCATCGGGGACTTATCTGCGGAAACCCTTGATTTCGAATTGGGGGCAGGGGAGGTTACTATTGCCTCTTTGACTGCTACCGGAACGGCAGAGATCGATGGCGGCGCAGGCCGAATTACTATTTCCGGTGGTACGCTCAGAAACCTTGAACTGGGAATGGGCGTTGGTCAGTTGAACCTGACCTCTGCACTGACCGGCAATTGCCAAATGGATTTGGGTATTGGCGAGTCCAACATCACTCTCATTGGCAGTAAAGAGGATTATAAATTAGAGGTCAATAAGGGCATTGGTAGCCTCTCTGTGGACGGACAAAAGGTAAACGATTACGGCAGCAGCGGTAACGGGACAAATAAAGTTGAAATCAACGGCGGGATTGGCGCGATCAACGTGCTGTTTAAGGAGGATGCGACAAAGTGATTTTAGAGCTTAAAAATATTGAAAAATCCTTTGGTGAGAAGAAGGTGCTTACCGGTGTGTCTTTTAGGGCAGAGGGCGGCAAGGCCTTTGGACTGCTAGGCAGAAACGGTGCCGGTAAAACCACCTCTATCCGCATTTTAATGGATGTATTTCCTGCTGATGGCGGCGAGGTGCTGATCGACGGTAAGCCAATTGATTACAATAAGGTTGGATTCGGCTATCTTCCCGAGGAAAGGGGCCTGTACCCTAAAAAGGTTATTATCGATCAGCTTGTCTATTTTGCTGAGCTGAAAGGAATGAGCCGCAAGGATGCTATAAAGTCTATCGATTATTGGTTGGAGAGATTGGGGATGATGGAGTACCGCAACAAGCGGCTGGATACCCTTTCGAAAGGCAATCAGCAGAAAATTCAGCTCATTACCGCCCTTGCCCACGACCCGGATATTGTCATTCTCGACGAGCCTTTTTCCGGTCTTGACCCGGTAAATGCGATGCTCTTAAAAGATGTGGTAAAAGAGCAAATTACAAAGGGGAAGATTGTACTCTTTTCCAGCCATCAAATGAGCTATATCGAGGAATTCTGCGACAGTATTGCAATTCTCAATCGCGGTGTTGTTGCGCTGAGCGGTGATTTGCGGGATATCAAGAGAGATTATCCCCGTGACCGCTTGGTTGTGCGTACAATTGCGCCCGATGCTGTTATTTCTGATTTCGGTGATGCTTGTAAGGTTATGGAAAATGGCGATCTGCTGATACGTCTGAATGCCCCGGAGGAAAAGAAAGCGGTTATGTCGCGATTGGTGCAGAGCTACGATATTGATGAGCTTAGGGTCTTTGAGCCTTCTCTCAACGACATTTTCGTAGAGTATGCAGGTGATACCACAGTGGAGGGCGAGAAATGAAGCAGTTTGGAAAGATTCTTAACTTTGAACTGAAAAACTATATGAAGAACAAAGCCTTCGTGGGTATTACCATCTTTTTGGTGGTTGCAATCGCGGTGGTAATGTTCCTCCCCAGAATTGGCGACTTGATAGAAACCGGGGATGCGCCCGGTGATTTGCCGACCCTGCTGGTGAAAGCAGAGGATACTGTGCAGGCAGAAATGGTACAGGAAATCTTTGCTGCGGCATTTACCGATTATAATGTGCAGGTAACCGATAAGGGCGTTGATTATATCAAAGAGCAAATTACAACCGGCAATGCCGAGGGCGCGTTTGTAATGACAGGCCCGACTTCTTACACCTATTATGTGAATAACCTCTCTATGTACGATGCCAATGAAGCCATCGCCAATGAGGTGCTTCAAAGAATTTACCAGATGAACGCAATGATCGGTGGTGGTATGACACCGGAGCAGGCAGGAGAGGTGATGAATATTCAAATCACCAGTCAGGTGGAAATGCTGGGCAAGAATCAAATGCAGAATTTCTTCTACACCTACATTATGATCTTTGCACTGTATATGGTCATTCTGCTCTACGGGCAGATGGTAGCGATGAATGTAGCAACGGAAAAAAGCTCCCGCGCGATGGAGGTGCTGATTACAAGTGCGAAACCTGTCAGTATGATGTTCGGCAAGGTGCTGGCCTCCTGCATCGCCGGCCTTACGCAGCTGATCGCTATTTTTGGCTCTGCGTTTCTGTTCTACAATGTGAATAAGTCTTACTGGGGCGGCAATGAAATCATTGACTCCATCTTTAACATTCCACCGGAATTGCTTGGCTATATGCTGATATTCTTCCTGCTTGGCTTCCTTATCTACGCCTTTTTGTACGGCGCAATCGCATCTACTGTTTCTAAGCTGGAGGATATTAACACGGCCGTGCAGCCGGTGACCTATCTGTTTATTTTCGGTTTTATGGTGGTTATGTTCTCAATGTCCAGCGGCGAAGTGGATAATGCGCTGATGCAGATTTGTTCCTATGTACCATTTACTTCTCCTATGGCGATGTTTACCCGTATTGCAATGAGCACAGTGCCATGGTATGAGATTGTAATTTCGGTTGCTGTTCTGCTTTGTTCAACCGTCGGCATTGGCTTCCTTGCGGCGAAAATCTACCGTCTGGGTGTACTGATGTATGGAAATGCACCAAAGATAGGAAATATAATTAAGACAATTTGGAAAGCATAATAATATAACCGGAAGGCATTTGCCTTCCGGTTGCTTGCTTCATTATACATTAAAGAGGAAGTTGACGATGTCGCCATCCTTCATTACATATTCCTTGCCTTCGCTTCGTACCAAGCCTTTCGCCTTGGCCGCTGCCATTGTGCCACAGTCCTTCATATCGTTAAAGGCGATAACCTCGGCGCGAATAAAACCGCGCTCAAAGTCTGTATGGATTTTGCCGGCTGCCTGGGGAGCCTTTGTGCCTTTCTTAATCGTCCAGGCGCGGCATTCGTCGCTGCCGGCTGTCAGGAAAGAGATGAGACCAAGGAGGGCATAGCTGCTGCGAATCAGTTTGTCAAGGCCGGATTCGTTCACGCCCAGCTCTTCCATAAACATTGCTTTTTCCTCGGGATCGTCCAGTTCGGCAATATCCGCTTCCAATTTCGCGCAGATGGGGATGAGCTGGCTGCCTTCCTCGTCTGCTAATGCCTTGACGGCCATATAGTGACGGTTTTCTTCCGGCTCGTTGATTTCTGCTTCTGCCAGGTTAGCAACATAAATGGTCTTTTTCAGGGTCAGCAGATCGGAGGTTGCAATGATGGCTTTATCATCGTCGGTGCAGTCAAGGGTGCGTGCCAGCTTGCCCTGATTGAGATGATTGAGCAGTTCCGTAAACAGCGCTACCTCGTGAGCAAAGCGCTTGTCACCGCCTTTCATAGCCTTCTGCGCCTTATCAATGCGGCGCTCAACCATTTCGATATCTGCCATTACCAATTCCAAATTGATGATGTCGATGTCGCGGAGGGGATCAGTATTGCCCTCCACGTGGGTCACGTTGCTGTCGTCAAAGCAGCGGACAACGTGAACGATGGCGTCGGTGGTGCGGATGTTACTGAGGAACTTGTTGCCAAGACCTTCACCCTTGGATGCGCCCTTAACAAGACCGGCGATGTCCACAAATTCGATGACAGCAGGAGTCAGCTTCTTGGGATTGTGTAAATCTGCCAGCCAATTCAGTCGTTCGTCGGGGACAGAGACCACACCCACATTGGGGTCGATGGTGCAGAATGCGTAGTTGTCTGCGGGAACACCGGCATTGGTGATGGCGTTGAACAGGGTGCTCTTGCCCACGTTGGGCAGACCCACAATACCAAGTTTCATGTCGTTTGTTCTCCTTAAACCCCCGTGTAAAAAACGGGGGAAATCTATCGCATAACAGTTTACCACAACCCCCGCCATTTCACAATAGGGAAAAACGGGCTTCCATAGGACCTTTTGAGCGGGAAAATTGAAAAATGCTCCAAAATGACAGTTGAAAATGCAAGGATAAAGGATTATACTTAGGGTAGCAAAGTGGGA
>JAZQUL010000092.1:0-12513 GCA_045631285.1 Faecousia sp. | reverse complement strand
AAAATATATCATAAAACCATTTGGTACTATTGACAATAACACCATTTGGTGTTGATTTTATATCAACATCTATGAAAGGACACAAGTGATATGGAAAAGAATTTGTTTCCAAGGAATACTTAACGAAAACACTCCTTGACTGGTTCCGCCAATTGGAGCTTTTGCCGGAAATAGCAATAAATTGCAGCATTTTACTGCCGGGGCGTCGAGGGCGCCGCCCCCTACAGTCTTCATTTTGGACGTCTTTGACACGCTAAAAACCAGCGAGCCAAATGGCTCGCAGGTTTTTATTATTATTTCTTCTTGGGAGCGCGGATGCGGCTGAGCTTCTTGTTAAGGTTCAGCAGATCTTCCTTGGTGAACTTAGCATTCATCATACCGCCTGCCATGGTCAGCAGACGCAGGACAGTGAAGCCGTTCATCATACTCATCATCTCAGGGGTCATCTCAAAGCCCATAGGCTTTGCCTTTTCACCCTTCTTGCCGCCGCCCAGCATCTTACCCATCAGCTTCATAAACAGCAGCTTGCCGCGGAAGGTGGAGATAACATCCCCCATCTTGGAGTTCAGGGACAGGCGACCGGGCTTCTCCTCGATATCAAACCAGTTGAGGATCGCACCCTCTTCCTTCAGGCGATAGTCTTCGTTGAAGGTATCTACCTTGCGGATAACGCTCTCATCCTTCAGGTCGCCGGAGACAGCAACGAGCTTGGTCTCGCCGGCATTGGGAACTTCGAAATAGAAGAAATGGTCAGCAGCTTCCTTCACACCCAGAGATACGCCGTTGGCAAACAGCTCCACGGTCTTCTGGTTGGAGTAAACCGTAACCTTGGTCACATCCTCCACGCGGTCCACATAGCGCTTGCCGCACAGGTGGACGAAAGGCTCGTCGCTCAGCCATGCCTTATAAGCATAGAAGGAGTCCTTCTTATACTTACGGTCGAAGGTCATAAGACCCTTGTGGTTCTGACCGTTCTCGCCGCCCTCTGCCCGGGCATCGGCGCCGAAGTCGAACATATTCCACACGTGGGTCGCCCACATAAATTTGCGGGTGAAGAGTTGGCGAATCAGCTCTTCGTGGTAATAAGCCTGATATTCCTCGGTGTAGTCGCCCTGACGGGGATCGGAGGTATGCCAGTTCAGCGCCTCACAGCCGTACTCGGAGCAGCCGATGGGAATGTTCGGGTGCATTGCGTGGAACTTATCGAACCAGGGGCCGTTCATAGAGGTGTCGCCGCCGTACCAACCGAAATAGTGGTTATAGGAGACAACATCGGGAATCTGCAAATAGGGATCCTCCATCTTGCACATGGAAACGGCTGCGATGGTGGTCAGTCTGGTCTTATCCATCTCGTGGCACAGATTATTCAGGATTCTGTGGTTCTCCAGCAGATCGTCGTCGCTGCCGCCGATGGAAATCTCATTACTAAGACCCCAAACCACGATAGAGGGGTGGTTGTAGTTCTGGGAAATCAATTCCTTCATTTGAGAAATGGTGTTCTCGCGGCCGGTGGGCATATGCTTGGAAATATAGGGAATCTCCGCCCAGATCACAAGGCCCTTCTCGTCACACAGATCATAGAAATACTGATCGTGCTGATAGTGGGCAAGACGGATGGTGGTGCAGCCAACCTCGCAAATCAGGTCAATATCTTCTTCGTGGTGGGCTTTTGTCAGCGCATTGCCCACGCCCCAGCGGTCCTGATGGCGGGAGACGCCCCGCAGGGGGTATTCTTCGCCGTTAAGGATAAAGCCATTATTGGGGTCGATCTTGAAGGTACGGCAACCGAAACGGGAGCAAACATTATCAATTACCGTATCACCCTCTACAATCTCTGCCTCACAGCAGTAGAGGTAGGGGTCCTTGCGGCCGTGCCACAGGTGGACATCCTTAATTTCAAAGGTAACCTTCTTGTCGGCAGATGCGATCTTCTGCAGCTCGTTCTCCGCCTGATCGTACAAGGTATAGACAATCTGCTGACCGGCCTTCATCTCGGTAGTGAAGACCTCTACCTCAACAGCAGCATCCTTGCCGTTTACAGCGGGGGTAATCTTGATGCCGGGCGCGCCGTAGTAGTCAAGATCAAAGTGGGTCTCATTTACGGTGATGAGGTAAACATCACGGTAGATACCGCCGTAGAAAGTAAAGTCAGCCATCTGGGGGTAGACGGTCTCATTTGCCGCGTTGTCCACAACGATCCCAAGCAGGTTTTCTTCCTCAGTCAGGGCATCTGTCAGGTTCACTCTCCAAGTGGAGTAACCACCGTCGTGATGACCCACGGCATTTCCGTTAACATAGACATCCGCAGAGGAGTTCGCGCCACGGATTTCCAGATAGTGCAGTCCCTCGCCCAGTTCGGACTTCTTCAAGGTCTTGGTGTACAGGCAGCTCCCACGGAAATAGTCGTTGCCGCCGTCCTGACCGTCAACAGCATTCCAGCAGTGGGGCAGGTTAACCTTTTCCGCGCCCTCGGTAGCCTTGGGGTCGGCGCAGTTCTTGATAAACTGCCAGCCTTCGTTAATACAAACAATATTTCTCAATTTGGTTTCCTCCAAACATAGTTTCCGTGAAACTGCCGCACCCGCCAATGCAGATGCGGCAGTCTTTTTAAATTAGTTAACAGCCTTACGGGCAGCCAGTTCTTCACCCATCTGTTCGGTTGTCTTCTTGTCCAAATTGTAGATCACAGCAAGGCCAATGAACTGCAAAACGGCGCTAAACAGGTACAGGCCTGCGACCAGCCAGCACATATTGTGAGAGGTCTGTGCAGACTGACCGATGGTTCCCAAATTAGACTGGTAGCCAAGCCAGCCCATAATAATCAGCACAACAGAGGGGCCGACGCCCTGTGCCAGCTTACGGAAGAAGGAGTGCAGTGCGTAAACCGTGCCTTCCTCGCGGGTGCCGAACTTCCACTCATTGTAGTCGATGGCATCGCCCATCATAGCCCAGGATACGCAGGTATAAACGCCCATACCCACACCGTAGATAACCAGGCCGATCAGGTAGAGCACCAGCGCCAGATTGACATTGGAGATCATGGGGAAGATCAGCATAAATGCGCCGCCGATCAAAGAAACAATGGTGCCAAATACGGAAGCTTCCTTCTTGCCGAAGCGGGTAACGATCTTCTTAATGAAGGGGATGAAGATGAACATAGGCAAAAAGCCGATCATCTGCACCAAACCGGACATAGATGCCATATTGAAGTAGGTAGCAAACATAATGGTATTGGCAGTGGTCGCCGCGTTCATACCGAGGAACATACCCATGGCAGCAAGCGTACAGCCAACAGCAGGGCGGTTCTTCATAAACTTACCAAAAGACTTAACAATACTGAGCTTTTCGCCACCCTCATTGGTCTTAACGGTATTCTCATCCACGCGGATGGTAATATTCTTAATCATAAAGAGGAATGCCAGGAAGCCCAAAACGCCCATAACGAGGGCTGCCCAAAACACCCGGTCACCCAGCAGGATTTCTACCTGCTTGCCGGTTTCGGGGCTGAGGATCTTGTCACCGATCTGATATGCTTCACCGGTGTTAGGATTGGTCAGGAACTGCTCAGGCTTGAAGCCCTCGGGGATGTAGATCTTATCCAGGAAATCGGTAGATCCATCATAGGTAACCTTCTGCCAAATCAGCATGGGCAAAATGACATTGGGCAGAATGTTGCCGACCATAGAGCCGATGGAGCGCCAGGTAGACAGCTGTGCGCGCTCTGCATTGTCCTCAGTAACCAAGGACAGCATAGAGCCGTAGGGAACATTGGCTACAGTATAGAAAGCATCCCAAACAATGTAGCCAAGCACAAACAGAATCGCCTTCAGCACCACGGGCGCATTGGGAAAGGGCAGGAAAACAGCCGCGCCGCCAATCAGCAGACCGCAGGCGCCAACAAAGATGTATGTCTTAAACTTGCCCATCTTGTATTTTCTCTTGTCTCTGTCGATCATAGAGCCGATCATAGGATCGTTGACAGCGTCCCAAATCTGCACCAGCAGCAACAGAATAGACAGCAGACCGGTCTCCAGCATCATATAAACCAGCCAGAAGGTCTGTACTGTGCTCTTGAGCGCAAAGCTCATATTACAGCCAAGGTCGCCGGCTGCGTATGCGATTTTGTCCCGCATACCAAACTTTCTTTTTTCCACTTTTTATTCCTCCTGTTTTTGTTTTACCCTGAAAAGGGCGCAAAACATTGCTTTTATTATACTATATTTGTGTGCTTTCGTAAGAGATAATCTTTTGTACTTTTTGTAAATTTTTTGTTTTTTCTGCACAAAAACGCTGGACAGTCTGATAAATATGCACTATAATAGATTTAGCAAATACAAAATTTTTGACAAATTTGTCAATTTCGGAGGTAATATATGGAATATCGTGCCGAACTTCAGATGCTGACCGACCTTTTCCGCCGCGCAGGCAGCAGCGTCACCACCGTAGACCCCAACGGTCCTATGTCCCAATTCCTCACTTCTCAGCTATATGTCCCCGGTCTTATCGAATCGGAAGATCTTTCTATTCCCCTGCGGGAATACTTACCGGACCTGCAGCCGGATACCGTCTATTCCATTACCGACCGGCTGTTTCTCAAGTATACTTATCTGCTCTTACCAAATACCGCGTCGGAATCTCTCCTTGTTTTTGGTCCTTACCTTGAAAAAGAAGTCTCTCACCAGACCATTCTGGAACTGACGGAATCTTTGGATATTCCCCCTGCCCAGCAGAAATTTTTGCAGAAGTATTATTCCTCTCTGCCGGTTATCGATCCGGAGGGTCACGTACAGCTTTTGCTGACGATTTTCTACGAGCGGCTTTGGGGTGTGGACGGGTTCACTTATGCCGCCTTTAATCGGGACACCCTCTCAGATTTCACCGCATTCCGCCAGAAGATTCTGGCCTCTGAGGACGCAGGTGCCCAATGGAATGTGGAAATGATTGAAAAGCGGTACGCCGGCGAAAATGCTATGATGGATGCCGTCCGTACCGGCAATTTAAAAAAGGTAGATACCCATTTGGGCCGGATTACCGCCGCTGTTTTTGATAAGCGGCTGCCCGACCACCTGCGGACGCTGAAAAACTACTGTATCATCACAAATACCATACTGCGGAAAGCCGCGGAACAAGGCGGTGTCCATCCCGTTTACCTGGACAGCGTCTCTTCGGACTTTGCCGCAAAAATTGAGCAGCTTTCCTCCCCTGCTGCCTGCCCCTCTATGATTGGCAGTATGGCCCGGTCCTACTGTCGGCTGGTGAAAAACCATTCCGCCAAGAGCTACTCCCCTGCTGTGCAAAAGGCGATGATCTGCGTGGACGCAGACCTTTCCGCGCCGCTGAGTCTGCGTTTTCTGGCGGACGAGCTGAATATCAACAGCAGTTACCTGTCCTCTCTCTTTAAAAAAGAGACCGGTGTCACTATCACCGCTTATATTATTCGTCAGCGAATCAATTATGCCAAGCATCTTTTGGAAAATACCCGGCTGCAAATCCAGACCATTGCCCAGCATTGCGGCCTTGGGGATGTGCATTATTTCTCCAAGCTCTTCAAAAAAGAAACGGGTATGACCCCCAGAGAGTTCCGCCAGTCGGTACAATAAACCTAAGAAAACCGCCCGAAAAGATACCTTTTCGGGCGGTTATTTATGGATTAATTCTTAGGCAAAGTTCAAGGTGTTAACGGTCTTGGTGCCGTCGGCATTGATAACTGCCAGCACGCAGCCTTTATATCCCTTACTGTTCCAATCGCAAGGTGCAATTTCTACCGTAATCTTCTGCTCTGCCAGCTCAACGATCCAGCCATACTGGGTCTTGCCATTGCCGGCGTATAGAAGAATCTCATTCGTACCATCCGTCAGATAGACATTGGTTGAGTAAGCTGTAGTCACAACCTTGACAGTAGCGGTCATTACATAAACATTTGTCGTATAGTCCGTAGGTGCAGTGAACTTCACAAAATCAGCAACAGAAATCTCACCCTTAAATGCGTTGGTGGAATAATTATGCTTGCCGTAGTTGTTTACCACAACCGTTGCATCGCTCAGGCAGGTCTGGCTCTTACTGAGGGTACGTGTTGCGGACAAGACCACCTCATTACCGAGCTTTAGAGTGGACAGAACATCTGCAGATTTTGTCAATACCGCGATAACGCCGGTCTCGTCAATGAGATAGAAGCCTGTCTGATTGACAAGAGAAGGTCCAACAATACCCTTGACCTCTACGGTCTCACCGACGGTCGTATCAATAGCTTCCTTGACAGTGGCATAGGTGTTGTTATCCTCCTGAATGGTAACCTCGATGGTCACATCCTCGGAGTAAGTCACACCGTTATAGGTGCCTGTGACAGTAATGGTAGCTGTGCCGGACTTCAGGCAGTTCATCACATTGCCGTCAACAGAAATAACGGTGTTGTCGCTGGAGGCATAGCTCAGGGTCACGCCGCTGTAACAAAGCAGCTCGTTATTGACAGTAGTCAGCAGTTCCAGTGCGGGATTACCGGTGTACTTGGACAGGAACTGGGTAACACCGTAGTACTTAACCGCGTTCTCAGGAACATTTACAGTCGTCTTATCAAAGCCTTCGTCCAGTACAGCAATCGGCAGCAGCCGCCAGTAGCAATCGGAAGCGGTAGACTTTGCGTTCAGGGCTGTCAGGTAAACGGTGCAGATCTTGCCGTCAAATTCATCCAGCCAAGCAAAGTCGCTGCCGTTACACTGGGTGTAGGTATAAGTACCTGTCTCACCATCCAGATCGAAGAAATAATAGTTTACAAAGCCATCGCCAGGAACCTTCTTGACCAGTGCGGTAGCCTTGAAAATTTTACTGGAAATATCGGTCGTCACAGGCGTATCGATAATCTTTTTAACCGTGGTCGTCTCCATCCAGCTTGTATCAAAGGCATGGTCGTCTTCATCATTGCTGATGAGGATGGGGTTTTTCAGCTGATTGCAGCCTATATAGCCGAATTTTTCTGCGTTGCTTTGCTCGCTGTCCAAAATCCAGTAATCCTTCTCAGCTTGAATTGTGATTTTGTTTCCTTCCTTGACTTGGGCAGCCAATTCACTGTCGTAAACATAGATAGAACTGGTATCGTCCACCAAAATAAAGCCCGTGGGCTTCTGTCCAAAGGCATAGGTGATTCGTGCCACCACGCCCTCTGCCATCACAAAGGTGCCTTTTTCGGCTTTTCTTACAGCCGCAAGACCTGTCTCTGTTTTGGTAGCTTCAGGCTTAGAAAAAATAGAGAGGATGCTGTCGATGTTTACGTCACAGCCGGCAAGGAGTCCGGCCAGCATCGCAAGGCAAAGGAGAAGTGCAATGCGTTTTTTCATAGCGATAACCTTCTTTTTTATGTATTTTCGTGGGGTATTTGCATACGAAATCATTATACTATAGGGAATTTCCTATTGCAATGTAGAAAAATGCACAAAAATGGACGGGATGAAAACATTCCGTCCATTCAGAGTGTAAAAATGTCCGTTAGCCTTTGTAGGGGCGACTATTAGTCGCCCGCGGGCGGATGATATCCGCCCCTACATCCGCAGGATACAGACAAATCATCGTTTTAGCAAAGCTTTGCGCCGGCGGGGATGGCGTCATCCACCATCAGGAGGTTCAGCTTCTCCTCGCCCTTTTCGGTGTGGACTGCAGAGATAAGCATACCGCAGGACTCCCGACCCATCATCTTCCGGGGAGGCAGATTGGTAATGGCCACCAAGGTCTTTCCAATCAGCTCCTCCGGCTTATAGAATTTTGCAATACCGGAGAGGATTTGACGGTCAACGCCTGTGCCGTCGTCCAAAGTAAACTGCAGCAGCTTATCGGACTTCTTTACCGGCTGGCAGTCCTTTACCTTCACAGCCCGCATATCGCTCTTGCAGAAGGTGTCAAAATCCACCGTTTCTTCGCTGTAAGGCTCAATTTCCAAAGCAGGCAGCTTTGCCTTTGCTTTTTCGGCATTAAATGCATCAATTTCAGCCATTTTCTTCTCCATATCCAGTCGGGCAAAGAGGATTTCGGGGGCATCCAGCTTGGTGCCGGAAGCCAATACGCCAAATTGCTTCAGGCTCTCCAAGCCCCCGTTTTCGCACTTGATTTGATCCAAAATCTTCTTAGAGGTGTCGGGCAGGTAAGGCTCCAGCGCCACTGCCGCAAAGCGGATGGACTCCAAGAGGTTATAAAGCACAGTACCAAGGCGCGCCTTGTTTTCTTCATTCTTTGCCAGCGCCCAAGGTGCGGTCTCGTCGATATACTTATTGGCGCGGCGCAGCAGCACGAAGATTTCGTCGATAGCGTCTGCCACCTTCAGCTCATTCATCTTCTGCTCCACCTTGCCGGGCATTGCCAGCGCGACAGCTTTCAGTTCTTCATCCAAGGCATCGGGGGCAACAGGCGCCTGCACAATGCCGTCAAAGTACTTATTGTTCATGGCAATGGTGCGGTTGACTAAGTTACCCAACACATTTGCCAGTTCTGCGTTAATACGCTCGATGATCAGCTCATAGGTCATAATGCCGTCGGCGGCAAAGGGCATTTCGTGGAGCACAAAGTAGCGCACTGCATCGACACCGAACAGTTCTACCAAATCGTCGGCATAAATCACATTGCCCAAGGACTTACTCATCTTATCGCCCTTGACCAGCAGCCAGGGATGGCCGAACACCTGCTTGGGAAGCTCCTCGCCCATACTCATCAGGAAGATAGGCCAGTAAATGGTGTGGAAACGGACGATGTCCTTACCGATGAGGTGCAGATCCGCAGGCCAGAACTTTTTATAATGCGCGTCGTGATTGCCGTCGGGGTCATAGCCGCAGAAGGTAATATAGTTGCTCAGCGCATCCAGCCACACATAGCTGACGTGGCCGGGGGCGAAGGTCAGGGGTACGCCCCAAGTGAAGCTGCTGCGGGAGACGCACAGGTCCTGCAGACCGGGCTTTAAGAAATTGTTGATCATCTCGTTTTTCCGGCTCTCAGGCTGGATAAAGTCGGGATGCTCCTCAATGTGCTTCATAAGCTGGTCGGCATACTTGCTCATCTTGAAGAAATAAGCCTCTTCCTCGGCATCCACGCATTCCCGGCCGCAGTCGGGGCATTTGCCATCCACCAACTGGCTCTCTGTCCAGAAGGATTCGCAGGGGGTGCAGTACTTACCCACATACTTGCCCTTATAAATATCGCCCTTTTCGTACATTTTCTCGAAGATGCGCTGAACCTTCTTCTTGTGCTCCGGGTCTGTGGTGCGGACGAAGCGGTCGTAGGTGGTGTTCATCAAATCCCAAATCTCCTTGATTTGGCCTGCCACATTATCTACATACTCCTGCGGGGTCACACCGGCCGCTTCTGCCTTTTCCTGAATTTTCTGACCGTGCTCATCGGTGCCGGTCTGGAAATACACATCGTAGCCTGCCTGCCGCTTATAGCGGGCAATGGCGTCGGCAAGTACGATTTCATAAGTATTGCCGATATGGGGCTTTGCAGAGGTGTATGCGATGGCTGTGGAAATATAATAGGGTTTCTTTTCTTGCATTGTTTTCTCTCCTTATCTAAAAAATGAAAAACCGCCCTTGGATAATCCAAGGGCGATAAAATTTACCGCGGTACCACCTTGATTTGCGGCATAAGCCGCCTCATTACACGCTTTAACGGGCGTACCCGAAAATGCCTACCTATCGACACTTTAGCTCCCAGACCATATTCTGCCGCTTTTTCGTACCCATTTCCACCAAGTTAGGGCTCTCTGACCGCTTCCGCAGGCATACTCTTCTGTTCATCGCTTTTCATTATAAATAACATTATACCGCAGTGCGCCTTTTTGTCAACGATAATTTTCTTAACGCCACATAGTGGCGAATTGACAGTTGACAATTGATAATTGACAATATGGTGTCCCCTTTGGGGACTTATTAAAAATCATTTCCGAAGGAAATACCATAATTGTCCATTGTACATTGTCAATTGTCAATTTTACCGTTTTTCTCGTGTGAGTAACAGCGCTACCACCACGGCGCAGATACCGGCAACAAGCTTTCCCACAATCAACGGCAGCAGCATATCCGGCGCGAAGCCTGCCGCAAAACCCAAATGGTCACCAAAAACAAAGGCCGCAGACACCGCAAAGGCGATGTTCACCACCTTGCCCCGGCTGTCCATCTCTTTTAGAAGCCCAAAGGTGGCAATGGAATTGGCAAGGCTGGCAACAAGGCCTGCCGCTGCTGTCTCATTGACCCGCAGCAGTCTCCCAAGTCCCATAAGGGGTTTTCTAAGCACCTTTGTTACCGCATACACAAGGGGAAATGCGCCTGCCAGAACAATAGCAATTTCCCCTACCGTTGCAAAACCGGTCTCAATCGGCTCCATTCCGGGGATAAGCACAAAGCCGGTCAAGGCCTCCACGATAGCCGCCCCAAGACCAACGGTGATGATTACCAGTACCCCTTTTCCGAAAACAGTAAAGCCTCTTATCATTGCCCGTTCTGCTTTCCACAGGCCTAAGGCAATCAGCGCCGCCAGAAGAACGATGGGAATTAAATTCCGCAGTACGGTAATGATAGGATACCCCGCCACCAAGCCGCCGAGCAAAATACCCACCGGAATAGTGACGATACCGCACAGCGCGCCCTTTGCAAGGAAGGGTCTGTCCTCCTCCCTTAGGATGCCAAGGGCCACCGGGATGGTAAAGACCACCGTTGCGCCCAGCATAGAGCCGCAGAGCACGCCGCCTAAATCTGCCACAGCGGGGTCATTTGCCATTTCCCGGGCCAGCGCGCCGCCGCCCATATCGCAGGCGAGGATAGAGCCTGCAAACATTGCCGGGTCTGCACCCAAAAAGGTATATACGGGTACCACCACCGGGCGAAGGAGCGTGGCAAGCACAGGGGAAAAAGAGATAATACCCACCATTGCCAGCGCCAAAGAACCCATCGCCAGGATGCCTTCTTCGAATTGCTTGCCAAGACCCAGTTTGTTCCCAAATATCCGGTCCAAAGCGCCCAGTACCGCAAAAACCGCCATAATGGCAATCAGGATACTATGTGCCGACATGCTTGCCCTCCTGATCGATAATGGCAACCACCGCCGCATCCACCGGCGCTTCCATACAAAAACGGGACGCCACCGTGCCGGTAACGAGGAGCACCCGGTCTCCGTCCCCAGCGCCCACGTGGTCTGCCGCCACAACTTCGCCGGCATCCGTTTTTACCACAAGAAAGGTTTGTCCCATCAGGCAGTTTGCCTTACGGGTGGACCATACGGCCCCGGTTACTGTTCCTAATGTCAATCCGATCCCTCCAAAATTTCCCGGGCCAAAGGCGTCAGCACCGCCCCCGGACCCGGCCGTTTGCCGGCCTGCCGCAATTTTTCCGCCTCTGTGGCAGTTACCAGCCGTTTCTGCGCGCCGTCTGCAAAAAGCACGCCCCAATTCTTCAGCTCCCGCCGGCGGGATGCCAAGGTTGCCGCCAACGCCCGGTTTTTGGGCGCTTCCGGAAGTCCGGGGGTGTATAAAATCACCGGTTTTCCCTCGGCAAGGGCCTCTAACACCGCTTCTTCCCGGAAACACAGCAGCTGTCCTAAGGTCAGCGAGCCGATCACTACCGCATCATAAGGCCCCTCCCCGTAGGTATAGCCTAAGTCCCGGGGCGGACAGCGCCCGATGAGAAGCGCCCTCATAGCAGAATCCTCCCCAAATCTCCCGGCGCAAAGCCGCAGGCATTGGCCTCATCATAGTCTAAATGGACACGGGTAGAAAAATCCGGGCTTACCCGCACCACCGTATCTCCGAATACCAGAGGACGGTCAGTATAGGTTTCCAAACGTACCACCTGCTTATCCTTTACGCCAAAGCGGGCGGCATCCTCGGGCGTCATATGAATGTGCCGTTGGGCGGCAATGACCCCCCGCTGTAAGGTGATTTCTCCTTTTTCGCCCCGGATGGTGATGCCAGGGGTGTCTTTTACCACACCGGAAAGCCGTACCGGGGGCTTGATGCCCAGTACTTTACCGTCGGTCAAGGAAATTTCCACCTGTCCTTCACTGCGCTCCGGGCCTAAAACGGCTACATTTTCAAATTTTCCCTTTGGGCCAATGACCGTCACCCGCTCTTTACACAAAAACTGTCCCGGCTGGGAAAGAGGTCTTTCCGGGGTCAGGCTGTGCCCAAATAGCTGCTGCGCTTGCTGCTCCGTCAGGTGGACGTGGCGACCTGATGCCTCCATTTCCACGCAAATGCGCTTTAGTACCTGCTCGCATAGCTTTTCTATGGTCTGCTCCTGCACTATATCACCTGCTTTTCGCCTTTTCTTCAATCATAAGAAGATACAAATAGCTGCTTAGCCGATTGATTGCCCGGATAATGTCCGGTCTTTGGCAGTTCCCCTCCCGGTCGGCAAATGCCGCCACTGCGTATAGTTCCGCCTGCCGGGCAGCGCACCGGCAGCGGTTTAAGCGCAAAACCTTGATGCCGTCATTTACATCGGGCATAAAATGGGGAATTCCGTAAAAGTCTTGGGGGAAATGGCT
>JAZQUL010000091.1:0-65475 GCA_045631285.1 Faecousia sp. | reverse complement strand
GACGGCTCCATCGGTTTTGCTTGGGAGAGAGGCGTTTGCGCTGTTACGCCGATGGAAGCGATGTTTGTATCGGGTCTTCTTGCTGACGGATGCTGCATCTGTCACGATGCAAAGGGCTTACATCATCAGCTGCATATGCTGGGTTTGCCTTTTGGCAAGGTCATTTTTGATACTGCGCTGGCTGCCTATGACCTAAACCCTTCTCAATCGGATTACCCAGTTTCCAAGCTTGCAACCAACTACCTTGGCATTACCGTGGATGATAATGACGCATCTGCCTGTGCAGAGGCGATTTGGTACCTTGCTCCCGTATTGGAAAAGGCATTAGAAAATGACGGTATGGAAAGCCTGTATAATGATATAGAGTTGCCCCTGTGTGATGTTTTGTATCGTATGGAGACAGCGGGTATTGCCATCGATAAAAATCAGCTTGCTCAGTTTGGTACGATGCTGTCTGCAAGAATCGCAGACTGTGAACAACTGATTTTCGGCTATTCAGGAGAGACTTTCAATATTAATTCTACCAAGCAGCTGGGAGAATTGTTGTTCGAAAAGCTTGGGTTGCCGCCAATTAAAAAGACAAAGACCGGCTATTCCACCAACGCTGAGGTACTGGAAAAGCTCCGGGATAAGCATCCTATTATTCCGGCAATTATGGATTATCGAATGCTGACCAAGCTGAATTCCACCTATGCGGAAGGGTTGCTGAAGGTGATAGATGAAGATGGGCGAATCCGCACCACCTTCCAAAATATGGTCACGGCAACCGGTCGGCTTTCCTCCACAGAACCCAATTTGCAGAACATTCCTGTTCGCAACGACTTGGGGGCGGAGATCCGGAAAATGTTTATTCCAAAGCCCGGGTATGTGCTGGTGGATGCGGATTACAGTCAAATTGAGCTTCGGGTGCTTGCCCATATTGCGCGGGATTCCGTTATGCAGGAGGCCTTTATCAGTGGCGCGGATATTCATACCGCTACCGCCGCGCAGGTCTTTGATGTAGCACCTGAGGAAGTCACAGCCTTACAGCGCAGACATGCAAAGGCAGTCAATTTTGGTATTGTCTACGGAATCAGCGAGTTCTCTCTTTCAGAGGATATCGGTGTCAGCCGATATGAGGCGAAGCGATATATCGACAGCTACCTGGAAAACTACCAAGGTGTCCACTCGTTTATGGAGAATGTAGTCGAGGATGCAAGAAACAGCGGCTACACTACGACCCTCTACGGCAGACGGCGGTATATTCCGGAACTGAAAAATTCCAATTATAACTTGCGGCAGGCAGGCGAGCGGATTGCACTGAATGCTCCCATTCAAGGTACTGCTGCGGATATTATGAAGCTGGCGATGCTGCGTGTAGATGCGGCGCTCCGCGAGCAATTCCCAGAGGCAAAGCTCCTTTTGCAGGTACACGACGAACTGATTGTGGAATGTCCGGAAGAGATAGCCAGAGAGGTTTCTGCTCTTGTCAGCCGGGAGATGGAAGCAGTAGCGGATTTGAAAGTGCCGCTGATTGCAGAAGCCAAATGGGGAAAGAGCTGGTTTGAAGCAAAATGATTTGTTATGAAGAAATGAAATTGGAGCATATCCCTGCCGTTGCGAGACTGGAACAGGAAAATTTCTCCTTGCCTTGGAGTGAGAGAGTGCTGGAAAGTGAGCTTAGTAATCCACTTGCTCTATGGTTGGTAGCCTTGGATGATGGGTGTGTTGTGGGCTATGTGGGCGCTCAAATCGTCCCAGATGAGGCGGATATGATGAACTTGGCTGTGGACGAAAAATATAGACGAATGGGAATTGGCAAAGCTTTGGTTGAACTGCTTGTTGAGAAACTGCAAGCGCGCTCTGTCCGCAGTCTTACACTGGAAGTTCGCGTTTCCAACCTGCCGGCAGTGGCACTTTATGAGGGCCTTGGTTTCGGGACCGTAGGAAGGCGGCCCAACTATTACCAAAAACCGAAAGAGGATGCGTTGATTCTCAGAAAGGAGTGGCAGCTTTGAATATTTTGGCAATTGAATCCTCCTGCGATGAAACCGCCGTTGCGGTGGTGCAGGACGGAAGGAAGGTGCTTACGGACTGCATCTCCTCTCAGGTGGAGCTGCACCGTATTTATGGCGGTGTGGTTCCTGAAATCGCATCCAGAAAGCATATCGAGGCTATCTACGGTCTTGCAGACTGTGCCCTAAGGGATGCGGGTATAGAAAGAAAGGATATTGATGCGGTTGCCGTTACCTATGCGCCCGGTCTTATCGGTGCGGTGCTTGTGGGCGTGAATTTTGCAAAAAGCGCCGCATTTGCATTGGGAAAGCCGCTCATTCCGGTACATCACATCCGTGGCCATATTGCTGCTAATTATATCGCGTTCCCGGAATTGGAACCGCCCTTTATTTGTTTGGTTGTTTCCGGCGGGCACACGATGATTGTGGATGTCCGGGATTATACAGATATGGAGATTCTTGGCACAACATTGGATGACGCAGCGGGCGAGTGCTTCGACAAGGTGGCTAGAGTGCTGGGGATGCCCTATCCCGGTGGCGCGGCCTTGGATAAAGCAGCCGCCAATGGTGATGAAACGAAGTATACGCTACCCAGACCCCATCCCGGTCAGAATCCCTTTGATATGAGCTTTTCGGGCCTCAAGACTGCTGCGCTGAATTTAATTCATCACGCGGAGCAGGTGGGCGAGTCGTTGGATATTCCCAGTCTGTGCGCTTCCTTTTCAGGCGTTGTGTCGGATATGCTGGTTCCCCGCGTGCGTATGGCGCTGGAAAAGACCGGAAGGCGGAAGCTTGCGGTTGCCGGCGGCGTGGCAGCCAATTCCCGCATACGCCGTGATATTACCAGTATGGCAGAGGAACTGGGCGCAGAGGTCTATTTGCCGCCTCTGTTCCTTTGCGGTGACAATGCGGCAATGATTGGTTCTCAGGCGTATTACGAATACCTTTCGGGAAATACGGCAGGGATGGAACTAAATGCCTACGCCACCAAATCCATATTAGGTGAGACCCTCTAAGGAGACGATAATGCTTGAGATTATTAAATCTCTAAAAGAGCTGCCTTTTGGAGAGCTGATGTCTGTCTATGAGGAGGGTAACCGGGAAAACGGGGTGGCTCGTTATCCAAAGCTATCTGCCAATTTGCAGCTTTTGGAAGCAGAGCAGGATTTCTATGCCTATCTTAAGTGCTTTTTCCGTCAGGACGATTCCTTTTATGCGCTCTGGCGGCAGAATGGCATTTTGGTATCTGCGCTTCGCATTGAGCCATATCAGGATGGATGGTTGCTTGCCGCATTGGAGACAAAGCCGGATTGCAGAAATCAGGGATATGCAAAGGCGCTGGTTAAAGGCGTGCTTTCTTATTTGGAGGGGACAAGCCATTTGCCGATATATTCCCATATCAGTAAAGGCAATATATCCTCTCAAAAAGTGCATTTATCCTGCGATTTTCGGGAGATATTACCCTATGCGATCTATGCAGACGGAACAACCAATAACATCTGCAATACCTACATTTATAATAAAAAGACGCTGTGAACACCACAGCGTCTTTTCTTATGCGTATTTTTCTTTGAGGTAAATGATTGCCTGACGGTAACCGTCAAGACCTTGTCCCTTAATGGTCTTTTCGCAGTAAAATCCGGGGTAGGAGTGTTTCCGGAATTCCTCCCGGGAATCCACATCGGAGATATGAACCTCAATGGCTGGGATTGCCACGGATTTTAGCGCATCCAAGATGGCTACGGAGGTGTGGGTATAGGCGGCGGGATTAATTACAATGCCGTCGTACACACCGTAGGCCTCTTGGATTTTATCCACGATCGCACCTTCGTGGTTGGACTGAAACTGCTCAACCGTGATGGAATGCTCCTTAGCAGTATTCTCCAAGAGTGCAAGGAGATCTACAAAGGTCTGCTTTCCATAGATGTTCGGTTCCCGGATGCCAAGCATATTGATATTTGGCCCGTTAATGACAAGAATTCTCATTTCAGTCCTCCCAAAATGGTATTTACGGTATATTCAGGTATGGTATCATTATCCACAATCTGGTCTGCAAAGGCTTCATATAAGGGCGCACGTTTGTTATACATTTCCTCTAAGCGTTGTGTTTGCGAGAGTGGACGCCCATCAGTAGGCAGTATGGAAATGTCTCGACGAAGCCAAATGATTTTACTGTTTTGGTGAAGAAGCGAATAGTTTTCCGGTCTTGTTATACAGCCACCGCCGGTGGCAATTACCAGATTCGAGCGTTTTCCAACCTCCGCAAGCACTTTTGTTTCTAGCTTGCGGAAACCTTCTTCTCCAACAGCAGCGAAAATTTCCGGAATAGATTTGCCTGCGTTTTCAACAATCAGACTATCAGTATCTACAAATTCCCGGTCACACATTTTTGCAAGTAACGCGCCAACGGTGGATTTTCCGCAGCCGGGCATACCAATAAGAACAATATTCTCCATATTGGCCTTTAACTCCCGATAGATTTCGGAAATTTTACTGTCGGAGATTTTGTTTCCTGTAAACCACTCGGTGCTTTCTTTTGCTTGTGCAACGAGCATATAAAGACCATTTTGTGTCAGAATGCCGCGTTTTTCTGCTTCTAATAGAAGCGCAGTTCTGGCTGGATTATAGATTAAGTCCAATACGCCTTCAAGGGCAGGGAATAACGCCAAATCTACGGGGGAGATAAGGTTATCCGGATACATTCCAACGGGCGTACAATTCACAATCACGGAAGCATCACTGTGCAGTTCTAGGTTCTCGTAGTTGTTTTCACCGTTTCGGGAGATGACAACAACATTAGCGCCTTTTTCCTGAAGAACAGCTGTAACCGTAGCGGATGCGCCGCCGCTTCCCAATACCAGCACTTTTTTTTCAGAAACGGATAAACCCGAAACTTTCAGCATCTCTGCAAAGCCAAAATAGTCGGTATTATGGCCAATCAAACGGCCATCTGCGTTTTTAACTATGGTATTGACAGCTTGAAGCTGCTTTGCCTGTGGGGATAGCGTATCACAATAAGGAATGACAGCTTTTTTATATGGAATGGTTACGTTTATACCGTCAAATTCCTTTTCTTGCAGAAAGTTTCCCAAGTCATCAGGAGCAATTTCAAATATATTGTAGCTGTATTTCCCAAGCTGACTGTGAATCCGGGGGGAGTAACTATGGGTCAGATGTCTACCCAATAAGCCACAGTTCATTATACCACCTCGCAGTAGCTGCCGAGATACTTAAATTCCTCACAGAGATCATCCAGTTCGCATATGAGCTGTACAAACTCTTCGGAATATATGGAGGTCTCCAAATCAAAGTAGAACATAAATTCAAAATCCCGATCGGGAATGGGGCGGGACTCAAGCTTGATAACGTTGATACCAAGCACATACATCCGCGCCAAAACCTTATAGAGGGCACCCGGTTTATGGGGCAGAACCATCATAATGCTTGTCTTATCTGCGCCGGGATAGATTTCTAAATTCTTGCTGATACAGATAAAGCGGGTACGATTATTGCCTTTGTCCTGAACATTGGGCGCAAGGCAGGTGAGACCGTACAGTTCTTCGCAGTTTCGGCTGGAGAGTGCCGCCACATCGTCGCGGTGAGAGTTTGCCACCATTTGGGCTGCGACAGCCGTGTTTTCCACGGGGATAATTTTTGCCTCAGGAAACTTCCTCAGGAACTCGCTGCACTGGTTGATTGCTTGCTCGTGGGAATAGATTTCTCGGATATTATCAATTTTTGCGCCGGGTTTTGCCAGCAAATTGTGGTCGATTTTCAAGCGGAAGGACCGGACGATAGAGAAATTATGGTGAATCATCAGGTCATAGACTTTTTTTACAGAGCCGGCAGTTGAATTCTCGATGGGCAGAATGCCGTACCGGCACAGCCCTTGCTCGATTGCGTGAAATACGCCCTCAAAATTCTTAAAGTACATAATAGAGGGGGATTTAAAAATCTTTTCACAGGCAATTTGAGAATAAGCACCCTCTACACCCTGGCAGGCTACCATCGGTGTTTGGGGGAAAAGCTTAGGTGTCGATTCAATAGAAGCGGTGATGGATTCATTAAGCTGTGTTAAATGGGAAGTGGTACGGCTCTGGTGACCGCGGCTCAATTCAAAGAGCATTGCGTAAAGCACGCGGGTATACTGAGCCATTTCAGGACCTGCTTTTTCTGCCACGTCCTGAAGCTTTAGGCGCTCACGGCCTGGATCAAAGACGGGCAGATTGTTTGCCTTTTTATAAGCGCCGATCTTTTCGGCAATATCCATCCGCGCCACAAACAGCTTGACGAGCTGGTCGTCAATATTGTCGATTTGGCTGCGTAATTCATTCATATCCATTATTAAGCATCCTTTCTGCTGGATAGGTAGGCATCATATATGGCGATGGCTGCTGCGGCTTCGATAACAGGAACTGCCCGCGGTACAATACAGGGGTCGTGCCGTCCGTGGACCTGAAGCTCCTGTGTAACCATTTCAGAGAGGGAGACGCTTTGCTGCACCTTTGCAATGGAGGCGGTCGGTTTGATTGCAGCAGTAAATACAAGGGGCATTCCGTTTGTAATGCCGCCTAAAATGCCGCCGGCATTGTTGGTTTCGGTGACGATTTTTCCGTCTACGACCGTAAATGCATCGTTATTTTCACTGCCACGCATATAGCTTCCGGTAAAACCGGAGCCAAAGTCAACGCCTTTTACGGCAGGTACGCCATAAACAATAGAGGCAATGCGGCTTTCCATTCCACCAAACATAGGGTCGCCCCAGCCTGCCGGCAGTCCGGTTACAATACATTCAATGATGCCGCCAACACTGTCACCTGCTCTCTTAGCTTCAGCGATTGCCTGCTGCATACTTAGGCCTGCTTCCTTATTAAGCACCGGGAAATCATCGCATACGGGTATAGGGGACTGGCTCGTCCAATCCTGATAGAGTGGTTCATCGGCAATGCCGGCAAGAACAGAGATATGGGCGTTAATTGTAATTCCCATTGCCGACAGCCATTGCTTGCAAAGACCGCCGGCAATGCAAAGAGGCGCAGTCAGCCGTCCGGAGAAATGACCGCCGCCGGCAATGTCCTGAAAGCCCTTATACTTGATTTGCGCAGTATAGTCAGCGTGTCCGGGGCGGGGGCAATCCAATAGGTTTTTGTAGTCAGATGAGCGGGTGTTCTCATTGTGGATTATAGCGGCAATGGGCGCACCGCAGGTGTGGTTGTTTACTATACCTGAAAGAAATTCAGGCGCATCTGCTTCTTTGCGGGACGTGGTGTACGCTCCCTGCCCGGGCGCGCGTCGGGCAAGGAATGCATTGAGCGTATCAAAATCCACTGCCAGACCGGCAGGAATTCCGTCGAGCGTCATACCAATGGCTGTGCCGTGAGACTGCCCGAAGATGGAGAGCTTTAAGTTTTCACCGTATGTGCTGCTCATAATTACCTCCTAAGCGCTTATATACATCCCAAAAAACGGGATAGGATTTGGAGACGCACTGGGCGTCAAGTATGGTTACAGGGCCGTCAGCGACCGTTGCGGCAATGGCAGCGGCCATTGCGATGCGGTGATCCTTTTCGGACTGCACGGTACAGCCGTGAAACTGACCCGGATAAACGGTCAATGTGTCATTGTCTGCCTCTGCCTGCACACCAAATGCGGATAGCATCGCGATTGTGGAGGCAACACGGTCGGATTCCTTTAGGCGAAGCCTTCCAATTCCAGTAAATTTACCTCCGCACTTTGCGGCGGCAGCTACACTTAATATGGGAACCAGGTCAGGAATGTCCGTTGCATCTACATTCAACGGTCCGTGTAATGAGAGAATGTCTTTACAAACCTGATCTCCTTGTACGGAGTCGTCGCGCAGACCTTCCAAATGGATATCGCTTCCCAGCGTATTTGCGGCATAGAAGAAGGCTGCGTTACTCCAATCACCCTCTACCGTTAGTATTCCGGGTGATGTCAGGGGTAGGGAGGGGGAGATAGTTTCTCCGCTAATATGCGCGCCAAATTGACGTAAGGCATCCTTGGTGAGGTGGATATAGGGCCGGGATTCAATATTCCCGGTGACGGTAAGCATGCAATTATCATTGAGAAGCACCAATGCAAACAGCAGCCCGGAAATAAACTGGCTGGAAACACTGCCATCAATTTGATATGCGCCGACTCTGAGCTTTCCGGTACACCGGAGCAAACCTCTTTCGGGAACGGTCAGCGCGCAACCCATACGTTCCATTTCCTCCTTTAAAGGAGACAAAGGACGGTCCGGCAGGCGGCCATACATACGGAACGTTGCGTCCACACCGAGCGCTCCGGCAATTGGGAGCATAAAACGGAGAGTAGAGCCGCTCTCCCTGCAATTGAGGACAGCTTCTTGCGGAACGGAAGCGGCAGGAATAACATAGTATCCCTGTTCTGTTCGCGCGATCTTTGCGCCTAACGCATTTAGACAGTCGGCTGTTGCGGAAATATCTTCGTTTGTTTCGGGACAGATAATTTCGGTAGGCTTATCTGCAAAAGCAGCGCAGATAAGCAACCGATGGGCTTGTGATTTTGAAGGGATGATCCTGACAGTACCGTTAAGCCTGCCAGGTTGGATGGTGATATCCATATTATAGGCCTTTCTCAATGAAGGATGTCAAATCTTTGGTACTTACGGGATGAAGGAAACCGTCGCCGATGTTTCTAGGTAAAACAAAATGGACCGTATCACCCAGCCGTTTTTTGTCGGAGAGCGCACCATCGGAAAGTTTTTCTGCGGAAAAATCGGTATCAGTCGGTAACGTGAATTTTTGAAGCAATGCCACAATTGCCTCCAATACCCTTTGTTCGCAAAAACCGCAACCTGCGCTTGCTTTCGCTGCAACCGCCATACCGATGGCAACCGCACGGCCGTGAGAGACCGCAAATTGGCTGTTTTTTTCTATACTGTGGCCCACGGTATGACCCAAATTTAATTGCTGACGCAAACCTTTGTCGAATTCATCCGCACAGACAACATCTGCTTTAAGGGCAACGCAGCGGGAAATTACATACTCTCGGTCAAATTGTAGGCCGTTGACTGTCAAGTGAGCAAATAAATCTGCATCAAAAAGGATGCCATATTTGATTACTTCAGCGCAGCCATCGATAAAAATTTCATCCGGTAATGTTTTGAGGACAGAAATGTCGCAGAGCACCATTTCCGGCTGATAAAAAGCACCTACAAGATTTTTGCCGGCAGGTAGATCAATGGCTGTCTTGCCACCAACAGAGGAGTCTACCATCGCAAGCAGCGACGTGGGAACCTGTACATAGGAGACACCCCGCAGATAGGTTGCCGCTGCAAAGCCGGTTATATCGCCCACCACACCACCGCCGAGAGCGATCAGCAGATCACTGCGGGTTACGGCATTTTCGGCAAGAAAGTTCAAAATAGAAATATACTGCTGCGGATTCTTGCTTTCTTCACCGGCAGGAAGGACATAATGAACGGACGTATAGCCTGTATCGTTGAGAGAACGGCTAATAAGCTCTCCGTAGATTGGCCACACATTGCTGTCGCTGATGATGGCGACCTTGCATTGGGGGTGAATTTTACTGATATACGCGCCAATCTGCGGCAGGAGGCTGCTGCCGATATGAACTTGATAGGTTTTGGATGCGCTTACGGTAACGGTGTTCATCCGTCTACCTCCTCCTTTATTTTGCGGCCTTCATCCAATAAGGAAATCAGTGCGGTTTCATCGTTTTGGGCGATGGCGTTGCGGTATTTTGTCAGGCTTTCAATATACGTATCCAACTCGTAGAGAACATTTTCCTGATTTGATAAGAACAGTTCTGCCCACATATGGGGATTGAGCCAAGCCACCCGTGTCAGATCTTTGTAGCTACCGGCGGAAAAGCCCTTGTGCTGGGATGCGGTAGGGGATTTGATATAAGCATTGCTTACAATGTGGGGTATTTGAGAAGTGAACGCGATCATCTTGTCGTGTTCCGAGGCGGTGGTAACAGAGAAACTACCAAAATTGCAAGGAGACAGCGCATCCTTAACACGGCTCAGTAGAACGGGATCATCGTATCTGGGCGGTACGAGTACCATAGGTGCGCCTTGGAACAGATTTGAACGGCTGTACTTAAAACCTGAGAAATGAGAACCCGCCATTGGATGGCCACCGACAAAGGTAAAGCCATAGCGCTCTGCCAACAGAAAACCCCGACTACATATTGCTTCCTTTACGCCGCAACAATCGATAACAAGCGTATCGGGTTGAAACAAGCTTGCGTTTTCCTCCAACCAGGATACGGAACCACCGGTGAAAACGGCGAGTAATATCAAATCACAGTTTTTTATGTTTTTGTCTGTCAGCGGCTCTTTTACGATGTCGGCAAGAATGGAAAAATCAAGGATGGAAGGGTCCTTATCAGCAGCGTAAACGGTATGACCGGCTTTGGTATATGCGCGCGCAAGAGAGCCGCCAATTAGACCGAGACCAAGGATACCTACATTCATAAAATAACCTCACGGATGCGGCGAACACGACGGTTAATTTCGTCAAACTGGGACGGTGTAAGGGACTGTGCGCCGTCACAGAGGGCGCAGGCGGGATTGTTGTGAACCTCCACCATAATGCCGTCTGCACCGGCTGCCACCGCAGCCGCCGCCATAGAAGGCACAAGGGCTGCGCGCCCGGTTGCGTGACTGGGGTCGACGATCACCGGCAGGTGGGTCAATTCGTGCAGAACAGGAATAGCAGAGAGATCGAGCGTATTTCTGGTGTAGGTTTCGTAGGTGCGGATGCCACGCTCACACAGAATAATATTCTCATTGCCCTCGCTCATAATATACTCTGCGCTCATCAGCAGTTCCTGCAGGGTATTGGCAAGACCACGTTTGAGAAGAATGGGTTTCTTGGTTTTGCCCAATTCCTGCAGAAGATCAAAGTTCTGCATATTTCGCGCGCCAACCTGAATAATGTCTACGTCCTCGAACAAATCCAAGTTACGAATGTTCATAATTTCTGTAATAATTGGCAGGCCAGTTGCTTTTTTTGCCTCCAGCAAAAGCCGGATACCCTCATCTTTCAGACCCTGGAAGGCGTAGGGGGAGGTGCGGGGTTTAAATGCGCCGCCCCGAAGAATATCTGCGCCGGAATTTTTAACGGAGGTTGCAACATCAATAATCTGCTCAAGGGATTCTACCGAACAGGGACCGGCAATCATTGCAAAGTGGCCGCCACCGATACGTACGTTGCCGATTTCCACAACAGTATCGTTGGGATGGAATTTGCGATTTGCCTGCTTGAAGGGTTCGGAAATCCGCTTTACGCTTGAAACAATCTCCAAGCTGTTAAGAAGCTCAATATCTACGCGGCTGGTGTCACCCACAAGTCCGAGGATGGTAACTTCCTTACCTTCAGAGATATGGACATCCATTCCCATATTCTTCAGCCAGTTCACTAAATGCTGGGTCTGCTGTGGTGTGGTACCGTGTTTGAGTACTGCGATCATACAATCATCTCCTAAAATAAACAGCGCTGCACAGAATTGAGTCTGTGCAGCGCCTGAAATCAAGGGTGGAGTTTAAAAATCCGGGCAACACAAGACACTATTACCTTTTGCAAAAAAAGTAATAGTAGCCAAAATAAAAGCGTGCTGCAACGGAAATTGCGTTCATTAGGACATCCTCCCAGTAAATTATGCTGTGATTATAGCACCCAGTGTCGCATTTTGCAATAGTATTTGTAAATTTTTTGTAATTTATTTTATTCCTTTGTTGGCATTTCTTTGCAGTCTTCCAGGGCGGAGAGCAATTCTTTCGGACTTTTATGCCGTTTTTCCGGGGTAGGCGCACAGGCTGACATAATGATTGTGGCGATTTCTTTACCTGCGTAGATTGGCGGATTTGTAAGCTGTTCCGGCAGCTTCCCACCGTTAAATGCCTGATAGAGCACCGCGCCAATGCTATATACATCTGCATTTGGGGCAATTTGGCAATAACAATCTCGACATTCCGGCGGCGCATAAGCGGTGGAATATCCATCGGGTAACGGCGCGTATGGGAGGGAAGGCAGGGGAATAAAGCCAATGTCGCCGATTTGGAATGTGCCTTTATTTGAAACATAAATATTTTCCGGTTTGATGCCAGTATAGAGAAAACCCATCTCCCGGCATTGCATCGCACCGCGACAAAGGCTGATACCAAGCTCCAGTGCAATGTCTTGTGGGAGATGTTTCTTTTCGAATATGGCTGCCAAGGTTAGCCGAAATGGGGAGAGTAACCATACATCGTAGCCAATGTCGGAACGTTCTACTGCCTGGCAGAATGTAAAATGGGAGAAATATTCGCTATGCGAAAGCGCGTTGAGAATTGCGGCCTGTCGGCACAGTCCCCTGGCTTCCTCTTTGTAATATGCATCTGCATCCGCAGCGGTTTTAAATGCGCCGGAGAGCAATAAAGCATCTGTGACAGAAGGGAAGGGAGGGAAGGATCGAACTTTTGCAAGATACTTTTCCCCCGTATTTTTCTCCGTTGCCGGATAGCACAGGACACCGTTACGGACGGAATAAGGCTGCTCCAGTATATAATGCTCCAACATAAGCGATATTTGTTCATTAGACAAGGGTTATGCCTCCTTTTCGGTTGTATATATTCATAGTAGATACATAAAATGGAAAATTCCACAGAATTGTGTTGCCTACAACTACAAATATATATTTTCCGATTTAGAAACCGGTTGCAGGCAGGTTGACGAATATTCTGGTATGTATGCGATTACCAAGATGTTGTGTCGGGAAATAATGTCTACTACTAAATAACCGGGAATGATAAAATTTTCTCAAAAAAATTTAAATAAAACTGTTGTATTCATTGGAAATAGATGCTATAATGAAAAAAACCAAAAACGAAGGTGGGGTTATTTTATGAGTAAAATCGTATGCGATGTTTGCGGAGCTGCATATCCCGAAACATCGTCCCGTTGTCCTGTATGCGGAAGCGTACGTTACAACACTCCCGAAGCGGATGCTGATACCACAGTAGCGCCTCGTGCTGAGCGTGAAGAGCGCCCTGCACCGAGCCGTAGACCCAGCGCGCCGCAGCGCAAGAAGAGCAGCAAGAAGAACGCGCCCAATGTGAAGCTGATTGCAATCATTGCGGCTGTTGCGGTTCTGGCTGTGGTTCTTGTTGCTTTACTTCTCTCTGCGCCTGACAATAATAAGCCTGCGGATCCCACGGTTCCTCCTACGGTACCCACAACAGATCCACCTACTGATCCTGTTGTACCCTGCACAGGCATTACGTTGTCTGACACCAGTGTCATCTTCGATGCTTTCGGTGCAAAAAAGCAGTTGTCCGCTGTTTGCGCCCCTGAAGATACTACCGATCAGCTGGTATTTACCTCCAGTAATCCTGCTGTTGTTACAGTGGACGAGGTTGGCGAGCTGGTAGCCATCGGTCCCGGCAACGCAACCATTACCGTGATTTGCGGCTCCATTACTGCAACCTGTGAAGTACAGTGCATTATGGAGATTGAGACGGAACCTCCCACGGATCCTACTGCTACTATTAAGCTGAATCGCGAGGATTTCACGTTCTCCAGGGTTGGCGAGAAGTGGAAAGTCTATAACGGAACTGTGGATGCAAGCTTGGTTACCTTCACATCCTCCAATGAATCTGTTGTTACTTTTGTGAATGGCATTGCGACTGCTGTTGCTCCCGGCACGGCTACAATCTATGCAGAATATGAAGGCCAGAAATTGGAGTGCATTGTTCGTTGCAGCTTCAGCGCTGCCGGCGGAAATGGCGGTGTAGAGGAAGATAACGGTACTGTTAACTCCGGTAAGTACACCCTGTGGAACACCTACGGTCTTGAAGACGACCACGATGCTACCATCAGCGTAGGCGAAAGCGTTAACCTCTACCTGAAGGATGCTGACGGCACCAAGATCACTGTAGAGTGGACTGCCGATAAGGAAGGTGTTGTTACCATCGACGGTCAAAAGATTACTGGCGCTGCAACCGGTCGTGTAACCCTCTCCGCTACCCATGACGGGGAGACCATCAAGTGCGTTATCCGCGTCTCTGCGGCAGCACAATAATTGAATAATTTGCGGCAGTACTGCTTTTTGCAGTACTGCCGTTTTCTTTAGTGTGCTTCCTGCATAAAATCTCTTCGGAAGAAAGAAGTGATGCACCAAACACCTGCCAGAGCGATGACTGTGTAGACAATGCGCGCCAGCAGAGCGCCAGTACCGCCAAAAAGCCACGCGACCAGATCGAACTGGAACAGACCTACAAGACCCCAATTGAGAGAGCCGATGATGGAAAGGATCAATGCCAAAGTGTCCATACTTTTACCTCCATTTTTCGTTTGGATATGCTTAGTATGTCAATGAATATAGAGAATATGCGTTGAAAAAATGAAATTCTTCTGCTATAATAGGAAAAAAAGCAGATGGAGGCAGTTATGACAACACTAAGGGAAAGCGCATTTGCGAAAATTAATCTGACACTGGATGTTCTGGAAAAGCGGGATGATGGATATCATAATATCCGCAGCGTTATGCAGACTATTTCCATCCGGGATGATATTGAGATAGATATTGGAACAGGCGCGCCATGGCGGCTGCTTTGTGATAAGGACGGGATTCCGACGGATGAACGAAACCTGGCTTGGAAGGCTGCACGTGTCTTTTTTGATGCAGCGGGCAAAGATCCGGACGGCTTGGAAATTCGTATTACAAAGAGAATTCCTTCCGAGGCAGGATTAGGCGGTGGCAGCGCCGATGCCGCAGCGGTTCTTCGGGCATTAAACCGTCATTACGGTTATCCTTTCTCAATTCTTGCGTTGGCTGAGATTGGCGCGGCTGTTGGCAGCGATGTGCCTTTCTGCACCGTTTGCGGGACAGCAATGGTGGAGGGTCGGGGCGAGCGGCTTCGGAAGCTTCCGGATATGCCGGAGGATTGCTGTATAGTAATTTGCAAACCTGATTTTTCCTCTTCCACACCGGAGCTTTACCGCAAAATCGATGAGAAGACCATCGCACGGCGTCCGGACCAGCAGGCAATGGAAAGCGCGCTTTTAGCCGGTGACTTGGGCAAAATTGCAGAAAATCTCTGCAACGTATTTGACCCTGTTGTAACAGAGGATCATCTTGAAATCAACTATATTAAATCCATATTCAACAGCTATGGCGCTGTCGGTTACCAAATGACCGGCTCCGGTTCTGCGGTTTTCGCAATCGTAGAAAGTTTTGAATATGCGGCAGTTATCTGTAATATGCTCCGTGAAAACTATCCGCAGATTTATATTGCAAAACCTGTATAAATCTTCCAAAATCCGTCCATACTGGAGTTATTTCAGTATGGACGGTGTTTTTTATGAAAAAAATGATTTCTTTTATACTAATCTCTATTCTTTTCGTCAGCGTTTTCTACGGTGTATCCTGCTATGGTGACAAAACGCAGCTACGCAGAGAAGTCATCCGCTTGCACGTGGTAGCAAATTCTGACAGCGAGGCTGACCAAGCGCAAAAACTGCGTGTTCGTGACGCAGTAAATGAATACTTAATGGAATTGCTGGAGGAGACAGAGACCGCAAAGGATGCACGGCAGGTCATTGATGGGCATTTGCCTGAGTTGGAGTCATTGGCAAAAAATGTTCTTTCCGCCGAAGGCACTGATATGACTGTTCGTGCAACCTTGATGGAGGAGACTTTTGATGTCCGGGAGTACGACACTTTTACATTGCCATCCGGTGTCTACACCTCGCTTCGTATTGAATTGGGTGCCGGGAAAGGACACAATTGGTGGTGCGTGGTGTTTCCGTCCTTATGCTTGCCTGCTGCGGGAGAAACATTTAACGATGTTGCGGCCGGAGCGGGGTTCTCGGAGTCCCTATCCGGTGGTATTACCGGAAAATATCAATTTCGTTTTTTCGTTCTTGACCTGATTGGACAGGCGGAGAGATTCTTCTATAATCGGTAAATTGGCACTACAAATATTCTGATGATGTGATATAATGGTAACAAAAAAGAGAGAAGAGGTGGGTGTATGCTCCGGATTATTCTGGGTACGGATTGGGTAGCGAACCGTGACGAAATTTTGAGGCAGCTCTCGGACGATGTTAAAAACGAAAAAGAAAATAGAATACTTATGGTTCCGGAACTCATTAGCCACGATATGGAACGCAGGCTTTGCCAAGCGGCGGGAGATACCACCAGCCGCTTTGCGGAAGTGTTGTCCTTTACACGACTAACACAGCGAGTATCGGAATATACGAAAATTGCGCCCGAGGAATGTCTTGATAACGGTGGCCGTGTTGTGGCAATGGCGGCAGTCGCCGGTCAGTTGCGAGGAAGCCTCAAAGCCTATGCAGCAGTGGAGACAAAGCCGGAATTTCTTACCGGGCTTGTAGATGCTGTGGACGAGTTTAAGCGCTGCTGTATTACGCCGGAGGATTTGCAAAACGCAGCGAGCCGGTGCGAGGGCGTATTTGCACAAAAGCTTTCCGAACTGGCGCTGCTCTATAATGCCTATGACGGTATCACGGCCCACGGGAAGCGGGATCCCAGGGACCAAATGACTTGGCTTTTGGAGCAGCTTGAGGAAAGCGATTTCGCCGAAAACCATACTTTTTACATAGATGGTTTTCCCGATTTTACAAGACAGCATATGGCGATTTTGAACCACCTGATTTGTACGTCACCGCTTGTAGTTGTCAGTATTAACTGTGACATTCCTGGCTCCGACCATATGGCGTTCCAAAAAGCAGGGGAGACGGCAAAGACGCTTATTAATGCGGCCAAGAGAGCAGGTGTGGAGACCGATGTCAGAACAGTTTTGCCAATCAACACACCTGTTTCTAATGTATGGTCACAGCTGTACCAGGGTGAAATCGCGCGGACGGATGCTGATAGTGTAACTGCTTTCCGCGCAGAAACCCCATATAAAGAGGTGGTGTTGGCTGCCCAAAAAATACGCAATCTTACTTATGACGGTATCCGTTATCGGGATATTAGTATTGTTTGCAGCAATATTTCAGCCTATAAGGTTGCAATTAGCGCGGTATTTCGTCGGTGTGGGATACCCTATTATACTACTGGCAAGGAATGTGTATTGGAGCGGCCAGCGATTCATACGGTGCTCTATGCTATGGAAGCGGTTCTCGGAGGCTTTCAACAGGCAGATGTGCTGCGCTATTTACGCAGCGCAATGTCGCCACTGGGTCTATCGGAATGTGATAGGCTGGAGAACTATGGGCTTTTATGGTCAATCAGTGGCAGCGGCTGGTGCAGTGAGTGGAAAAATCATCCCGGCGGATTGGGCAGAGATTGGACGGAAAAGACCTATGCAGAACTGGAAATGCTGGAAGGCTTACGCCATAAGGGCATAGCGCCACTGGTCCGTCTTCGAGACCGGTTGCATACTGCTTTGAAACTATCGGAGCAGGTTGAAGCGGTTTATGCATTTTTGGAGGAAATTGCGTTTGCAAAACGATTGCGCGCTGCTGCAATTCGCTATGACCGAGACGGTGATAACCGCAGCGCGCAGGTTCTTGATCAGCTTTGGGCAGTCCTTTTGAACGCGTTAGAGCAGATGCACGATGTGCTAGGCGAGACTGTATGGGACAACATAAGCTTTTTCCGACTGTTCCGGCTGCTGCTTAGTCAGTATGATGTTGGCACAATTCCGTCGGTATTGGATGCGGTTACAATTGGTAACGCAAGCGCAATGCGCTGCCAGCAGGCAGAACATCTAATTGTTTTGGGGATGCTGGAGGGCCAAATGCCCGGATACAGCGGTTCTACTGGGGTTCTCAGCGACTGGGAACGGACTGCGCTGCGGGAAATGGGTGTGCCGCTGACCGGTGGCGCTATGGAAGGCTTGCAGGCTGAGCTGGCGGAAATTTACGGTGTTTTCTGCGGCGCAAGAAGCTCTGTGACGGCGGTTTACCCCGGCGGTATGCCATCTTTTGTTTACCGCAGACTTGTCCAAATGGCAGGCGGTGAGAGGGTGTGGGAAGATAATGTGGCCCTTTCCGGTGTGGACAGAGGCGAAACTGCGGCATATCTTGCTGAATTCGGTGAAAGAGCCATTGCAGATAATCTTGGTCTGAGCGATATCTATGAAATGATTGATGATGGCGTATCCTACCACCATGGCGCTGTGCAGTTTAAAAATGTTCGTGGACTATATGGCCAGCAGCTCACATTGTCTGCTTCGCAGATTGATAAATTTGCTGATTGCCGTATGCGCTATTTCCTGCAATATGGTCTCCGGGCAAGAGAGCGGAAACCCGCTGCTGTTGACCCCGCGGAGTATGGTACTTATGTTCACGCGGTGTTGGAGAATACTGCCCGTGAGGTGATGGAAAAGGGCGGTTTTCGCAAACTTTCTGTGCACGAAACTCTGGAGATAGCCCGGAAATATTCGAAACTTTATGTATCGGAACATTTTTCCGGCTTGGATTCTCAGAGAATATCCTATCTGCTTTCGAGAAATGCACAGGAACTGGATATGGTTGTAGAGGAGCTTTGGGATGAACTCCATAGCTGTGCCTTTATTCCGGCAGATTTTGAGGTGCAATTTGGCGTTGGCGGCAAAATGCCCCCCATCGCAATTTCCGGCACGATGATGGATGGGCAGCTCAATGGCTTTGTTGACCGTGTGGACGTATGGCAGGAAGATGGACGGAACTATTTTAGAGTTGTCGATTACAAGACCGGCAAAAAGGATTTTGATTACTGCGATGTTTTTAACGGAATCGGTCTGCAAATGCTGCTGTATCTCTTTGCCCTCTCAAGGGGCGGCAGGGATATTTTAGGTGACAATCCATATCCGGCAGGCGTTCAGTATTTCCCGGCCAGAGCGCCTGTGGTAACCGCAGACGGCGCGCTGACTGAAGAGGAGGCAAAGAAGCTTCGCAATAAGGAGTGGAAGCGCAAGGGCCTTCTTCTTAGTGACAGCGATGTTTTAAATGCGATGCAGCCGGATGGGACATTACAGCGGCTGGATTATCGTGTCAATAAGGATGGGAAAATAAGCGGCGCCGTGGCAAGCCGTGACCAGTTCCACCTTTTAGAAAAGTATATTACTAAGCTCTTGGCGCAAATGGTGGATGCCATTGCGTCCGGTAACGTAGAGGCAAATCCCTATACGAGGGGCAATTCTCACAATGCCTGCGCGTTTTGTCCTTATAAGCAGGTCTGCCATCCGGAATATCTGGAGGGCCGAAGAGACTATGCAGCCATGAAGCCGGAGGAATTCTGGGAACGGATTGAAAGGAGTGTGAATGCAGATGCCTGATTTAACACCGCAACAGCGTGCGGCTGTCAATGACCGGGGCGGAAAACTTTTGGTATCTGCGGCAGCCGGTTCCGGTAAGACGATGGTACTTGTAGAGCGGTTGATGCAATACATACTGGATCCGGTATCTCCGGCTAATATTGATGACTTTTTGATAATTACCTACACAAAAGCAGCTGCCTCGGAGCTTCGGCAGAAGATCAGTAAAAAGCTGGGTGAGCTTTTGGCAGAGGATGCAACCAACCGCCATTTACAGCGTCAGTTGCAGCGTCTCTATCTTGCAAAAATTTCTACTGTCCACGGTTTTTGCACGGATATTCTTCGTGAGAATGCTTATCGTCTGGACATTCACGGAGATTTTCGCGTGGCAGAGGAAGAAGAATGTGCAGAGATGCAGGAGCAGGTGCTGCAGCAGCTTTTGGAAGAATCCTATGGGGCAATAGATGAGGATGACGGTTTTCGTATTGTGGTCGACACGCAAGGATTTGGCCGGGACGATCGAAAACTTCCGCAGATCATTTACAGTATTTATAAAAGTTCCCGCTGTCATCTCAACCCGGATGCCTGGCTGGAGGATTGCATTCGCGAAAGCGAGATTGCCGATGTGACGGATGCTTCCCAAACCGTATGGGGCAGATATTTAATCGATGATTTACACAGCTGTCTTGATATGCATATATCTGCCATTCAAAAGTGCGCGGATGCGGCAAGTAGTTCTGTGGGGATGGAGAAGGCGTCGATATTGCTGCATACAACTGTGGAGCAACTCACTGCATTACGAAACTGCGATACCTGGACAGATACTAACTGCCATCTGATTCAGAGCTTTGGTACGTTGACTTTCAGTAAAAGCGCCGATGTCGAATTAATGGAAAAGATTAAGGCGGTACGTAATGCCTGCAAAGCATCAATTGCAGAAAAACAGAAGATATTTAAATACGACAATGGGCAGGTGTTGCTGGAACTGCGCGCTTGCACACCGGTTATTGGCGGACTGGTTTCGCTGGTGAAAAAATTTGCTGAGTGTTACAGTAAACGGAAGCAGAATCGCCACGTTATGGATTTTGCCGATTTAGAGCATAAGACATTGGACCTTTTCTACGGAAAACAACGTACCGGTATGACTGCTGTTGCGGTAGAAATCGGAAGACGTTTCCGTGAGGTTATGGTTGATGAGTACCAGGACAGTCACGCAGTACAGGAAGCGATTTTTGAGGCATTAACCCGAGAGCGAAACAACTGCTTTATGGTAGGCGATGTGAAGCAGTCCATATATGGATTCCGTTTGGCAGACCCTGGCCTTTTCCTGAATAAGTATAATGATTATGTGCCTGCCAAGCGGGCGTTGCCCGGGCAGGGAAGAAAAGTATTGCTGACAAAGAATTTCCGTTCATCTGCGGGCGTCATCAGCGGTGTAAATGACGTATTTACCAAATGTATGTCTCCGGGAGTCGGTGGCCTCGTTTACGGTGAGGAGGAACGGCTCAACGGAAATGAGAAGGCCTTACCGGAAGCGCCACAGGTAGAATTTTACGGAATTACTGTTGAAAAAGAGACATATCCGGAAGAGGCTGCCTTCGTAGCGGAAAAGATTCACGAATTGCTGTGCAGTGGACAGCAGATTCGCGGGGAAGACGGTTTGCGGCCCATTATGCCCCAGGACATTGCTATACTTCTCAGGTCTCCCGGGCCTGTGGGTGGTGAATTTGTCTATGCGCTCCAAAAGCACGGCATCGAGTGTTGTTTTGGTGGAGAACAAAACCTGCTGCAGGCCGAGGAAATTCAGTTTCTGCGCTCGCTCCTGCAGGTAATTGATAATCCTTTGCAGGATATTCCTCTGGTTGCAGTGATGATGAGCCGCGTATTTGCCTTTACAGCAGATGAACTTGCCGCTATGAGAAAAGAAAGGACAGGCTGTCCAATTTTCTATCTTCTCACAGATGCACAGCAGCCAAAGGTCACTGGCTTTTACGAGACCCTGATGAGGCTGCGGGATGTGGCCAGAAATGGTACTGTTTCAGGACTTTTGGACCATATATTGCACCACACCAGAATGGATTACATCTATTGCGCTGTAAATGGAAATACCGATGCGCTGGAAGCATTTCTGCACCTTGCGGCCCAGGCAGAACAGATTGGTCATCGGGATGTGCAGGGTTTCCTTAAGTATTTGGATGCGCTGGATGCACGCAGTCTTGTCAAAAAACAAGATGATAAGACAGCCGGAAAGGTTACTATCCTGAGTATTCACAAGTCGAAAGGTCTTGAATATCCTGTTGTATTTCTATGCGCCCTTTCCAAGAGTTTCAACCGTGAGGACCTGAAAGAGCAGGTTTTATGCGATAAGGAACTTGGCTTGGGTGTTACCTTTGTGGATAAGGCAAAACGACTTTGCTACCCCTCACTTGCAAAGCGCGCCATTATGGTGAAAAAGGAATCGGATAGTCTTTCGGAGGAAATGCGGGTTCTTTATGTGGCGATGACCAGAGCGAAGGAACGGCTCATTATGACCTATGCATCCAAATATTTAGAGAACATTATTACGGATTATGCGCTCCGTGCGGATATGTCCGGCAATCTGCTGATGGCGAAGGATGTATCTTCTATGGGAGAATGGGTACTGCAGACGGCTATGGATCGCATCGAGGCGGGAGAATTGTTTGCCATTGGCGGCAGACCGGATTCTGTTCGCACTGACACAGTTCCCTGGAAAATTTGCGCCGCAACAGGAAAACCGGTGGATTCAGCGAAAGCAGAGGTTATAACGGAAGAAAAACCGGTGCTTTCAGAGCCAGCATATGAAAAAATAAAAAAAGCCCTTTCCTATGCTTATCCCTATGAAAAGGCAACCATATATCCCTCTAAACAAACAGCAACGCAGCTAAAGGGCCGCATTAAGGATCAGGAAGCTGCACAAAACACAAAAGAACCAGTCAAGGTTAACTTTGACCGTAAGCCCTCTTTTGCAAAGAAGAGCAAGGATGCTCTTGCTGTGGGGTCGGCAACGCATAAGGTGCTCCAATATTTAAGCTTCGATTCTGCGCCGACTTCCGGAATGTTGGAAGAGGCTTTACAAAAGCTTTGTCAGCAGGGGAGAATTCAGCCGGATGAACTTTCTATGATTCGAAAGGATGAGATACTGCGCTTCTTACAATCTCCATTGGGTGAGAAAGTACGCAAAAGTGTCAATGTGCTCAGGGAGTTTAAATTCTCTATCCTATCCGATGGGACAAATTGGGATGCAGATCTTTCCGGAGAAAGGATACTGTTACAGGGCGTTGTGGACTGCGCGATTGTTGAAGATGACGGTATTACAATTATCGACTTTAAGACGGACCGTGTGACAGAGGAAAAGGTTCTCACAGTCGCGGGAGGATATATTCCCCAGATTGCGGCCTATGCCGATGCGATGGCAAGAATATATAAATTACCGGTAAAGCGTTCAGTATTGTATTTCTTCAGTATTGGAAGAGAAATCGATGTATGATAAAAGTATCCGCCGAACAGGTTCTGTTCGGCGGATATCGTTTAGCGGTTATTCTGGTTGTTCTGGTTTCTGTTCTGATTGTTGTTATTGTTATTCTGATTGTTGTTCTGATTGTTGTTCTGGTTCTGATTCTTGTTCTGGTTTTCCATAACCTTGATCCTCCAAAATAATTTCGGCATTGCCGTGGTAATACTATGCCCACGATTTTAAGATTTATCCTTCGCTTTAAACAAACAACTGGCAAGGAGTCCTGCTACAATTGCCGCTGTGATGCCGCCGGCGGTGGCTTTTAGCCCACCAATGAAGACGCCAAGAAAGCCTTTTTCGTCAACAGCTTCCCGAACGCCCTTTGCCAGCGTGTTGCCAAAGCCGGTCAGCGGTACACTTGCGCCGGCGCCAGCGAATTCTATAAGCGGTTCATAGATTTTAAATGCTCCTAAGATAACGCCAATTACCACATACGCCACCAGAATCCTTGCTGGCGTCAGCTTGGTTTTATCAATGAGGATTTGGCCGATCACACAAAGAATTCCGCCAACTAAAAATGCTTTAAAATAGTCCATATCAGCCTCCTGAAATCGCAACTGCGTGACAAACACCTGAGATTGGTAAATTCTGCTGGGTTGAGGTAGGGGAAAGCAGCGCGCCTGTTCCGCAGAATAATATCTTCTTAAGCTTTCCTTTTTGCAGCTTATTCAGTAAATCACCGCAAAGTGTGATGGCACTGCAACCGCAACCCGAGCCGCCGGAATGGACATCCTGTTTTAAATTATCAAAGATGAGACAACCGCAATCGGCAATTTTACCACCTAAGGACATCCCCTCTTTTTGGGCGAGAGTCAGCAAAATGTCTTTACCATGCTGCCCCAGATCACCGGTAACGATAAGGTCAAAATCCTCAGGCCCGGTTTTTAAATCTGTAAAATGACTGCGAATGGTTGAAAGGGCTGCCGGTGCCATTGCCGCGCCCATATTGTTGGCGTCCTTGATGCCCAGGTCTGTGACAATACCGACAGTACAGGCTGTAATACGGGGGCCTTTTCCTTGACTGGAAACTAAAGCGGCGCCTGCGCCGGTTACAGTCCATTGGGAGGTTGGCGTTCGTTGTCCGCCGTATCCCAGCGGAAAACGGTACTGACGTTCTGAGGAGGCAAAATGGGATGATGTCATTGCTGCTACGTTATCAAAATAGCCACCGCCTACGGTCATTGCGGCAAGAAGCAGACTTTCTGCCATTGTAGAACAGGCGCCGTATAGGCCTAAATGAGGGATACCGGTATTTCGAAGTGTGAATGAAGAACCGATACACTGATTTAGCAGGTCACCGGAGAATACAAGCTCCAAATCTGCTTTTTTGATGCCTGCTTTTTTTGTGAGTGTATCCAGTGCCAGCTCCTGCATATGCTTTTCCGCCTGTTCCCAGGTCTTTTGCCCAAAGTAGGAATCGTTGCTTTGAATATCGAAAGTGCCGCCAAGTGGACCCTCTGATTCTTTCTTTCCGGCAACGTTTGCCCAAGCAGTGATTACCGGAGGATTCATAAGAACGAAACTTTGTTTTCCTTTTCTTTTTGTTGCCATATTTACCACCTTTCACATCGGTATTATGTGCATAAAGGCAGAAAAATATAAAGCCCGTGGATTTTTCCACGGGCTTTATCACTTAAATATTTGTTACTTCATCGCAGGTCTGCCGCTGTCCCAGGCACCTGCGACTTCCTTTTCAACCAACTTGCCGTTTTGATTGTACTGGATGGTCTTCACAGGCATCAAATCGTCCAGCATATACGGGTTATTCCACATGCGGTAACCATCCACATTACGGCGGCCGCCGCGGTAGTAATTTTCGCCTTGCTGCACCCAGTAATCGGAGCCGTCTACGTTGAAGAAGTACCGGTATCCGGCCTCATAGAGGACCTTAAACTTTTCGTTTTCCATCGTGTACTTCTCAATTCCGGCAATATCAGAGCCGTTGGGGTAGATGAGAATGTCGCAATCACCGACGATTGTCTCGACGGTATTCTGGAACTTGGTATCATCGGCCTTGATGCGGCTTGCAGAAAGATTGCCGTAGGATGGGTGACCGTAGGAGTGGCTGGCGATGATCCAGCCGTTGTCTTTCAGGCACTGTACCACTGCCTTGGCATCGTCGATTTCTTTCTGATATTCTTCTGCAGTCATATTGTTAGCATAGCCGGGCTTTGTACGGTATCCAAAGACACCCTCAAAGCCGGTTACAGCCAAAACTGCCCGGGCGCCCTGATAAGCAAAGTCGGGATGCTCCTGAATGAAGGCTTCTAAAATGGGGACGAGATCATATTCACCGATGAGTGTATTGCCGTTGCGGTCCACATACTCGCAGGTGGGCTTGCCATCAGCACCGATTACGATGCGGCTTGCAACGCCGTCGCCGTTCTTGTTTGCAAAAACAGGGATGTTGTTGACACCATCCATTTCTGACTGGCCGGGGCGCTTTTTGGCATCAGCAATCCATTTGCCGTAATAATTAATATCATCCTCGCTTAATATGAAGGGCTTTTTACCTTCAGGCAGATAGATGTCGCCCTCCACAAATCTGGCATTGCCATTTGCGTCCTTGACCTCGTAAGCGACCTGATAGGGAGTTACCAAAACATAACCACGGTCGTACATAGACTGCAGGAGGTACTTAAATTCCGCAACTGTGGTCATATCCTTATTCATTGCGCCGGGCAGGTTTGCGCCTGCGCCAAAGGCGCGGTCAGGCTCCACAATAAGGGGATGGACAAAGATGTGGGTAATGGTGTTCATCTTTGTATAGCGGCTGCACTTTGCTTTATCTGCCTGATACTGGGCAATTTTCGTTGCGATGGCAGGTACCTTATCAGCATATTCGAAGGACTGAAGCAGACTGATTGCTTTGTCGTAGTCATAACCGGCAGCCAGGAAATCGGTCTCGGCCATCAGCTTCTCCGCCGCAGCATTGATTTCAGCCATTGGTTCCGTAGGAGCATCGGTGGGGCCGTCCGTAGGTGGCTCGGTTGCAGGGGAAGTGGGCCCGCTGGATCCAAACAAACCGTTATTATACGCAACAGCGATACAAGCGATCAGAAGCACACATACAAGTCCAATGCCTATGGGCATAATGTATGCTTCGATATTCTTCTTGGCTGTGTTTTTCTTATGGTTACCGCGGTTTTGCGGATTGGAAGGCTGCTTCTCGTCGAAGTTTTCCATATATTTCTCCTCCTGTTAGTTTGTTCTTATTATACCACGCAGGCGATAAAAAGCAATAGCACACTTAAATTATTTTGCGCCAGCCCCAAAAGGCTGGCGCAAAAACATAGTGATTATTTACCGGCAAGGGCTCTTTCCAGCCATACACAGCCGAAATCCAGTGCAGTATAAAGACCGGCCTTTTCGCCCTTCTTTACAACACGTTCTCTGGGCTTGACGGCAGGATCTGTCAGCTGCAGCTGCACAGATACGCGCTTGGCAATTTCCTCGCCGCCTACATTTTCGGTTTCCAGTATTTGGAGCAATACGATATGACTGTCAGCCATAGAGCCATAGTAAATCATATTGTCCTTACGCATAAGGGGATGTCCCTTGTATGTTAAAACCTTATTTTCCTCAGACATACTAACCTCCTGCTAAAATGTTAGGAGGCTTCTGCGGTGGCAAAAGCCTCCTAATAGAATCAGTTCTTTTCAAACAGATAACTCTGCACCAATGTACGCAGAAGCTCGTCCCGGTCAATCTTGCAGATCAGGCTGCGGGCATTGCGGTAATTGGTGATGTAAGTGGGGTCTTCTGTCAGAAGATAGCCCACAATCTGGTTGATGGGATTGTAACCCTTTTCGCTTAAGGCGTCAAATACGCTTTGCAGAATCAAACGCATATTTTCCTTATCATCGCTGGGTACGGTGAATTTAATAGTATGTTCTGTCAAAACGCACGACCTCCTTGGTTACATTTTCATTATTATATCGTATTTTTATCGGGGTGTAAAGAGCAAAACCAAAAAAATTTTCGATTATCGCAGGGTTGCGTCTAATTCCTTGGCAAGGGCTGCCAAAATAGCTGTTACAACTTGCTCGGAATCCGCATCAGTTAAGGTGCGGTCATCTGCCCGGAGGGACAGGGAGAAGGCAAGGCTCTTTTTGCCCTCACCGATATTTGCGCCGCGGTAGATGTCGAAAAGTGCAACATCTCGCAGGAGCTTTCCGGCAGACTTCCGGATAACGGCTTCAGCTTCGGCAACAGTAACTGCTTCGTTGCAAACAATAGCCAAATCCCGGCTTACAGTGGGGAACTTGGGCAGAGGCTTGTAGGTGGGTTCGGGAAGCTGCTGACCCATCAGAACCTCGAGATTGATCTCCGCGCAGTAGACGGGTGCATCCATATCGTAGTTTTCGGCTACCAGCGGGTGAAGCTGGCCGATATAGCCAACGTGTGCACCGTCAATAGATACGCAAGCGCAGCGGCCGGGATGGTAGCTGGGATTGTTACGGTCGGCAACGTAGGAAGCCTTCTTGATACGGAGCGCGGAGAAAATAGCTTCCAGCTCGCCCTTAACAGAGAAGAAATCCACATTTTCGCCATAGCTGCCCAAGACAAGAATCTTCGGCTCTTCAGGCTGAAGCTGGCCTTCCTTAGGCAGATAAATCTTAGCCAGCTCATAGAGCTTAACCGACTTGTTACGGTAAGCCATATTCCGGGATAAAATGTCCAGCATAGAGGGCAGGGCGGTGGTACGCATCACAGAGGTATCCTCGCCCAAGGGATTCTGGATTCGCATAGGATTGCGAAGGGCGCTGTCCTCAGGAAGTCGGATGCGGTCAAAAATCTCAGGGGAGACAAAAGAATAAGTGATAATCTCGTTATAGCCCAACGCACGGCAGGCCTTTCCGCAAGCGCTCTCAAAGAGCATCTTGGGAGAATAGCCACCTCTTGCCGCAATCTTGAGGGTGGTTGTGGGAATTTCATTATAACCGTAGGAGCGGCCAACTTCTTCTGCGATGTCTGCCATCAGATTCAGGTCAGGACGCCAGGAAGGAACAAGAATTTCGTCGCCCTCTACTGGAATCTCCAGGAGAGACAGATAGGAAACCATCTGCTCCTTGGAAATATCTGTACCCAGGAGCGCATTGATCTTTGCAGGCTCCAGCTTTACGGTATGAGGAGCGGGTACATAGTTAATGATGTCCACCATTCCATCCATTACATCACCGCAGCCGAGAAGCTCCACAAGCTCACAGGCGCGCTCCACAGCGGGAACAGTCATCATAGGATCGATATTCTTTTCGAACTTTGCGGAGGCATCGGTACGCATACCCAGCGAAAGGGCGGTCTTCCGGATGGATGTACCGTCAAAGTTAGCGGACTCAAAAACGACGGTGACGGTATCGTCTACAATCTCAGAGTTTTCACCGCCCATAATGCCGGCAAGGCCAATGGGCTTTTCTCCGTCAGCAATGACAAGCATGCCGGGAGTCAGGAGGCGAACATTGCCATCGAGAGTTGTCAGCGATTCGCCTTCTTCTGCTTCGCGGACAACGATCTTCCCGGAGCCAACATAGCGGTAGTCGAATGCGTGCATAGGCTGGCCGTACTCCAACATAACATAGTTGGTAATATCCACGATGTTATTGATGGGGCGGACACCGTTGGCGCGCAGACGCTGGCGCATCCACTTGGGAGAAGGGCCGATCTTCACATTGGTGACCATACGGGCTGTGTAGCGGTTGCACAGCTCCTCAGCGGGAACTTCAATGTCCAGCATTTCGTACATAGAGCCGGCATCGCTGCCCTTTACGTCAGGCTGGTGGTGGCGCATAGGCTGACCAAAAGCGGCAGCGGCTTCCCGGGCAAGGCCAATAATGGAGTAGCAGTCAGGCCGGTTGTTTGTGATCTCAAAATCAACAACAGTATCATCGTTGCCGATGATGGTGTTGATGTCGTCACCGGGTTTGCAGTCTTCCTCAATGATCCAAATGCCGTCCTCAATGGCGTAGGGGAAGTCACCGAGTGTCAAATCAAGCTCTTTGAGAGAGCAGAGCATACCGCAGGAGACTTCGCCTCTGAGCTTACCCTTGGTGATGTGGATACCGCCGGGCAGGTAGGAATTGTGCAGAGCAGCGGGAACCAAATCGCCCTGCTTCACATTCTGCGCGCCGGTTACAATCTGAACAGGTTCTTCAGCGCCAACATCCACCTGGCATACCCACATATGGTCGGAGTTTTCATGGCGTACAATAGAGAGAACCTTACCGACGACAACGTTCTTAATCTGGCTGTCAAGCCGTTCATAGGTTTCTACCTTCTGACCGAAAACGGTCAGGGTGTCTACAAATTCTTTATCGGAGATATGAGAGAGGTCAACGAACTCTTCATTAATCCATTTTCTATTCAATTTCATATTCGTAACCTCCTTAGAACTGATTCAGGAACCGCACATCGTTATCGAAGATCAAACGAAGATCATTGATCTTTCTGCGGCCCATAGCCATTCTTTCAAGACCCATACCGAATGCAAAGCCGGAGTACTTATCCGGGTCAATGCCACAGCCCTCCAAAACCTTGGGGTGAACCATACCGGCACCCAAAAGCTCAATCCAGCCTTCACCGTGGCAAGTGGAGCAGACCTGACCGTCTAACTCGCCGGTGCCATGGCACTTATGGCACTGCATATCCATCTCACAGCTAGGTTCGGTAAAGGGGAAGTGGTGGGGACGGAAACGCATTTCTGCATCCTCACCGTACAGGCTCTTCATAAGGGTAATGAGGGCGCTTTTGAGGTTGCCCATCGTGATGTGTTCATCAATGACAAGACCCTCAATTTGGTGGAACATAGGGGAGTGGGTAGCGTCGGCTTCGTCCTTACGGTATACGCGGCCGGGCGCAAGGATACAGATAGGGGGCTTTGCGTTTTCCATTGCACGAATCTGCATAGGACTGGTCTGTGTCCGCAACAGAAGGGAATCGTCGTCGTTAAAATAGAACGTGTCGGAACGGTCTCTTGCGGGATGACCTTCCTCTGTGTTGAGGCGGGTGAAGTTATACTCAGCCAGTTCTACCTCGGGACCGTCGATAATCTGGTAGCCAAGGCTCACAAAGAGGTCTTTAATCTCCTGGAGTACCTGATTCATAGGATGCTCTTTACCCATTGTGACAGCTATGCCGGGAATGGTTACGTCCAAGCTTTCTGCCTGCAGCTTTGCTTCCAGAACGGCAGCATTGACAGCGGTTTTTCTTGCCTCCAGCGTTTCTTCAATTTCAGCGCGGACTGCGTTCGCAATCTGACCCATTACGGGGCGCTCCTCAGGGGAGAGCTTGCCCATCAGTTTTAGAACGGCGGTCAGTTCGCCTTTCTTGCCAAGGAATTTTACCCGCAGATCTTCCAATGCGGCAGGTGTATCCGCCTCCTGGAGCGCAGCGATGGCTTGCAGCCGGATCTGCTCTAATTGTTGCTTCATAACAGTTTCTCCTTCCAAAAATAAAAAAGACCCTCATCCCACATCGGGACGAAGGTTAACCTCCGCGGTACCACCCGCAATTCGCCTCACGGCGCTTCTCATCGGTGCAAACACACCTGCGATCTCTAACGGGATCATCCGGCGCACCCTACTGATTTCAGGCTGCAGCTCGTGGGAGAAAGCCCTTTGCGGTACGTAAGCGGATCACACCATCCCGCTTTCTCTGGAAGACGCACGTTTCGCATCAGACAGCCCAGTCAATGCTTTTACATATCTCTAATAAGATAACATAGATTTTAAGAAAAGGCAAGTCTTTTCTGGATAAAATCCCATAAAAAAGTCCCAATATTTGGCATATTCTAAGGTGAAATAGAATAGATATTACATAAATCACCGATAGGTACGGGGAGGACATGTTATGAAGCGACTATTTGTACTTATTCTATCTATGCTATTGTTGGCAGGCTGCGGGAATGCAGGTGGAGATTTGGATACGGCGCTAAGGTTTCGTCAGAAACTGCTCAGCGGGACGGGTTGCAAGTTTACTGCCGAAATTACTGCAGATTATGGGAATGTCATATACCAGTTTTCGTTGGACTGTCAGGCGGATAAGCAGGGGAATCTCAGCTTTTCGGTTACTGCGCCTGAGAGTATAGCAGGAATTACCGGCGCTATCACAGACGGGGGAGGACATCTGACTTTTGAAGGGACAGCGCTGGCTTTTGCGCCGATTGCAGACGGACAGGTTACGCCGGTCACTGCGCCGTGGCTGTTTTTAAAGACGCTCCGGAGCGGCTATATCGTGTCCTGCGCCAAGGTAGATGGCGGCACTTATTTGCAAATAGATGACAGCTATCAGGACAGAGCGCTCCATCTGGATATTTGGCTCGACGAAAACGAACTGCCTGTCCGCGGAGAAATTCTTTGGGAGGGAAGGCGAGTTTTGTCCATAACAGCGAGAGACTTTACTATTTTGTAGCCATCTGTCATTTCTTGCATAGGATAAATCACAGCACCTACCGTATAATTTTCTTTTGTGCGTGGGAGAATAGAATCAGCCGCGTTACATATGGATATAACCGGTAGCGCTGGCAATGCTTTCTCCGGAGTGTGAAAAGGATGGACAGTACGGTCAGACGTGGTGATATATTTTATGCAGATTTGTCTCCTGTTGTGGGAAGCGAGCAGGGCGGTACCCGGCCTGTGCTTATTGTGCAGAACGATACCGGTAATCGGTATTCTCCCACAGTAATTGCGGCAGCAATTACAAGTCAGACAGGCAAAGCGCGGTTACCTACCCATATCAATATTGCAGGCGGCAGTGTAGGACTCAGCAAGGATTCTGTGATCCTTTTGGAACAGATTCGCACCATTGATAAGCGGCGCCTGCGGGAGCATATGGGCAAATTGGACGATCAACATATGCATATGGTCGATGAGGCAATTGCAGTCAGTTTCGGGCTGCAGGATAATCGCAATATTCTGTAAAGGAATCCCCCTTACCGCATACAATCAGGTAAGGGGGGATTTCTATGCAAAGGGAATATCCAATTACCGCAGAGGGAACGAACATAGGAACTGCATATATTTCCGTTCAGGGCCTCTATTATGAGGTCAGGTGCGTATGCAAAATGCAACAGCGCGTACTACATATTGAGGCGGATTGCGGAAACCGCAGAGAAAATATCGGCATTTGTGTTCCGAAGGATGGGAAAATGGTAATTAGCACCAGAATTGCACAGAAAAGATTGGACGGCCTAACAGGGTTTGTTGTCCGCGCCCAGGTGAGAGAGGCTTGGATGCCGCTGGATAAGAATAGGCCTGTTGGGCATCTCTATGGGATAGGAGAGGCTAGGTTTGCTTTCCGGGACGGAAAGCCCGGACTTCTTATACCTATTCCTGAGGAGAGGGAGGCATCCCATCCAAATCAAAAATCGGAAAATACAAGGTAAATACAGAGCCGAAGCCTAATGCACTTTGTACAGTGATCTTACCCTGATGTTTTTGTATTAGGTCACTGACAATGCTCAGTCCCAGTCCGCTGCCGCCGGTGGAACGGGAGCGGGCTTTGTCCACGCGGTAGAATCGGTCAAAAATATGAGGAAGGGACTCTTCAGGGATACCTGCGCCTTCATCTTTTACTTTCAGGATGGCGGTGTTGCGGATGCGGTTCAGGTGGATATAAAGATTGCCGTTTTCTCTATTATACTTAATGCCGTTTTCCACAAGGTTAAACAGTATCTGGTACAGATCATCTTCGCTGCACAAAATCGGGCAGGTATCCGCAATATCCGAATGGATGTGGATATTGCGGATTTCAGCCAAGGGCTTGAGCATACGCACGACGCGCTGGGCGGTATCGCTGATCTGAATGACCTCGGAGGACTCTGCAACCATAGCGTCCGCTTTGGACAGGGACAGCAGTTTCTGGGACATTCTGTTGAGGCGTTCCGCTTCGTTACCGATGTCTTCCACAAACTCCCGGACGGTTGCAGGATCCATATCGTTTTGCAGTATGGAGTCCGATAACAGTTTAATGGAAGCAAGAGGTGTCTTCAACTCGTGAGAGGCGTTGGAGACAAACTGCCGTCTCGTTGCTTCCATTTCTTCCAAACGGCTGCGGAGTTCGTTAAATTCATCACCAAGGACGGAAAGTTCATCATCACCCTTAATCTTGACAGGCTTGGAGTAATCGCCTTCTCGTATGATATGCATGGAGGCAATCAAATTGTCGATTCGGTTGGAAAAAGCGCGGGAAATCAGCAGGGAAATGAGAATGATGAAAATTTCGAGACAGATAGTGATTGTAAGGATATTATTTTGCAGAGAAGTAATCAATGCGCCCTGACTACCGTCAGATTCTGTCATATAGACGCAGCCGAGGAGTGTGCCGTAGGACATAATAGGGGTCGCTGCCTGAGAGCGCATAATACCGTTATCAAAGCTTGAGGTAAACACATCGTTCCCTTCAAGGGCCTGCACAACTTCCTGTATGGGAATCGCGTTTCCTACTGTATTGCCTTCCTTTAAGGAATCATAGATAGCGATGCCTGCATTATCCGTAATGACGAGGCGCTCGACACGCAAAGAACCCATATTTTGCACTGCCTTTTCTACGGTGTTGCGGTTAATAATGTCCAGCGCCCGGATTTCGGATGCGGCAAAATGGCAGCGCTCAATCATTGTGGATTCTTTGTTCTTATAGAACAGATTTTGGCTGGAGCGGGCAGTGTAGATGTTGAGGAAGATGAGTACGAGAGACGATATGATAACATAAATCAGCGCGACCCGGAAATGGGTGCTGATATAACGTTTCTTGTTTTTATTTCCGGAAGAAATAGCCAACGCCCCATTTCGTCATAATATACTTTGGATCAGCCGGATCGTCTTCCAGCTTCTCGCGCAATCTGCGTATATGCACATCAACAGTACGGATGTCACTTTTATATTCATAGGTCCAAATGTTGTCGAGGAGGTTTTCCCGGGAGTAGACCTTGTTGGGGTTTTTCATCATAAATTCTATGACATCGTATTCTCGGGCGGTAAGATCGGCAGCAACGCCGGATTTATAAACATTTCGCGCATCCAAATCCAAAGTGATGCTGCCAATGGTCAGCGTGTTGCGCTGTTCCTCTTTGGGAGAACTGCGGCGAAGCAGCGCGCGGATACGCGCCTTTAGTTCGAGAATATTAAAGGGCTTGGTAATATAATCGTCGGCACCGTTATCAAAGCCCATAAGCTTGTCCATATCATCCACTTTTGCGGTTAGCAGAATGATGGGTACATTGGAAAATGCCCGGATACGGGAGCAGGCGGTAAGGCCGTCCATATTCGGCATCATAACGTCTAAGATAATAAGGTCGGGCTTTTCTTGCTGCGCCAGTTCCACCGCCTGAAGACCGTCGCTGCCGGTGACGGTTTCGTAGCCTTCATTTTGCAAATTAAAACGAATACCCTTAACGAGCAGTTCCTCATCGTCAACAATTAGAATTTTCATAAACTAGCCTCCAACTTCAATGAATTTACGGATGTCCGCATATGTCTTGTCTCCGATACCGGAGACATTCTTAATATCTTCAATTTTGCGGAACAGACCGTATTTTTCTCTGTAATTGATAATATTTTTTGCGGTAGCAGGACCAATGCCGGGAAGAAGCGTCAATGTATCTGCATCTGCGGTGTTGATATTTACCTTGCCGTTACCTTCGCCCTGTACAATAGGCGCGTTGTTACTAATCTCCAACGGCTCTGAAAGAAAACTCCGATAGATGAAAAGTCCGGTCAATAGGAGTAGACAGACCAGGGAGATGATGAGATAGGTGAAAAGTTCGGATTTTTTCATATCCCGTGCTTCCTCCATTGACTAACATTTGGTTTGCTGATATAATCATTATACACGAAATTTTCCCGAGGACAAGTCCGCGGTTTGATAATGGAGCAAAAATATGAAGAAATTTAGCATAATTTTCCTTATTTTATGCGTTTTCGTAAGCACTATGGGCTTTCCTGTCTTTGCAGAAGAGAGCCTCAGCGTAAATTGCAGCGGCGTTGACGCGCAGGGCACCGTTGTGGATGGTGCGCCAATTACAAATGCCTCCTCTGCAGTTGTTTATGAGTTTAACAGTGACACGATGCTGCTGGCGCAAAATGTTGACGAAAAGATCTATCCGGCAAGCTTTGTAAAAATTATGACTGCAATCCTCGCACTTGAAAAGGGTGATTTGAAGGATAAGGTTACAGTTACCAATACTGCCCTCAGTACAGTCACTTCCGGTTCCTCCAGTGCCAAGCTGGTGGCAGGGGAGAAGCTGACGCTGAAGGACTTGCTTTACTGTATGCTGACCGGCTCGGCTAATGATGCCGCTGCGGTCATTGCGGAGCATATTGGCGGCACGGTTTCAGCCTTTGTTGCACTTATGAATACACGGGCTGCGGATTTAGGCTGCGCCAACACCCATTTTGTAGACCCGAGCGGCCTGCAAAGCCGCAATCAGTACACAACTGCCCGGGATATGGTGCGGATTATGAAAGCTGCCCGGGAGACAGATGACTTTGCCAAGATTTTCGGCGCGCTGACCTATACTGTTCCTGCAACGGAATACTCAGCTGAGCGGGTGATGAAGAGCGCCAATTACCTCATTGACCCCCGGCAGGAATCCTATTATGATAAACGTGTTACCGGTGGCCGCACCGGTGTAGCTGCCGATAGAACACGCCACGTTGCTGTAACGGCGGAAAGCGGCAATATGGAGGTCGTTGCTATTGTCTTTGGCAGCGAGTCTAAGTACGCTGCGGACAATTATACTTTTGAGGTCTACGGTGGTTTTAAGGAAATCAGCCAAATGCTGAATCTGACCATCTCCAAGTATGCCATCGGGCAGGTGCTGTACGAGGGGCAGATCGTAGCCCAGCGGCCTGTCGTTAACGGTGATAATGATCTTGTGCTTGTTCCCACAAGCACGCAGACAGTAGTTGTACCCAAGGATGTGGATTTGACCCAGCTCATTTATCGCTTCAGTGATGAGGGAAAAACCTATACTGCGCCCATTGAGCAAGGCTCTAAACAGGGTACGCTTGAGGTATGGTATGGTGGCAAGTGCCTGGCTAAGGTGGAGCTTTTGGCGGCAAATAAGGTTGTCGTTTCCGCGCCTAAAGAGGTAAACCGCAATGGGGTTGATACCACTGTGGCAACGGTGATCATTGTGCTTATTACTGTTTTGGCTGTTGCAATCGGCATTTTCAGTATGATCATCCACCGCAGAAATGTCCGCTACCGCAGGCGCGCGGCCGCGCGGCAAAGACGGAGAGAGGAGATGCACAATGGGTGAATGGGAGAGCTTAGAAAATCAGTGCGACAAATGCACCCGCTGCGGTCTTTGTGAGACGAGAAATAATGTGGTTTTTGGCGTGGGTGTCCGGGATGCGGATATTATGTTCATTGGCGAAGGCCCGGGAGAGCAGGAGGATTTGCAAGGTGAACCCTTTGTGGGCGCGGCCGGTAAATTCTTAGATGATATGCTCTCTATTATCGGTGTGAATCGCAAGAACTGCTACATAGCAAACATTGTCAAATGCAGACCGCCTGGAAACCGCGACCCCAAGGACGAAGAACAGGACGCTTGCATCGACCACCTGAGAAAGCAGGTAGAATTGGTAAAGCCGCAGATTATTGTCTGCCTTGGCAGAATCGCAGCCAGACGGATTATTTACCCGGATTATCGGATTACCCGTGACCACGGCACCTGGATTTGCCGCAATGGTACGTGGATGACGGCAATTTATCATCCTTCCGCGCTACTTCGAGATGTCACTAAGCGGCCGGACACTTTTATGGATTTACTCTCCATTGAGGCAAAGCTCCATGAGATACACGCAAATATGCAAGAAAGGACGCCTTAACTGGCGTCCTTTTTGTTGTAGGTCAGTATATGCTTTGCGATATATATGGGGCGGTCTTTGGACTGCTCGAAAGTTCTGCCGACATATTCGCCAATGATGCCTATGCAAAGAAGCTGTACACCGCCCAGCAGCAAAATCAGTACGATAATGGTGGCGTAACCGGGGATTGCGATACCGAAGAAGAGCTTCTGAATCACCACGAACAGCAAATATAGAAATGCGGAAATAGCGGTCAGCGTACCGATAGCCGTTGCAATTCGCAGAGGCTTGGTGGAATAGCCGATGATGCCCTCGATGGCATAATTCAGCAGTTTCTTAAAGCTCCACTTTGTGTTGCCTGCCTGACGGGGCTGGGCGATATAGGGAATAAAGCGGGTGTTGTAGCCCACCCAGGCAAAAATGCCTTTAGAAAAGCGATGATACTCGGTAACAGTCAGCAGGCTGTCAGCCACGCTGCGGCGGAAGGTACGGAAGTCGCTTGCATCTGCCCGGAGGTCAACATCGGAAAGACGGTTAATGATGGCATAGAAGGACTTTTTAAAGAAAGAGAGAACTTTGCCTTCGCCTCGGCGATCCTGATAGGCGGCAACAATGTCGATTTCCGGGTCTTCATCCAAGGCTTGCACCATATCCCGGACAATTTCAGGGCGCTGCTGCAGGTCTGCATCGATAAAGGAAATATAATCACCATCGGCATTTTGAAGACCGGCGTAGATGGCAGATTCCTTACCGAAATTCCGGGAGAGACGGATGACCTTTACCGGGCACTTTTGGGCTTCGTGGAGCTTCTTTAAGTTGTGGTAGGTGGCATCCTTGCTGCCGTCGTCCACAAAGACGATCTCGTAATCGTAGCCGCAGCCATCAAAGGCACCGATGACCGCATCCTGAAAAGCGGCCACATTTTCCGCTTCGTTATAGCAGGGGACAACCAGAGAGAGTTTCATAACTTTCACTCACTTTAATTAACATTTTCCTTATTATATGCCATTTTTGGGGTATCGTCAAGCATAGTAATTGTGGAATTTACTGTTGACATATCTATATATTTATGTTAAATTATCCCCATATTATGAGGCTTTGATAGGGAGTTTCCGGTATAGAAGCATTTAAAGAGAGTGTGCGGTTGGTGGGAGCATACAATGCGATACGCGGATTGTCGCCCTTGAGCTGATTTCCTGAAAAGAGCAGTAGGGAAGTCCGGGTTAGCCCGTTATAGCTTATGAGTGCCCTTCGGGGAATTCAGGTGGTACCGCGGAAATCTTTTCGCCCTGAGCATATGCTCAGGGCGTATTTATTTTGAAGGAGTGAATGGATATGGCAAGAGAACTGCCGAAGGTTTACGAACCTCAGCAAGTAGAAGCGCAAATTTATAAGATGTGGGAAGATGGCGGCTTTTTCCGTCCCGGTACGGACAGAACTAAGAAGCCCTTTACCATCGTAATGCCGCCCCCAAATGTTACGGGTCAGCTTCATATGGGCCACGCAATGGACGCAACGCTGCAGGATACCCTGATTCGTTTCAAGCGGATGCAGGGCTACAATGCGCTGTGGCTGCCCGGTGTTGACCATGCCGGTATTGCAACACAGATTAAGGTTGAGGAAGAACTGCGTGTTAAGGAAGGCTTGACCCGCTATGACCTGGGCCGTGAGAAGTTTTTGGAGCGGGTTTGGGACTGGAAGCATAAGTACGGCAACCGGATCGTGGAGCAGCAGAAGAAGCTGGGCGCATCCTGCGACTGGGAGCGGGCAAGATTTACCATGGACGAGGGCTGCAGCGCCGCTGTCCGTGAGGTTTTCGTTTCTCTCTATGAGAAGAACCTGATCTACAAGGGCAGCCGTATCATCAACTGGTGCCCTCACTGTGTCACTGCACTTTCCGATGCGGAGGTTGAGTATGTAGATAAGCCCGGTCATTTGTGGCATATCCGATATCCTATGGCTGATGGCAGCGGTGAAGTTGTGGTCGCTACTACCCGTCCCGAGACTATGCTGGGCGATACCGGTGTCTGCGTTAACCCCAACGATGAGCGCTATAAGGATATAGTTGGTAAAACTGTTATTCTTCCGCTGGTCAATAAGGAAATTCCCATCGTTGCCGATGACTACGCAGAGATGGAATTTGGTACCGGCTGTGTAAAGATGACACCCGCCCACGACCCCAACGACTTTGAGGTGGGTCTGCGCCATAATTTGGAGGTTATCCGCGTACTGGATGACAACGGCGCTGTCAATGAGCTGGGTGGAAAGTATCAAGGTCTTGACCGCTATGAAGCCCGCAAAATGATCGTAAAGGATTTGGAAGAGGGCGGTTATCTTGTCCGCATTGAGGACCACGCCCACAATGTGGGTACCTGCTACCGCTGCCACAACGATGTAGAGCCGATTATCTCTGCCCAGTGGTTTGTACGGATGAAGCCCCTCGCAGAGGAAGCCATCCGTGTGGTGAAGGAAGGGGAGACCAAGTTCGTTCCCGACCGCTTCTCCAAGACCTATATGAACTGGATGGAGAATGTCCGCGACTGGTGTATCTCCCGTCAGCTTTGGTGGGGTCATCAGATTCCTGCGTGGACCTGCGCCGAGTGCGGTCATATTACCGTTTCCCGTGAGGATGCTACCGAATGTGAGCATTGCCACAGCAAGAACATCACCCGGGAAGAGGATGTGCTGGATACTTGGTTTAGTTCTGCCCTTTGGCCCTTTGAGACCTTGGGCTGGCCTGAAAAGACCGATGATTTGGATTATTTCTATCCTACCGATGTGCTGGTCACCGGATATGACATTATCTTCTTCTGGGTTTCCCGAATGATCTTCTCCGGTTGTGAGCATACAAAGAAGACCCCGTTCCACACGGTGCTGATCCATGGCCTTGTCCGTGACGATAAGGGCAGAAAAATGTCTAAGTCTCTCGGTAATGGCATCGATCCTCTGGAGATGATCGAAAAGTACGGCTGCGATGCGCTGCGTATGAATATGGTTATGGGCAACTCTCCCGGAAACGATATGCGTTTCTATGTGGAGCGCTGCGAGGCAATGCGTAACTTTGCCAATAAGCTTTGGAACGCCAGCCGTTATGTGCTGATGAACCTGAAGGAGGATGCAGTCAACGCACTGCCCGATGCGGATGCATTAACTGTTGCCGACAAGTGGGTACTCTCTAAGCTCAACACCCTCATTTCCGAGGTTACCGACAATATGGAGCGGTATGAACTGGGCGTTGCCATTCAGAAGGTTTACGATTTCCTGTGGGACACCTACTGTGACTGGTATATCGAGCTGACAAAGGCAAGACTGTATAGCGACGATGAGGCACAGAAGAATACTGCGCTGCAGGTGCTTGTGTATGTTCTCGACCAGACGCTCCGTCTGCTTCATCCCTTTATGCCCTTCATTACGGAGGAGATTTGGCAGAGCCTGCCCCACGAGGGTGAGGCATTGATCGCCGCCCAGTGGCCTGTCTATACAGATGCTTTGGCCTTCCCCAAGGAAGAGAGCCTGATGGAATCCGTTATGAGCGCTATCCGCTCTATCCGTAACCGCCGCGCCGAAATGAACGTACCGCCTTCCACCAAGGCTGCGCTGTTTGTTCTGACCTCCAAGCCGCAGGTCTTTACCGAGGGCAGCGACTTCATCCAGCGTCTTGCCTATGCCGATCAGGTCACCGTCCTTGACAAGGAGCCGGAGAACATCGACAAGATGGTCTGCTGCACCACCGCCGACGCAAAGCTGTATATCCCGATGGGGCAGCTTGTGGATGTGGCTAAGGAGCTGGAGCGGCTGGATAAAGAACTGGAGAAGGCAAATAAGAACCTTGCCGTCATTGAAGGCAAGCTCTCCAACGAGAACTTTACCGCCCGCGCACCGGAAGCGGTTGTAAATGCCGAGCGGGAAAAGGCCGAAAAAGCAAGAAATCTCATCACGCAGCTTATGCAGAGCCGGGAAGCCTTGGCAAAATTATAAGCGAATATGTACCGAAAAGTCGCGTATAACACCGTGTTATACGCGACTTTCTTACTCTCCTACCCATTGCGACAGAAAATATGGGTAGGACTTTTTATACTTGTATAGAAGCTTACAAAGGAGGACAGAATATGCATTTGACAAGTTATCTGCAAGATAGTCAGCTTACCGTTGCGCTGACCGGTGAAATTGACCACCACTGCGCGAAGGCGTACATCGATACGATTATCGGAAAAATTGAAGCCTATAAGCCACGCATCTGCGTATTGGATTTTCAGGATGTGACTTTTATGGATTCATCCGGAATTGCAGTGGTAATTAACACACTGAGAAATATGACGCGGATTAAGGGGAAGCTTTGCTTAGTTGGCATTCGGGAGCAGCCGATGCGTGTGTTTGCCGCGTCGGGAATTGATAAACTCGTAGAGATTAAGGAGGTAGCCGTATGAAATTTGAAAACTATATGCAATTGGAATTTCCAAGTAAATCCAGTAACGAAGCCTTTGCCCGGTCTGCGGTGGCGTGCTTCGCATCCCAAATGGATCCAACCCTTGAGGAGTTGGGGGACATTCGCACAGCCGTTTCCGAAGCGGTAACAAACTGCATTGTCCACGCCTATCCTGATGGGTACGGTGTCATTACACTTCGGTGCAGAATTCTCAGGGACAATGTGCTGGATATTGTGGTAAAGGATAAAGGCGTAGGCATCCCGGATTTGGAGCAGGCGAGACGGCCAATGTTTACCACCGGTGGAGAAGACCGCAGCGGAATGGGCTTTACCATTATGGAGAGCTTTATGACCAGCTTTTCGGCAACCAGTAAGGTAGGAAAAGGAACGACGGTACATATGAGAAGAAAGCTGCAAAAACGGAAATGAATGAAACGTATGACTTAATCAAAAAAAGTCAATCCGGAGATGAAACTGCACGGGAGAAGCTGCTGGAGGAAAACAGCGGTCTTGTGTGGGCGGTTGTGCGACGCTTTTTAGGACGCGGTGTGGAAACAGATGACTTGTATCAATTGGGATGTCTTGGCTTTTTAAAGGCTGTGGACGGCTTTGACACGGAATTTGGCACCCAGTTTTCCACCTATGCTGTACCAAAAATTGCCGGCGAAATCCGCCGGTTTCTCCGGGATGACGGTGCCGTTAAGGTTTCAAGGGGAATCAAAGAACGGGCTGCCACTATTAAGACGACGCGCAGCTTGCTGATTGCGGAAATGGGCAGAGAGCCGACAGTTTCAGAGATTGCTGACAGAACAGGGATAACGCCTGAGGACATCGCAATGGCAGAGATGGCAACTGCGGGCATTGAGTCTATACACCAGCAGACAGGGGAGGAGGGCTTCACCCTTGAAAGTGTCCTGACGGATACAAAATCCGAGGACACAATGCTGGAAAAGATTGCGCTTGACCAGGCCATTTCCTGTTTATCTGAACGGGAGGGAATGGTCATACGTCTGCGGTATTTTCATGGACTGACACAGGAGCGGACAGCAAAGGTTTTGCAGGTCAGTCAGGTGCAGGTTTCCAGAATCGAAAAAAAGGCACTCTTGCATTTAAAGACGTTATTAAGTTAAATTCCCACTTTACCTTTTGGAGAAAATAATGTAGAATATAGGCATCCTATAAATATACAGGTATGCTTATGAATGATGGATATTTAAGTCGGTTTGTCGCAGCGCGGCGAACCTATATAGAGAAACAATTTGCGCGGCTCAACCCGGAGCAGCGAAAGGCGGTTCTTGCTACGGAGGGACCCCTGCTTTTGCTGGCCGGCGCGGGCAGCGGCTAAACCACGGTGCTTATAAACCGCGTGGCGAATATTCTGCGCTTTGGTCGCGGCAGTGATACAAACGAGGTACCCGATACGGTGACGGAAGATGACGTTCTTTTCCTTGAGGGGCTTTCCTATCCCTGCACGGAGGAGGAAAAGAGCCGCGCAGACTGTCTGTGCGCGGTTGAGCCTGCTGCCCCTTGGAGTGTTCTTGCCATCACCTTTACCAATAAGGCGGCAAACGAACTAAAAGAGCGTCTTTCGCTGTCCATTGGCCCCAATGCAGGGGATATTTGGGCAATGACCTTTCACTCTGCCTGCTGCCGTATCCTCCGGCGGGAAATCGAGGCGCTGGGCTACGAGCGGAACTTTACCATCTATGATTCTTCCGATTCTGAGCGGCTTATGAAGGCTGTTCTGAAAGAGTTGAATATGGACGATAAGATGTTCCCGCCCAAGTATGTTCTGGGCTTTATCAGCCGGGAAAAGGACAATTATTCTACGCCTGAAGATATGCAAAGACGCATTTGGGAGACTGGGGACAGCCGCTTGGACCCCATTGTAAAGGCCTACCGTCTCTATCAGCGGAAGCTAAAAGAAAATAATGCGCTGGACTTTGACGATTTGATTTTTATGACCGTCAAGCTTTTGCAGGAGAATGAGGACATCCGTACCCACTATCAGCGGAAATTTAAGTACATTTTGGTGGATGAGTATCAGGATACCAACCACCTGCAATATCTGCTCACATCGCTGCTGGCTGGCGGTTATGAAAACCTGTGTGTCGTTGGTGACGATGACCAGAGTATTTACCGCTTCCGCGGCGCGACCATTGAGAATATTCTCAGCTTTGAAAAACAGTACCGCGGCTCCCGGGTCATTCGTTTAGAGCAGAATTACCGTTCTACGCAGAATATTCTGAAAGCCGCCAATGCGGTCATTGCCCACAATATCGGGCGCAAGGGCAAGCAGCTATGGACTACCAATTCAGTGGGTGAGAGAATCACCGTTTATGAAGCGCCCAACGAAACACAGGAAGCATCCTATGTGTCCGGGCAGATACTATCGGCAGTGCGTACCGGCAAGTACTGCGACCACGCTGTGCTTTACCGCACCAACGCCCAGTCAAACGTATTGGAACAAACCCTTCGCAGAAACGGCATTCCTTACAAGGTCGTTGGCGGTATGCGCTTCTTCGACCGGGCTGAGGTCAAGGATATGCTTTCCTATTTGTGCGTTATCAACAACCGCAATGACGATTTGCGCCTTAACCGGATTATCAATAATCCTCCCAGAGGGCTTGGCGATAAGACGATGGATATGGCAAGACGGCTGGCAACAGCGCAAGGACTTCCGCTGTATCACGTGGTTTCCGACCCCTATAATTACGGGCCGCTGGAAAAATCCGCAAAGAAGTTTATGGATTTTACCATCCTGATTGAGAGCCTCGCCCAGCTTTTGGAGACGGACATTTCCCTTACCGACTTTTATGAAGAGGTTATGCTTCGTACCGGCTATATCGATATGCTCCAAAGTAAGCCCACAGAGGAAAATAAGACCAGACTGGAGAACATTCGCGAGCTTACCTCCAGTATTAAGGCCTATATGGAGAATGCAGAGACACCTACGCTGGCAGGCTTTTTGGAGGAAATCGCCCTGTATACTGACCTTGATGAGTATAACAGCAGCGACGACAGCGTTGTGCTTATGACAATGCACGCCGCAAAGGGACTGGAATTTCCTTATGTTTATCTTGTGGGCTTTGAAGAGGGCCTGTTCCCGGGCGTCCGTTCTTTTGGTGATCCGGATGAGATGGAGGAGGAGCGGAGACTTTGTTATGTTGCCATTACCCGGGCAAAGCAGAAACTCACTATCTCCTACGCAAGAGAGCGTATGCTCTACGGCCGCACCAATGCCGCGCTGCCGTCACGCTTCCTGAAGGAAGTACCGCAGGATGTGGTGGAGAAGAAGGGCGCTTTTGTGCGTCCGCAGGCTGCTTATCCCACACCCTACCGTACACCTGTGCCCTCTGCAAGCACTTATCAGGCACCCAAGACTGCTTCTTATACCATTCCGGCCGAAAAGCCTGCGGCTACAATGCTTGAACTTAAAAAGGGCGATATGGTGGAGCATACGGCTTTTGGCAAGGGTATGGTGCTGTCTGTCATTAAAATGGGCAACGATGCCCTTTGGGAGATTGTATTTGACGAAAAGGGCACAAAGAAGCTAATGGCGAAAGCCGCTTCTGCCCATATGAAACGGCGGTAACGATTTTCTTCCCGGCAGCATATACTGTCTGGGGAGGGATCGGTTTGCGTTATGTGATTTGGCGGATTTCCCGCTTTTTATTGATACTGTTACTGATTGCTGTTTGTGGAGTTGTATTGTTTCGCATCCGATATGAAGCTTCTATTCGTAATCTCGCAGAGACGCAGGTGAAGAATGCCACCTCTGACCTGATTAACGACGCCATAGACGAGCAGATTGTCAACGGTAACATTCAATATGACCGGATCGTATATTTTGAAAAGGATTTGGACGGGCAGATAACAGCCCTGAAGACCAATATGATTGAGGTCAACCGACTGAAAACTGCGATTCTCAATTTAATTAACGACGAGATTCTCGCATTGGACTCTGAGGAGTTGGGAATCCCTATCGGCAGTTTGGTTTTGCCGGAGGTTTTTGCCGGCAGAGGACCTGACATCCCGATTAATATCATTTCTATCCGCAATTCGGAGGGAGCATTCAGCAGTCACTTTACGGAGGCGGGAATCAACCAAACGCTGCAGAAAATCGTGATGGATGTAAGTGTGGATGTCAGCGTATTGGTACTGGGAAAAACTGCCAGCTTTACAGTCAGCAGTCAGGTCGTGGTTGCGGAAACGGTGATCGTTGGCAAGGTGCCGGATACATTTTTACAGACCGGAGGATATTATGGAAATACAAAAGAGAATGGATGAACTGGTGGCACTGCTCAATGAGGCAAACTATCAGTATTATGTCCTGGATGATCCCAAAATGCTGGATTTTGAATACGATCATATGCTCCGGGAACTGGAAGAGCTGGAACGGGATAATCCCCAGTTCGCCCGTGATGATTCTCCTACAAAACGGGTGGGCGGCGCGGCATTAAGTAAGTTTGAGAAGGTGGAGCATCTTGTACCGCTGATGAGCTTGCAGGATGTGTTTTCTCTGGAAGAGCTGGATGATTTTATTGAGAAAATTTTTGAAAGTTATCCTCAGGCTGAGTTTAGTGTGGAGCCGAAGATTGACGGCCTCTCTGTCGCCCTTGAATATGTAGACGGTAAGTTTGTCCGTGGCGCAACGCGAGGCGATGGCAACGTGGGCGAGGATGTGACAGAGAACCTGAAAACCATCCACTCTGTACCTATGCGCCTGACAGGCGCGCCCGGCCGCCTGATTGTGCGGGGCGAAGTATTTATGCCGAAGAAGAGTTTTGAGGCGCTGAACAACCAGCAGGAACTGGATGGAAAGCCCCTCTTTGCCAACCCCAGAAATGCCGCTGCCGGCTCTCTGCGGCAGCTTGACCCGAAGATTGCTGCAAAGCGGGGACTGGATATTCTAATTTTTAACATCCAGCTTGCCGAAGGCGTGACTTTCAGAACCCATAGTGAGTCCCTGGATTACCTGCGCTCTCTCCACTTTAAGGTGGTGTCCAGCCCGATTTTTACAAGGATTGAGGACATTAACCGGGAGATTTTATCCATTAACGAAAATCGGGAGCAGCTGACCTGTGACATCGATGGCGCGGTAGTGAAGCTCAATGACCTGGCAGCCCGGGAAGAATTGGGCGCAACAGCAAAATTCCCACGGTGGGCAGCGGCATATAAATATCCGCCGGAAATCAAGAGTACGGTCGTTGAGGATATTGTGGTACAGGTAGGCAGAACCGGTGTTCTGACGCCTAAGGCAGTCGTTCGTCCGGTGCGGCTTGCGGGAACGACTGTGACAAACGCAACGCTTCACAATCAGGACTTTATTTCCCAGCGGGATATTCGCATTGGCGATACCGTGCAAATCCGCAAGGCCGGCGAGATCATCCCGGAGATTTTAGAGGTGGATTTCTCAAAACGTCCTGAGGACGCCAAACCGTACTGTCTGCCTAATACCTGCCCGGTTTGCGGCGCGCCTACGCAGCGTGATGACGAGGGCGCTTTCCTTCGCTGCACGGGCGCGGCCTGTCCTGCACAGCTAAGCAGAAACATTGCTCATTTTGTCAGTCGGGATGCGATGGATATTGAGGGACTTGGCGCGTCTATTGTAGATGCGCTCATCGAAAAGGGGTACCTGAATACCCCAGCAGATATTTATTCATTGACACTTGAGGAACTCAAGAGCCTTTGGCAAAGTGGCGAAACGGTGGCTAAGAAGCTGCTTGCTGCTATTGAGGAGAGCAAAAGCCGTGATGTAAGTCGGCTCATCTATGCGCTGGGCATTCGCCAAGTGGGCGCGAAGACAGGTAAAGTGCTTGCGTCAACCTTTGGTTCTTTGGATGCGCTGATGCAGGCAACCTTGGAGGAACTGACGGAGGTACAAGACATTGGCGCAGTGACTGCCCAGTCCATTCGGGATTGGTTCTCCCAGCCACAGGCAATGGCGATGGTCGAAAAACTGCGGGATGCCGGTGTAAATTTTGCAAGCACGCGGGTCATATCCGATGCCCGTTTTGCCGGGATGACCTTTGTACTGACCGGCGCGCTGACGATGTTTACCCGCGAAGAAGCTACGGAGAAGATTGAGCTGTTTGGCGGCAAGGCCTCCGGGTCGGTGTCTAAAAAGACCACCTATGTTGTTGTGGGCGAAAATGCCGGTTCTAAAGAACGTAAGGCCCGGGAGTTGGGTATTCCCATTGTGTCTGAAGAAGAATTTTTGAATATGATTTCCTAAACAAATCACCCGGGTGCTGAGCACTCGGGTGATTGACATTATAGGGAGAAATCGTCTTTGTTGTAGCCGGAAAAGTCCGGCGCCTTGGGACGGGGTGGAATTCGTTTACAGGGGTCGTATTTAAACTTGCGGCACGGCTGATCCGCTGCGCGGATGCCACGTTTTACACACAAAATCTCTGTCTCACTGAGAACTGTGGCGTGCAGGCAGTGGAGACAGTTTCTTTGTATTTTTCTTCGAAACAGCATAATATGTACCTCGTCTGTGTGGTATTTTCTTCATTATACTGCATATTCTCCGGAAATGCTACTGCTTTTTTATCCCAAAGGGAAAAATGTGAGAAACACAAAACTCATAGCTATACTTAATATTGTTTGCAACAGTTTTCCAATGCAGTACTTGCGTAATGACAGTTCTCCAATAACAGAGTCCGTCTGCATAGCAACGCAAATGCCGCCAAAGGAAAGAAAGCCAGCAGCCAGCAGAAAGCGCAGAGGAACACTTTCGATTTGCGCCAGAGAAAGGCAACCGTTGGTCAGCTCCAGGATGCCGGTAATGACCGTTTGGAATGCAGGGGGCAAAAGCCACAAAAACCAATGCTCCGTAAACCCAAGGATGACACGAAACAAAACGACCCATCCGCAGACAGTTGCCATATTTTTGATGCCGAGTTGCATAGCCTGGGTTACACCGAGGGGCTGTGCGCTGTGAACAGTAACGGTTTCCTTGCTGCCGCCCGGGATAAGAATGCCTACTACAATTGCAGAGGAAATATGGATGATCCAAAGCGCCCAGCATAAGCTGATATTGCCTAGTATTGGAGATAACAGCCCGAAGATGAAAGCGGGGCCTGCATTGTTGCAAAATGCCAACATTCTTTCGCTGTCTTTCTTACAAAGGATTCCTGTTTTATACCCCTGACTGATACTTGCCGCGCCTACGGGGTAACCACCGATTAGTCCCAAAATTAAAATGGATTCAGCGCCTGCCGGAAGGCGGCACAGGCGGGAAATGGGGCGGAGAATAGAGACCTTTGTGCCGGAAAACGCGCTGTTTATAACAGCAGACAGTACGAAAAAAGGAAATAATGAGGGAATAACTGTGGTTAAACAAAGGGTAATCCCTTCTGTTGCGGAGGCAAGGGCAGTTTTTGCGTCCAATATGAGCAGCAGTATTCCAATTGCGCTGACAGCCAGAGTTACAAGTCTCTTATTCTTCATAGGATCACCTCACTAAGAAACTATGCGCCGTTGGCAACTATCATCACCTGCGGCCATAGAATTAGAAAAAGGAGTTGATCGCATTGAAGAATAAGGGGAGTTTTCTTGATAAGATGGCCTATGCTATGGATCTTCCCGGTGAGCCGCTGCCGGGTCAGTCGCTTGTGGAGCTGGTTGGTCAGCGACGGGTACTGATTGAGAATCACCGCGGTGTGGTGCAATATGGAGATACGGAGATTTGCGTCAGGGTCACTTATGGCTGCATCCGCGTCTGCGGAAAGGAATTGCGGTTGATGCGAATGAACAAACAGCAACTGATTATTTCCGGCTTAGTAGACAGCATTATTCTTTGCAGAGGGCGGTGATACAATGTGGCGTTCATTGACCGGGTCCGTTAGCGTACGGCTGACCAGCGCTGATATTGGCGCTGCGATTAACAGACTAACAAAAGTAAATATTGTGCTGTCCTCACTTCGTTATATTGACGACTTAACAGTGGAATTAGACGTAATTAGAGGAGATTATAAACGTATATGCGGTCTTTTGGATGGAAGCGGTACAAAAATCGAGATTATTAGACGAAAAGGACTTTACTGGAAATACAGGAGCCTTCTGCGCCGCCCGGTGCTAACGGTTGGTATTGCGCTTTATGTGTTTTTCGTACTGGCAGTACCGAGCTGCGTGTTTTTTATTCAGGTGGAGGGGAACAGTTCTGTTTCAGACCGGCAGATTTTGGAGGCGGCTGAGAGCTGCGGTATCGTATTTGGCGCAAACAGGCGGCAGGTACGAAGCGAACGTATTAAAAATGCGCTGCTTGAGAAAATCCCGCAGCTACAATGGGTAGGGGTAAATACACGAGGCTGTGTGGCTGTGATCTCTGTCCGTGAACGGCAGAAAAGCGAAACAAAAAAGGAGGCTGTAAAAGGGAGTATTATTGCGGCCCAGGACGCTATTATACAGCAAGTTACTGTGCTCCGTGGTACAAAGTTGTGTCGCGTCGGACAGGCGGTAAAGGCTGGCCAGATGCTTGTTTCCGGGTATAAGGATTACGGAATCTCCCTGAAATTTACCGGCGCGGAAGCTGAAATTTACGGACAGACGGAACGTGTGATGGAGACAGTAACCCTTGCGGCTGGCCATAACAGAACGGAAATCCTCCGTCGTGAGGAAAAATATAGCCTGATTATCGGAAAAAAACAAATAAATTTCTATAAAGATAGTGGAATTTTACATACGTCATGTGTTAAAATGTATGAAAGAACCTATTTGACCCTGCCGGGCGGTTATACGCTGCCAGTTGCCCTTGTCAGACAGGAAATTATGTACTATGATACAGTTGCGGCAAAAGGCGATGATTTTTCTTTCTTAGAAACAGCATCCCGGGAATACCTCAAAGGGCAGATGATTGCAGGGACTATATTGAAAGAATCCATTTCATTGGAAGAGGATGATTATATTTGCCGTATTTCCGGGCAGTATGGCTGCCTGGAGATGATTGGCATCAGCACAAATGAGGAGTTAGGAAATCCATGACAAAACAAGCGGAAAGAATTGTAAATGCCGAGCGGGTTGAGGACCTTATCAGCGTGTTTGGTTCCTTCGACGAAAATATCCGCCGCATTGAGGAGACCTTTGGGGTAACTATCGTCAACCGGGATACCGAGCTAAAGATTTCCGGCGACCCGGAAAATGCCGATAAGGCGGCCAGAACCTTGGAAGGGCTTTTGCATTTGGCGGCCAAGGGCGAGATGATTGATGAGCAGAGAGTGCGGTATTTGACTACCCTCGTTAATGAGGGAAATGACGATCAGGTTGCCCAAATGGCGAAGGATGTGGTGTGCATTACCGCCAAAGGAAAGCCCATTAAAGCAAAAACAGTCGGTCAGCAGAAATATATCAAGGCCATTATGAAGAACACCGTCACCATCGGTGTTGGCCCTGCCGGTACGGGTAAGACCTATCTGGCTGTTGCCGCTGCGGTGGCTGCATTCCGGGAACGGACAGTAAACCGGATTATCCTGACCCGACCTGCGGTAGAGGCAGGCGAGCGGTTAGGTTTTCTGCCCGGTGATTTGCAAAACAAGGTCGATCCCTACCTGCGACCTCTTTACGATGCTCTGTATGATATGCTTGGCGCGGAAACCTTCCAAAAATATCAGGAGCGGGGTTCTATTGAGGTTGCGCCTCTTGCTTATATGCGTGGCAGGACGCTGGACGACAGCTTTATTATTCTCGATGAAGCCCAGAACACTACCAAGGAGCAGATGAAGATGTTCCTGACCCGCCTTGGCTTTGGCTCGAAGATTGTCATTACCGGTGACGTGACCCAAATCGACCTTCCTGCGGATAAAACCTCCGGTTTAAAGGATGCCATCCGTGTACTGGAGGATGTAAAGGACATTGCCGTATGCAAGCTGACTGCTGCCGACGTGGTGCGTCACGCCTTGGTACAGGAGATTATTTCCGCTTATGAGCGGGCAGACCGGAAGGCAACGCCTGCGGTAAATAAAAAGTCTACGGAAGCGAGGAGAAAATAATGGCAAAGATGAAGATTTCTATGGCTTTTTCCTGTTTTTCCCTTAAAAGGCCCTTTGTTACAATAATGATTTCTAAGGCTATTGAGGCTGTTTTGAAGGAGGAGAATATTCCGGTTACCTGTGAAATTAATGTACTTGTGACCGATGACGAGGGAATCCGCGCAGTCAACCGCGCCAATCGTGATTTGGACAAGACCACGGACGTGCTGAGCTTTCCTATGTTCCAGCTTACACCGGGAGAGAAGGTTGAGGACTGGAACGCTTACTTAGACCCGGAAACCGGTCTTTGTCCTTTGGGCGATATGTGTATTTCCCTTCAGCGTGCTGAAGCGCAGGCGAAAGCTTATGGCCACAGTCTGCGGCGGGAAATCGGCTATTTAACCATTCATTCTATGCTCCATCTCCTTGGCTATGACCATATGGATGATGGAGAGCAAAAGGCTCAGATGCGTAAAAGGGAAGAGGAGATTGCCTCTACGATTCCCGGAATGAAACGAGATTGAAAGTAACATACGAAGGAGTAAATTATGGCTACAAAAACTGCAATGATTGCCATTGCCGGCCGTCCGAATGTAGGTAAATCTACCTTGACCAATTACTTGGTGGGTGAGAAAATCGCAATTGTGTCCAATAAGCCCCAGACCACCCGTAACCGGATTTGCGGCATTGTAACAAAGGAAGAGACCCAGTTTGTTTTTGTGGACACACCGGGCTTCCACAAGCCTAGAACCAAGCTGGGTGATTATATGGTGGAGGTCACAAAGGAATCCATTTCCGATGTAGATTTGACCATTCTCGTTGTAGAACCTATTGCATCTGTCGGCACGCAGGAGGAAGTTTTGATTGAACAGCTCAGCGGCAAAAAATGCCCTGTTGTGCTTGCTATCAATAAAATTGATACTGTTGAAAAAGAGAGCCTGTTATCTGTTATCGATGCGTATAGCAAGGCAGCAGATTTTAAGGCGATCATCCCGATTTCTGCCCGCACGGGGGATGGGGTCGATGCACTTTTAGATATTTGCAGCGCATATGCTGAAGAAGGACCGTTCCTGTTCCCGGAGGATATTACAACCGACCAGCCGGAGCGACAGGTAATGGCAGAAATTATCCGGGAGAAGCTTCTTTGGAACTTAGACCGCGAAATTCCCCACGGAACGGCTGTCGAAATTACCCGCTTTACGGAACGGGATAACGGCATTATTGATATTGATGCCACCATTTATTGCGAAAAAGCCAGCCATAAGGGCATTATCATCGGCAAAGGCGGCGAGATGCTTAAAAAGATTTCTGCCTCTGCCCGACAGGATTGCGAGCGCTTTATGGGCACAAAGGTGTTTTTGACCACTTGGGTAAAGGTCAAAGAAAACTGGCGGGACAGCGATTTTCTCGTTCGGAATTTTGGTTACAGAGAATAATTTCCAAGGGTATCTTCCGGGATTCGGTAAATCCTATGACCGGAGGGATGGAAATGAATTCTGCGTTTTTTTGGGACTTGTTTTTAGAAACCGGCGCGCCGGAAATGTATGTTTACTATCAGGAAGCAAAGAGGTCGGAGGAGCAATATGTATCTGACAGTACGGGGACTTGTGTTACGAGTCAATCCATATAAAGACACGGATGCAATCCTGACGTTGCTGACGGAGGATCAGGGAAAGCTGACGGTGAAAGCCCGGGGACTGCGTCGGAAGAACAGTCCGCTTATTGCGCCATGTCAACTTCTTGCTTATGGAGAATACACGCTCTTTTTCTATAAGGGAATGTATACGGTTAACGAAGCCCACAGCATAGAGCTGTTCCAGGGACTGCACAAGGACATCGTGTCGCTGTCTCTGGGTACATATTTTGCACAGGTGGCCGATATTGTTTCCCTTGAGGATGCGCCAAACGGAGAAATTCTATCGCTTGTCCTAAACTGTCTGTACGCAATTACATCTACGGAAAAATCTCATTTGCAAATCAAATCCGTATTTGAACTGCGCTGCGCGGCCCTTGCCGGTTATACGCCGGACCTTAGCGGCTGCGTGCATTGCGGTTCAGAATCCCCCCAATATTTGGATATTTCCCAGGGAATACTGGAGTGCGCTGCTTGTCGCGATTATGACTCAGACGGTATCCGTTACCCGGTCAATGAAAGTATCCTTGCTGCTATGCGGTATATCTGTTCCTGCCACCCGAAGAAATTATTTTCATTTCAAGCCGGGGAGGAAACTATGCTTGCCTTATCCCAACTGACGGAAAGCTATTTATGCACCCAGTTGGAACGTGGTTTTTCCGCTCTTGATTTTTATAAATCTTTACTTACAACTACGATGTAGTTAGGAGTTAACAATGCAAAAATTATACGAAAAATCTCTGTATAAATTGGAGCTTGACCAAATTCTCTCTATGCTTTCTGACTGTGCAGGCAGCGAAGAGGGAAAGGAAGCTTGCAGAGCCTTGGTGCCTACCTCCGATTTAGAGGATGTAAATCTATTGCTTGCAGAAACCACTGCGGCAGTCGATCTTTGCACCCAAAAAGGGAATCCCAGTTTTGCAGGTGTTAAAAATGTGGCGCCTGCACTGGACCGGGCGCACCGGGGCGGTACGCTGCATCCTGCTGAACTATTGTCTATTGCCGGTGTTTTGCGTTGCACCCGAACGGTGAAAAGCTATATATCTGACGATGAGAAGGATACGGTGCTTGACCCGATGTTCCGGATGCTTTGTCCCAATAAATACCTGGAGGACAAAATCTTTGGCGCGATTCTCTCGGAAGAGGAGATTGCTGATAACGCCAGTCCTGCCCTTGCGGATATCCGCCGCCATATGCGGATACAAAGCGCAAAAATTAAGGACTCTCTGCAAAAGGTGATTTCTTCTCCGGCATACGCAAAGCTTTTGCGGGAGCCTATCATCACCATTCGACAGGGCCGATATGTTGTGCCGGTAAAAAGCGAGTGCAAAAATGATGTGGCCGGTCTCGTTCACGACGTATCCTCCACCGGCTCCACTTATTTTATCGAGCCGATGTCAGCTGTCAACGCCAATAACGCCCTTCGTGAACTGGAGCTGCAGGAGCAAAAGGAGATTGAGCGAATTCTGTCAGAAATGAGCGCAGATGTAGCTGCAAAGCAGGAAGAAATTCTGCAGAACTGTATGCTTCTTGTCCGTTTGGACGTGATTTTCGCAAAGGCGCGGCTTGCGTACCGTATGCGCGCCTGGGCGCCCATTATGAACGATACCGGAAAAATTGACCTGCGGAAGGCAAGGCATCCGCTCATTGACCCCAAGAAGGTTGTACCGATTTCCGTCCATCTTGGCGGCGATTTTGATTCTATGATTATTACCGGTCCGAATACAGGCGGTAAGACAGTCACATTAAAGACGGTGGGTCTGTTGACATTGATGGCGGAATGTGGCCTCCATATCCCTGCCGGAGATGGCAGTCAGCTTTCGACCTTTGAAGCAATTCTTGCGGATATTGGCGATGAGCAGTCCATTGCCCAGAGTTTGTCTACGTTTTCCAGCCATATGCGTACCATTGTGGAGATTGTAGAATGTTGCAACGATCGCACATTGGTGCTCTTTGATGAATTGGGCGCAGGAACTGATCCGGCAGAGGGCGCGGCCCTTGCTATCGCGCTGATTGAGTATTGCCGCAAGCTGGGCAGTCAGGTGATGGCCACTACCCACTATGCAGAGCTTAAACTGTATGCGATGCGAACAGAGGGCGTTGTAAATGCATCCTGCGAGTTTAACGTGGAAACCTTGCAGCCTACCTATAAGCTGCTCATTGGCATTCCCGGCAAATCCAACGCCTTTGCAATTTCCAGAAAACTGGGCCTCTCCGAAGATATTCTGAAGGAAGCCAACGATTTGGTTGGTAAAAGTGACAGGGATTTTGAAACGGTGCTGGGTCAGTTGGAGGAACAGCGGCAGCAGATGGAGGGCGCTCGCGCGGAGGCGGAGCGGCTTCGCCAGGAGACTGCCAATATCAAAGCAAAAAGCGAGGCTTACCGGGAGCAGCTTGACCGGGAACGTGAGAAAGCCCTGGAGCAGGCAAGACGGGATGCACAAAGTATTATTGAGGAAGCCCGTCGGGCTGCTAATGCCGCCAGCGATGAATTAAAAGCGCTTCGTAAACAGCTTGCTGAGGGAGATGCCTCCAATGTCAATCAGCGGCAGTCAGAGCTTCGCAAGAGCCTGAATGAGGCGGAAGACCGTATCCGCGCAGGTCAGCAGGAAAAGAAACGGCCAACGCCTTCCAGAGGCATCCTGGTAGGTGACACAGTGGAACTCCTGAAGCTGGGAACAAAAGCAAATGTTGTCGCCATCAATAAAGACGGAACTCTCCAGTTACAGGCGGGTATCTTGAAAATGACTGTAAAACAGGACGAGGTTTATCTGCTGGAATTTGAAAATCCGTACAAGCAAAAGGCGCCGCGGCCTGCTCATTCCGGCCGGGAAATGAAAATGTCTGCACCTGCATCTGAGGTCGACTTGCGGGGTATGGACTCGGTTGAAGCCATTTGCGTGTTGGAGCACTATATGGATGAAGCAATGCGCGGAAATGCCCACAGCGTTCGCATTATTCACGGAAAGGGTACGGGTGTTCTTAGGGCTGCAGTCCATCAGGCGCTGAAAAAGAATAAATTTGTCAAAACCTTCCGTCTTGGTGTGTACGGAGAAGGTGAAGACGGTGTTACCATTGCAGAATTTCGATAAAATGGGTTGACTTTTTCGCCAGATTTGTTATCATATATACAGATAATTATGCCTAAATGGCAGAATACGAGGTATAAAACTATGTACAGCAAGGAAATTATTGTTCGTTGCGAATCAGGCCTCTACAATAAGCAGGCTACCTACTTTGTGCAAAAGGCAAACGATTTTTCCAGCAACATCTGGCTTGCTACTGAAGGCAGAAAGATGAATGCAAAGAGCTTACTGGGCGTTATGTCCCTGAGTGTTGTAACCGGCAGTGTGGTAAACCTGACTGCTGAAGGTGCGGATGAAATAGAAGCGGTCGAGGCGTTGGAAGCCTTGCTGCAGCAGGATATCATCTGATCCCAACATATTTCCGCCCCAATGCCACAGATGCATTGAGGCGGATTTTTTGGAGTAAGTTATGAATGATTTTGCCCATTGTAAACAAAAAGCCCTGTCACTGCCCTTATCGCCCGGCGTTTATATTATGCGGGATAAGAAGGGACAGGTTATATATGTGGGAAAGGCCAAAAAGCTAAAGAATCGTGTCACCCAGTATTTTCAGGATACTGCATCTCATTCTCCCAAGACCCGGGCAATGGTGGAGAAGATTGCGGATTTTGATGTGATTGTAGCCGGCTCGGAATTTGAAGCGTTGGTACTGGAATGTTCCCTTATAAAACGGCATATGCCACGATACAACATTCTTTTGAAGGATGGTAAGGGCTATCCCTATATCCATCTTGATACGAAGGAAGCATATCCCAGGCTTACGATGGTTTCTAAAATTTCCGACGATGGTGGGGAATACTTTGGTCCTTTTGGCAGCCGCAGCATTACAAAATCTCTGGTTGAGGAGCTTAATGCTGTAATGGGGTTGCCTTCCTGTAGCCGGAAGTTCCCCAGAGACATTGGTAAAGAACGCCCTTGTCTCCATTACCATATGCAGCAGTGCGCCGGTTGGTGTATGCCGGGTCATTCTCAGGATGCGTATATGGAGTCTATCCGGCAGGTTAGAATGCTTTTAGAGGGCAATTATAAGCTTGTTGCTTCCACAATTCAGCAGCAGATGCTGACGGCTGCGGAGGACCTGAATTTTGAGTTGGCTGCTGTATTGCGGGACAGGCTGAATACGGTGCAGAAGCTGGGCCAAAAGCAGCTTGTGGCCGCCGGTCAGAATACCGATACGGACGTAATTGGATACGGAGAGACGGAAGCAAAGGCTTGTTTCACAGTCCTTCATTACAATGAGGGTAATTTGGTTCACAAGGAGTATCAGGTAATTTCGCTTCCGGAGGATCGGGCAGGAGCTGTTGCCACACTGATTGCTCAGTATTATGCTGACCGTGATGCCGGCCCAATGAAAATCTTACTGCCGTTTGATTTGCCGGATATGGACCTTTTGGAGCAGTTTATCCGGGAAAAAACAGGGAAAAATCCCCATATCTATGTACCGCAAAGAGGGGAGAATCACAAGCTGCTCCTGCTCGCCTGTGAAAATGCAAAGGAGGAAGCGCAGCGCCTCACAGAGAAGGAGGCCCGTTATACCGGGCGAATGCGTCTGCTTTCCAAAATGCTTGGCATTGAGAAGCTTCAGCGTATCGAATCTTTTGATATTTCCAATCTGGGCAGCACCGATATTGTTGCGGGTATGGTGGTTTTTGTGGACGGAAAACCAAAACCCAGCGAATACAAGAAATTTAAAATCCAAGGTCTTAACCAGGCGGATGATTACGAATCGATGTATCAGGCGGTGACCCGCCGGTTCTTGCGATACCAAAACGGAGATGCAGGCTTTGCAGCAATACCGGATTTGCTGCTCATCGATGGCGGTGCGACCCACGCCGCAACTGCACAAAATGCACTTATACAGCTCGGTTTAAATGTTCCGATATTTGGTATGGTTAAGGATGACCGCCATCGTACCCGGGCGTTGGTTACACCGACAGGGGAGGAGATTCGGCTGGATGCAGAGCCTTCGGTGTTTTCTTTTGTTGGCGCCATTCAGGAAGAAACACACCGATTTGCGATTGGCTATCAGAAGAATTTACGCAGTAAACGTGTGCGCTACTCCGAACTGGATAATATCCCCGGCGTAGGCCAAACAAGAAAACAGCAATTGCTTCAGAAGTTTAAGTCTCTTACCGCCATTCGTGAAGCTGCGCTGATTGAATTGGAGCAGGTATTGCCGAAAAATGCTGCATACGCAGTTTATTCCCATTTTCATACAGATAAGGAGGGAGATTAATGCGGGTTATCAGTGGAAGCGCAAGAGGCGTTCGCTTAAAGACACCGGAGGGGATGCAGACTCGTCCAACTGCGGACAGAGTGAAGGAAGCTCTGTTTAGCATCATCCATTTTGATCTGCCGGGCGCACGGGTACTGGATCTTTTTGGCGGTACAGGTCAGCTTGGTATTGAGGCCATCAGCCGCGGAGCCAAGGAAGCGGTGTTTGTCGACCAAAGCGAAAAGGCCTGTAGGCTTATCAGGGAGAATCTGCGCCTTGCCCGTATGGAGCAGGCAGGACGTGTCATACGCAGTGACTATCTTGCTTACCTGAAAACGGCGAAGCAGAAATTCGATATAATCCTTCTTGATCCCCCATATGCAGAAGTTTTCCTTGAAAATGCACTAAATTTGATAACAGAAATTGACATTTTGCAATCTAATGGTATAATAGTCGCAGAATGTCCTTTCGGAAAGGAATTGCCCGGTGAATTTTCCGGCTACTGCCGCTCTAAGGACTATAAGTACGGCAATACTGTGCTTACACTCTATCGCAAGGATCCAGCAGGGGAGGCTTCAGTTTGAAGGTCGCAATTTATCCCGGCAGTTTTGACCCGGTTACAAGCGGGCATTTGAATATCATCCGCCGGGCAGCTAAGATTTTTGACAGACTGATTGTGTGTGTTATGGTCAACGCTGGGAAACAACCTATGTTTACCCAGGAAGAGCGGGTGGATATGATTCGCAGAGTTACCAGCGATTTGCCCAATGTGGAGGTGGATTCCTCGGAGGAACTTCTTGCTGAGTACGCCCGCAGAAAGGGCAGCTGCGTAATTATCAAGGGCCTGCGCGCCGGCTCTGACTTTGAAAATGAGTTCCAAATGGCGCTTATTAATCATAAAATCAATCCGGGATTGGATACAATGTTCCTTACAGCGGAGCACCAATATATGTACCTCAGCTCCAGCACAGTAAAAGAACTGGGGAAATATGGTGTGGAGCTTTCGGACTTCTTACCGGAGGAAATAATCCCTGACTTTAAAAATCGAATTGCAAATGCTTTTCAAGGAGGAAATAGAAATGAACGAACAGAATATTGACGAGATCATCTCCACCCTATATGATATGGTGCGCGACGCCCGGGCAATGCCCCTTGCCGCGGACAAGTGCATTCTGGAACGGGACAAAGTTTTGGATATGCTGGATGAAGTCATCGCGCAGCTGCCTGTGGAGCTGAAGCAGGCGCGTACAATTGTAGAGTCCCGCAATGAGCTGATTGGTCAGGCTCGTCGTGAGGCGGAGGTCATTATCCGTAAGGCTCAGGAAGAAGCTGCTCAGAAGGTTTCCGAAGAAGCCATTTACATCGAAGCCAAGCGGCAGTGCCAGGAAATGGTACTTAAGACCCAGGCGCGTATGACTGAGGTTCGTAAGGCAAGCAACGACTATATGGACGATGCGCTCCGCCGTACAGAGGAAGCAATTGCTGCTTCTTTGGATGAGGTGAAGGATACCCGTGCAAAGTTCAAGGCTCTGGCAGAAGCGCAGGAAAAGCGCGCCGCCAACGATGCCGCAATGGATGAAAATGCGTAAAAAGAAAAAGCAGCTCAAAACATATTGAGCTGCTTTTTTAAAAATAAGGAGGATAAATAATGAACTATTTGGACCGTTATGCTTTTTGGTGCAATGCCGGTTTGCCTGCGTCTGCTCAGGCTGAGCTGGAAAAGATAAAGAACAATGAAGAAGAATTGAAGGGCAGATTCTCCTCTGACCTCCAGTTCGGTACTGCCGGTATGCGCGGTATTATGGGAATGGGCAGCAACCGGCTTAACGTCTATACCGTTCGCCGCGCTGCCCAGGGGATGGCTGCCTGGCTTTCAGGAACGGAACTGCCCAAATTTGCAGCCATTGGCTACGACAGCCGCCACAATTCCGAGGAATTCGCCAATGTTTGCGCCGTTGCTTTCGCAGAGGCCGGCATTAAGACCTATCTCTTTGACCGTCTTGCGCCTACTCCTATGCTGTCCTTTGCCGTGCGGGAGCTGGGTTGCGGCTGCGGTATCGTGATTTCCGCCAGCCATAATGCCGGTGAGTATAACGGTGTAAAGTGCTACGGCCCTGATGGATGTCAAATGACTGACGCACCCGCTGCTGTTGTAACAGAGACAATTGCAAAGATTCCGTATTTTGTTCCCGAAAAGAAGTCTTTTGCGGAGTTTATGCAGGAAGGTCTTATCGAATATATTGGCCAGGACTTGTGGGAGAAGTACTATACCACTGTGCTCAGTGAGGCTATTGCACCCGAAATTATTAAGAGATCCGGGCTAAATATTGTTTATACCCCTCTGTGTGGTACCGGCAATGAGCCTGTTCGTGAAGTTCTCGGGCGACTTGGTGTGAACATTACTGTTGTTGGCTCTCAGGAGAAGCCTGACGGTGACTTTAAGACCTGCGAATATCCGAACCCGGAGACTGACGCAGCGCTGAATGAGAGCTACAAGGTGGCTGACACGGTACCCTGCGATGTGATTCTTGGTACAGACCCTGACTGCGACCGCGTTGCCATTGCCGTGCCCAGCGAAAACGGCTATGTGAAAATTTCCGGCAATGAGCTGGGTTGTCTATTGCTTGATTATATCCTCAAAGCGCGCAGCGAAAAGGGCAACATCCCTGAGGGTGCCATTACCGTCCGCAGTTTGGTTTCCTCTCCTTTGGCTGACCGTATTGCTGCCAATTACGGCGTAGAAATGAAGGCGGTGCTTACCGGCTTTAAATATATTGGCGGTGAGATCCTCGCATTGGAGGAAATCGGGGAAGAAAACCGCTTTATCTTTGGTTTTGAAGAAAGCTGCGGCTACCTGAAGGGCACCTATGCCCGCGATAAGGATGCTGTTGTCGCATCGATGCTTGTTTGTGAGCTGGCAGCATATTGCCGCCTGCAGGGCAAGTCCATCCTGGATGCAATGAATGCGCTGTATGCCAGCTATGGTTACTATCTTGCACACGTTACCAGTGTGGAGCTGACCGGCTCGGACGCTATGGAAAAGGCGTCAAAGATTATGTCTGACCTTCGCAGCAACACACCGGACACCATCGGTGGTTATCTTATCACAAAGATCAACGATTACGGCGCGCGGACCTCGAAAGACCTGCAAACAGGGGAGATTCTCCCCATCAGCCTGCCCAGATCCAATGTTTTGGAGCTGATTCTCGGCGCTAAGGGCAGTGTGATTGCCCGACCCTCCGGCACAGAACCGAAGGTCAAGTTCTATTACACGGCTGTTGCTGAGACAAAAGAAGAAGCTGCTCAGCAGATCAATGCAATGCGCCAGCAAATGGAAGCGTAAACCGATATAGATACCCGGGAGAAATCCCGGGTATTTTTCTGCCCTTTCAACAATAGAATGAAGCGAAAGGGGAGATACCATATGAAGAAGCATTCCTTTAAGCAAAGTACGCAGACAGGGAAACCTGCCGTTGCGGTAACCGTCGGTTTAGCAATCAGTTTGGCACTTACATTTGTGATGTCGGCCATTATAGCGTGGGCTGTAGCAGACGGAAGGCTGCCGGAAGATGCAATGCATACTGCCGTTTGGCCAATACAGTTTCTTTCTGCCGCATTCGGATGTATGACTGCAACGTTACTGGCAGGAAATATGCCGGCAATCATATCTGCTGTATGCGGCGTTGCATACTTATTTCTGTTGGCTGCCTGCAACATATTGTTCCTTGATGGAAGTATGGGAGGCATCGGAAGCGGCGTAATTTCTGTCATTTGCGGCATATTTGTTCCAATCATCCTGCAATTAATGGGTAAAAAGGGGAGAAATACGAAGCGTCGACACTAATGTGCAATTGTGCAAAATAGACAATAATTATAAGGACAAGTCATTACAGCAGAATGATACAATTTTTGTAAAACCTATATATTGTGTTTGACCGTGATATGAAAACCCAAGATTTACAGGATGTGCATCACAGGAACGCAAAGTGAAAGATTGGTTGCGCCAGTTTACATAATGATGTTTACATAAAAATTGTCATAATCCACAAAAATGGTGAATAATGACCATTCTGCCTTGCATTTTTGCAAAATCTGGTGTATAGTAAACACACTGCGCTGTATTTTCGCCGCCAAATTAGCGTGTATTTACCTGCATATACACCATTATGCATATGAATATACAATGATTGGATATGGTGAATATTTATGCATAAATCTGTGAAGACCTCTGCGGCTTTGATTTGGCTGATATGCTTTTGGTCAATCGGCTGCGCGTTTGGTATTTTGATTGCAAATGGTAAAGCGGAAGTATTGGCGGCATCCTTACAGCTTGCTGCCAATCGCGGCAGTTCTCTGTTTGCACTGTCGGCATTGCTGCCCGTTTTGGCTGTTTACCTCGTTTCCCGGTTACGTTTGCCGGGATTGATTTTTCCCATCCTATTTCTTAAATCCGTGGCAGACAGCTTCCTTTTAATGGGGATTTGCGCAGCGTTTGGAAGCGCAGCCTGGCTGGCGGGGACACTGTTTCTGTTTACAGACAAGGTTTCAACCGTTCTCCTTTTGTATTTTTCAGGGAAATGTCTTACTGAGTACAGCCGGCCGCAAACAGCCCGTTTTATTTCCGTGCTAATTATGATTGCCATTGCCATTGCGGTTGACCGACTGTGTATTTCACCTTATTTCTCGTATTTAATGTTGTAATTTTAGGGAAGGTTACGATTCTATGTTGGACTTGATTCACGCCTACGAAAATTACCTTACAAAGGTAAAAAAGGCGTCTGCCAATACAACAGCTTCCTATACCCGGGACATCCGGCAGTATGCCGATTGGCTCCGCGGTAGCGCGAAGGTTGAGATTGTAGACGCCGAGCAAGTGAATATCGAAGGCTATCTGTCCTACTTAGAGCGCAGCGGACGTTCCGGTGCCACCCTTTCGCGGACACTGGCCGGGCTTCGGAACTTCTATGCGTATCTGGTTTCTACCGGCTTTGTTGAGAAAACGCCTGTGGTGAACATTCAGGTTGACAGGGGAGAGAAGAAGCTACCGCAGATTCTCACCGGTCGTGAGATTGAGCTTTTGCTTTCCCAGCCTGTCTGCGTGGATGCCAAGGGATTCCGTGATAAAGCAATGCTGGAGCTTCTGTATGCAACCGGTATGCGTGTAACCGAGCTGATTGATTTGGATTTGGACGACTACAATCAGGATTTGGGCATTATTAAGTGCCACGGCACCAAGAAAACCCGGGCGATTCCGCTGTATCCTACTGCTGTTCGGGCGCTGAATGCCTATATCCGCGATTATCGGGAAGCTATGCTTGCTGACCCCGAGGAGCCTGCTCTTTTTGTCAATGTCAGCGGCAGCCGTATGAGCCGCCAGGGCTTCTGGAAAATACTGAAACATTATCAGGATACTGCACATATTGAAAAGGAAATCACGCCGCATACGCTTCGTCACAGCTTTGCAGTCCATCTTTTGGAGAATGGTGCCGACTTGGGTTCTTTGCAAGAGCTGATGGGGCACAGCGATATTTCTTCTACCCAGCTTTACACACAGATGGTCAACCAGCGACTGAAATCCGTCTATTCAAAGTGTCATCCGAAAGCATAAAAAAGGTCTATCGTGCCACAAGGGCAGATAGACCTTTTATTTATTCTATTAAATGCCGGTCATTGCGGCAAGTACGTCGGATTCCAGCTTGAGAGGCGTTTTCTGACGGGAGAGACCCTCAGAAATATCAATGTCCACAAAGCCGCCCTGGTCGGTGCAGATGACGCGATTTGTCTTGCCTTGCAGCAGCAATTCCACTGCAAGATAGCCCATTTTGGTGGCGTTGACACGGTCGCGGGCTGTGGGCGTGCCACCGCGCTGGATATGACCCAGGACAGTGACGCGGGGGTCTAAATCAAGTGCATTGCGAATTTGGTTTGCAATATCAGACGCAGAGCCTGCGCCCTCGGCAACCACAATCATATAGTGGGTAAAGCCGTTGAGTCGCGCCTGACGGATTTTTTCAACTACGTCTTTTTGCAGGTCGATAGGGGACTCAGGAACAAGCACGGCCGTTGCGCCAACAGCAAGACCTACATACATTGCGAGGTAGCCGGCATTTCTGCCCATAACCTCTACCACAGAGCAGCGTTCGTGGGACTGCATCGTGTCCCGCAGTTTATCGATACAATCGATGGCGGTATTGGCGGCAGTATCAAAGCCGATAGAGTAGTTGGTGCAGCAAATGTCGTTATCAATGGTGGCAGGAATACAGACCACGTTGACACCGCACTTAGATAGCGCCTGCGCGCCCCGGAATGTGCCGTCACCGCCAATGGCAACGATGCCGTCAAGGCCGAGGAACTTGCAGGTAGAAGCCGCTTTCTTCTGACCTTCTTCCGTCATAAATTCCTTGCTGCGAGCGGTGTAGAGGACTGTGCCACCGCGATTGATAATATGGGAAACACGCTTCTCATCCAAACGGATTACATCCGCGTTAATAAGACCGTTATAGCCGCGCAAAATGCCATAGCACTCAATTCCGTGGTACAGCGCGGTACGCAGTACTGCGCGGACAGCCGCATTCATACCCGGCGCATCGCCGCCGCTGGTAAGTACACCAATTCTTTTAATGCTCATAGAAACCTCCAAAGTAGGGTAGTGGTGGTATTATAACAAAATATAACAGAAAAGTAAAGATTACCGACACCTTAATTCCCAAAAAGCCACTGCAGAAGCCGCAGCCACATTGAGGGAGTCAACATTGTGCGCCATAGGGATGCAGACTGTGTAGTCGGCGTTTTCGATGACATTCTGCCCAAGACCGTCGCCCTCGGTACCAAGGATAATCGCCAGCTTTTCTTCTGCTTTCAGCGCCGGATCGTCCATAGAAACGGCATCCTCCCGGAGCGCCATGGCTACGGTTTTAAAGCCGTTTTCTTGTAAAAAAGAGGTGATTCTGGTACTTTTTTCGGGAAAATACGCCCAAGGAATTTGAAAAACCGTGCCCATACTGACACGAACTGCCCGACGGCACAACGGGTCGCAGCAGGAGTGGGTCAATAGTACGGCGTCCATACCAAGGGCTGCCGCGCTGCGGAAAATCGCGCCGATATTTGTAGAATCTACAATGCCGTCCAAGACAGCAATTCTGCGGGCATTTTTGCAAATTTCAGCCGGCGAAAGGGGAGTGGGACGCTTCATTGCGCAAAGGACACCCCGGGTCAGCGCATAGCCCGTCAACTGTTCCAGCACATTGCGTTGGGCGGTATAAACGGGAATATCTCCGCATCGGGCGATGATTGGCGCGCCGTCGCCTAAAATGTGCTTTTGCTCCATAAGAAGCGCCACCGGTGTACAGCCGGCGGTCAGGGCGAGAGATATGACCTTGGGGCTTTCCGCAATGAAGATGCCCTTGTCCGGTTCCAATTTATTTCGCAGCTGCGCTTGGGTCAGCCGGGCGAATAAATCCAGCTCAGGCGCGGAAATATCGGCAATTTCAATAATTGGCATAATTTAACCTCAAACAGATGTTATTTGCTAATAATATAGCACTATA
>JAZQUL010000090.1:0-2765 GCA_045631285.1 Faecousia sp. | reverse complement strand
TTCTGCAGGTCGATGATGTAGATACCGTTACGCTCGGTGTAGATGTAGGGGGCCATTTTGGGGTTCCAGCGGCGGGTCTGGTGACCGAAGTGCACGCCGGCTTCCAGCAGTTGCTTCATAGATACGACAGCCATTTTTGATATTCTCCTTTTTGTTTGTTCCTCCACCCCGATCATCTCGCACGGCCCGCCCTTTTGGGGCACTTGGGGATGCGATCACCGGGTGTGTGGTGTGATAATGTCATGAGCCTTTTTGCCCATGCCGAGATATTATATAGTACGCAAGGGAAATTTGCAAGTATTTTTTCCAAAAAAATGAGGAAATATTCAAAAAAATTCCGGTGAAGGAAAAATCCTCCACCGGGACGGTAAATTGGGATTTGTTGCTTTGTTGGATGATTGCTGCCGACTTACCCCTACCGTGTCATTGCGAGGAGGCCCATATGGGCCGACGTGGCAATCTCCCGGTATAATATTCCAATTATTGGGGCACTTATGTTGGGATGCAGAGCCACATCGTGCCATATTTTGAATATTTCGGTCAATGAAGATTCTGCCGGGAGATTGCCACGTCGCTTCGCTCCTCGCAATGACAGTGGTGGTCGGAATCCGGTTGCGCCGAGTTGAACAGAGCGATAAACTGTAATTTGACTTCCGTCAGCCCAGAAACTTAAATGGGCCGGGGTGGGGGTTGCGGCAGGCTTCCGGTTTTGCGTCCACCAGCACGATGTCCGGCCCAATGCGCTTGATGCAGCTCCAGGGGATGATGTAGTCATCCCGGGGGCCAAGGACTCCCAGCAGCCGCCCGGGCCCCGGTACAACGATGGCCAGTACATTGCCGGAGGGTATCTCCACCTCCTCATCGCAGACTAACCCCAGCCGCCGACCGTCAGAGATGCTGATGACCTCCTTGCAGTGCAGATCCGTTACCCTCGTTACCATGCCCTCGCCTCCCGGGAAGATTTGGTATAAGCTATGTGCAGCGGGAGAAAAGTAGAACTGCAAATTTCGGTTTAGCGAGCAGTTTTCCTCTGTCATCCTGAGCGACCCTGAGCGAAGCTGAAGGGGAGTCGAAGGATCCGTTTTCTCTACATAAAGATGACGGATTCTTCGACTTCGCATGAAAATTCCTCGAATTTTCATGCTTCGCGCAGAATGACATACTAAGAGGTAACTGCTCCCTAAATCCTAACTTAAGAAATACTCACACTTTTGCGCATGGCGGAGATAGCTCCTTTTTCCAGTCGGGAAACCTGGGCCTGGGAAATTCCCAAAGTGCCGGCCACCTCCATTTGGGTCTTGCCGCCAACAAACCGCAGGGACAGAATCTGCTGCTCCCGCTGATTCAGATTGCGAAAGGCATTCTGCAGCGTAATGTGTTCCATCCAGTTTGCTTCCGTATTTTTGTTGTCCCGCACCTGATCCATCACCGTCAGCGGGTCGCCGCCGTCGGAGTAGACGGGATCATGGAGGCTTACCGGGGCGCAGACGGCGTCCAGCGCCTCGCTGACCTCCTCAACGCTCAGATCCAGCTCTTTGGCGATCTCCTCCAGAGCCGGCTCCCGACCCATCCGGGCAACCATGGCTTCCTTGCATTGCAGCACCTTGTAGGCGATGTCACGGATGGAACGGCTGACCCGAATGGCACTGTTATCCCGCAGATACCGGCGCACCTCGCCGGCGATCATGGGTACGCCGTAGGTGGAGAAACGGACGTTTTTTGTGGGGTCAAAGTTGGAAATTGCCTTGATGAGCCCGATGCAGCCCACCTGAAACAGATCATCCGGGGATTCACCCCGCTTGTCAAATCGCTGGATCACCGACAGCACCAGTCGCAGATTTCCCTCGATCAGTGCCTGCCGGGCGCTTTCGTCGCCGTTTTTTGCTCGGAGCAGAAGCTCGTCCATCTGGACGGGGGTGAGTGTTTTCAGCCTGGCGGTGTTTACACCGCAGATCTCTACTTTACCCTGCATGGAGGCCTCCCTGTGGAAAAAGTGTCAGTAAGAGTATCTCCAGCGGCGCAAGAATGATACCCGCCAAAATTTTGGTTGTTTTTCACAAAAAATATTTTCGAAAAAGGGGCTGACCACCAGGAAATGGGACGCTGTTTTGAGAAAATCCAACATTTCCGACAGAAAAACGGAGAATCAGTTCCGTTCCGGCTGTTTCCGTAACACCCTTTTTGCAACCGGTGGATGGGTTGGAAAATAGGGGAAATAGTTCAGCTCCCGATGGGAGGGGTGCTGGGGAAAAAGCTGTGAAACCTGTTGATAAGCCTAAGTTTTCCACATTATCCACAGGTTTATCCACAGGGGTATTTTTGGCGGAAAAGTGGGGCGAATTTTTGGGCGGTTGACATAATTGAATTCGACAAGAATCGGGGAAAACCCCACTTTTTCGCCCCTTGTATTTTTGCCAAAAGCGGAAAAAAGGAGTAAAAATTGGGACTTGACAGCCCGAAAAGCCGTCCCATCAACGAAAAAAGCGAAAAAATTTTGAAATAGGGGTTGATTTTATGAAAAGGAACAGCTATAATGCATATCTGTATGAGTAACTTTTGGAACAGGAGGTGTAACAAAGATGCCCAACATCAAGTCCTCTAAGAAGGATGTCATTTCTTCCAAGATCGCTTATGAGAAGAACAAGGCTAACAAGTCTGAGCTGAAGACCATCGTTAAGAAGTTTGATGCTGCTCTGGAGTCCGGTGACAAGGCTGTCGCTGAGGTCGCTTACAAGGCTGCCGTTAAGGCTGTCGACCAGGCTGTC
>JAZQUL010000089.1:0-4225 GCA_045631285.1 Faecousia sp. | reverse complement strand
GACTTTTTATGGTTGCGGAGGCAGGACTCGAACCTACGACCTCCGGGTTATGAGCCCGACGAGCTTCCAACTGCTCTACTCCGCGATATGATGCTCTGGGAAGCTTTAATATAGTACCACACAGGCTGTCCTTTGTCAACCCCTATTTTCCCTCCCTGTTTAATATATCCCTCCCGAAGCCGTTTTATGCATCCAATTTATTGGACACTTTCTATTTTATTATTTTTGTAAGAAAAATCTCTTTCTCTCTTGACAAGTACGCGCTCAAGTACTATTATAATAGTGAGCGCGGCATATTGTACTCTACGGTGTACTTTTGTCGAAATAGAGAGAGGCTGCAGGAATCCCCTGCGTCTTGCACCAAAGGTGCGGAGGAAAAGAAATATGGGAAATCTCTACGAAACTATCGAAGGTCTTTGCGCCCAGCGTAATATCCGTCCCGGTCGGCTTTGCGCCGATTTAGGCCTCAGCCGCGGACTTATGACCGATCTGAAAATGGGTCGAAAGAAGGGACTCAGCGCTGAAACTGCCCAGAAAATTGCCGATTATTTGGGCGTTTCCGTAGGTTATCTCTTGGGTCAGGAGACAGTCCGGGATATTTTGGACGAGGTAGACATTGCATTTTACGGAGATTTCAAGGAATTGGATGAAGAGGAGAAGACCGCCGTCCGGGATATGGTGCGGATTATGCGGCAACGGCGGCGCACAGAGGAGTAACTATGTTTGAGCTTTCGGATTTTTATGGCTACTGTCAAAAAAATCAGATAGATGTCATTCCATACCGTGGCTGTCCCCAACCCGGCGCAACGATTCGGGATCAAGAGGAATACGCCATTTTTTTGGATTTCACAAAAATCCACTCCACCCGGCTGCTGAGAGGTGTCTGCTACCACGAACTCGGTCACGCTGCTACCGGGGCGCTTCACAAGGTGGACAGTCCCTACGAGCTTGTAGAACGCAGCGAGCACCGGGCAAACCGCTGGGCCGCGGAACAATATCTACCGGAAAGTGAGCTCCGAGAAGCCTTTGCCTGCGGTTTTACAGAGCCTTGGCAGCTTGCAGAATACTTTGATCTTCCCCAACGGGATATTGAAAATGCCCTGCATTACTGGACCGTGTGTCGGGGTATTGACTTTAATAAATGAAACCCGATGTGCGCGCACATCGGGTTTTCTATTAAGGATTAAAGAAATTCTGGTACTGCTCAGTACACTTATTCAGGCTCTCAAAGAGAGATGTGAACAACTCATCCGTATTCAAGCCTGCATTTTCGTCCTCTGTGGGAGTATACTGGGCATCCGGCTGCCAAAGGCCATTGTCCCCAAAGTAGCAGGGAATTCCGTTGACGGTGTGCCAACCCTTGGCTTGGGCGCCATTGCTCATCAGGTAGTAAGTACCCTTCTCTGTCTCATACCAACCGGTACGCATTATGCCGGTAGGCGTAAAGTAGCGATTTTCACCGTTGATTTCCACGCAGCCGGTAGCAGCAGAGCCGTCTTCTAAAATGTAGTAATCTGCACCGTTATCGAAAATCCAGCCCTGCGCCAATTCACCGTTCTCATAGAACTTCCATTTGCCGGATTCAGCATCATAGTGCCAACCGCTTAGAACCGCGACCTCGGGACGCTGTTCCTGCGTAGTAGGAACCTCCACATTGCCAACCGCAAAGTCCTTCTTAACCAGAGTGACCGTCTCAGTCTCAGCGAGCAGTTCGCCACCCTCTATGTAATAATTTACTAAATCGCAGGTAACGGTATAGGTGTACACACCCATCTCCAGCTTGCTGAACTTCATCATATCGCTGGCAGCCTTATTAATGGAAGCCATCGCGCCATCCTTTTGGATTTCGCAGCTATATAGCGCATTGCCCTTGCGGTCCGTGATAGACAGCTTCAGGCCGGAAAGGCCACCCTGCTTTGCCAAAACTGTACCGCCAACGGTAAAACCCTTTCCCTTTTGCAGCGTTTCGGGCGCGTTAAAGCCGGACGCGGTATGCTGGAAATTAAAACGAATAACCTCCGTTTTATCGGTCTCTACATAACCGGTCATAGCACCGTAATTGACCTCATAGAACCACTGACCCGCCTTGTTCTGATAAAGGCCCACAACCTCCAGCCGCTCTTTCGCCAAAGCGGTAGTAAGCTGCTTTGCAGTATAACCTTCCACATCTACCGCGCTGGGGATAGAATAGATAGGCAGCTCCTGCGTAGTCTTTACAAAAAGGTCCGCCGGATAGCCGGTGCAGAAATCTGCGTAACGCTTTGTGCCGAAATGGATCACGCCTTCAAAGGTGGTCCAGTCACGGTAGCTCTTGACGAACTCCTTGATGGTGCAAACAATAGGCTTGCCCTCAGCAACGCCCAAATGTACAAAGCTTTCGGTAAAATAAACGTTACCGTTGAGAATACCGTAGATAACCACAGCGTGGCCGTATTTCTTGCCGGCGGCGGTGTTGGTCTTTTGGAAACCAACCAAAATGTTGTATACATCCCGGGTGCCGCCCTCGCTGATCGCATTGAGCGCTTCCTCAAGAGTGTATTCAGCAGCAGGGTAGGTCTCTACCATATAGCCGCCGGTGGTCTTTTCCAAATTCTTGTAGGCATCGTATTCGTCTTTGCCGTTATGTACGTGGACTTTCTTATCCACACCTAAATAATAAAGGGTATATGCTGCCATTTTACCGCAATAACCGTTATACGAGTCATAATCGTTGCTGGCCCGTAAGCGCTTATAGGTCTTTGTAATCATCTGGCGAAGCGCGGCCTCTTCACTGCTGGTAGCGGCGTTTGTGGGAAGCACAATCACAGACATCAGCAGCGCCATAGTCAGCACCATTGCCAATATACGCTTACGCAAACATATCCCTCCTTCTCGAAAAGTATATGGTAATCGGGTTCAAAAATCCCAATATCGGGAGATATTCTACCACAAATCCCATCGAAAATCAAGACAAATCTTTGGCATTCCTTGTACTATCTCCCATTAATCGCTATATTTCGCAATTTTTACTATATGAATGGGTCCGATTTTGTCATCCCACGGGCAATTCCTGAATCACCCCTACGTCCCCTATATTTCTGCGCTGCCGATATTGATAACCGTAAGGCCGCGCTTTTGGGCGTGCTTTACGTATTTATACGCGCCGCCCCAGGTGTGGTCGATGTAGCAAATGCAAGTATCGGAGACATCTATCATCCAGTTATTTCTTTTGTCTATGGCATATTTAGGATGCACCAGCTCTAACCCCTCCGGGAACATAGAATCGGGGATTTCCAAATCCGTCTCTGTGGGGAGATAAGCAAGCACAACGCAGACCCGGATATGGGGGTATTCTTCCCGAAGCGCTTTCAGGCAACCATACACAGCAAGATCAAACGACCCTTGATGGCCTACATAAAAAACATCGTCTCCCTGCAATATCCGCTGCCGGATGGTCTCCAAAAGCCGTGTGCGGTCTAAATGATACGCATCCCTGTGACCGAAAAACGTACACGATGACATAATATAACCTCCAAGTTAGTGATTTGTCGCTATTATAACATATTTTTTGTAGTTAGTGAATAGTCACTAATGTGCAACATTCTTTTTGGTTATCATATTAGTGATAAATCAACCGGAGGTGGTGCACAATGAATACCGCAGAAGCAATTGCATATAGAATCCGTCAGCTTTGTAAGATAAATCACATCACCCCCAATCGATTGAGTACACTCTCCGCAGTTCCTCAATCTACAATCAAGAGTATTCTTAACGGAGAAAGCCAGAATCCCGGAAGTGTTACAATTAAGAAGCTGTGTGATGCATTTGAAATTACCCTTGGTGAATTTTACAGCACACCGGAGTTTGATGCTTTGGAGCAGGAAATTAAATAAATATTAAATCCCACAGTGTATACGCACCGTGGGATTTCCTGTTTGTAGGGGTCGATCTCCGGACGACCCGAAACGAAATCGGTGCTCGATGCACCGATTTCGTTCTAACGGGCATTGATCAACGGGGCGTCGAGGACGTCGCCCCCTACAAAGGCGACATCATAATTGTCAACTTTCCATTGTCAATTAAAAAAGCCGCCCATACGGGCTACTTTTTATATTACAGCATCGGGATTGCCATTGCAATCAGACCCAGCAGCAAAACCGCTGCCAGTATCAAGCAAACGACCTGCTTAAAGTTCATCTTTTTCTCCTTACTTGCCGCACAGCTCTTTGGCTACGGCAACAATATT
>JAZQUL010000088.1:0-2932 GCA_045631285.1 Faecousia sp. | reverse complement strand
GTCAACGATGAACAGAGCAGCGGGGATCTTCTTCATTTCCTTAACGCCGCCCAGGTACTTCTCCAGCTTCTCGATCTCGCCCTGGTGCTTGATGACTTCCTTCTTGGGCAGCATAGCGAAGGTGCCGTCCTCTTCCATCTTCTTCAGCTGAGCCAGACGCTCGATACGGCTACGCATGGTACGGAAGTTGGTCAGCATACCGCCCAGCCAACGGGCGTTGACATAGTAACCGCCGCAACGGGCAGCCTCTTCCTTGATGGCGTCCTGAGCCTGCTTCTTGGTGCCGACGAACAGCACGTTACCGCCCTCAGCGGCCAGCTCACGAACGAAGGAGTAAGCCTCCTCCAGCTTCTTAACGGTCTTCTGCAGGTCGATGATGTAGATACCGTTACGCTCCGTGTAGATGTAGGGAGCCATTTTGGGGTTCCAGCGGCGGGTCTGATGACCGAAGTGCACGCCGGCTTCCAGCAGTTGCTTCATAGATACGACAGACATTTTATTTTCTCCTTTTGTTTGTTCCTCCACCCCGATCATCCCGCGTCGCCCGTTCCATATGGAACACGGGGGCTCGCGATCCCCGGGTGTGTGGCATTGATGTCATGGAAAATCCCATGCCGAATCATTATAATGGAAGTGTTCCCGTTTTGCAAGTGTTATTTTCAATATTTTTCCGGTTTTTTTGTGTTTTTTATGGGAACTGACTCCAAAAGCTCCGCCGGGGTCGGGGGATCCGGCATTGATCCGGGCAACACTCCACCAGAATGATGTCCGGGCCGATCCGGCGGATGCTGGCCCAGGGAATGACGAACTCATCGTGACGTCCTGTCACGCCGAAAAGGCGGCAGGGACCGGGTACGATCAGCGCCGATACGCAGCCGTCGGCGGCGTTGATCTCCACATCCGACACAAAGCCCAGCCGCCGGCCGTCTCCCACGCAGACCACCTCTTTGCAGTGCAGATCCGTGATCCTGGTTCCCATAACAGACCTCCCCAAAAATCATTTTGGGAAAGTCTACGCATTATCTAATGGCTTTATGTTACTTTCTTGTCACTGAACAAGAAAGTAACCAAAGAAGTCAGCTTAAGAGGCGCTATTACGGGAATGCCCAACAATGTACTACTTGGCAGAGCAGTTGCGAAAGCGCGCTACGGGAGGGGTACATAGGGGAGGGTGTATCTGACGCCGGGAGGCGGCATGAACGCCTCCCCTATGTCGGCTTCTTTTGGCTCTTTTCTTGCCGAAACAAGAAAAGAGCAATATATTATGACACGCTGACGGATTTTCGCATAGAAGAAATAGCTCCTTTTTCCAGGCGGCTTACCTGGGCCTGGGAGATCCCCAGGGTGTTTGCCACTTCCATCTGTGTCTTCCCGTCGTAAAACCGCAGGGACAGGATCTGCTTCTCCCGGTCGTTCAGCGCCCGGAAGGCATCCCGCAGGGCGATATGCTCCATCCAGCTGCCCTCGGTGTTCTTGTTGTCCCGGACCTGGTCCATTACCGTCAGCGGATCGCCGCCGTCGGAATATACCGGGTCATACAGGCTCACCGGGGCGCATACCGCGTCCAGGGCCTCGTTGACGGAGGCTAGGGGCAGCTCCAGCTCTTTGGCGATCTCCTCCTGGCTGGGATCCCGGCCCAGGCGGAGGGTCAGCGCCTCCTTGCACTGCAGCACCCGGTAGGCCACATCCCGGATGGACCGGGATACACGGATGGCGCTGTTGTCACGCAGATACCGGCGGACTTCCCCGGCGATCATAGGAACGCCGTAGGTGGAGAAGCGGACTTCCTTGGTGGGGTCAAAATTGGAGATGGCCTTCAGCAGCCCGATGCAGCCCACCTGAAAAAGATCGTCGGGGTTTTCGCCCCGACCCGAAAACCGCTGAATAACAGAAAGCACCAGACGAAGGTTTCCCTCGATGAGTTTTTCACGGGCCAGGGCGTCCCCTTCCTTTGCCCTGTGGAGAAGTGAATCCATTTCCGTGTGGGTCAATGTTTTGAGCTTGGCTGTGTTGATACCGCATATCTCGACTTTTCCCTGCATGGCGGTCCTCCTGAAAAATGGTAGTGCCACTATTTTCTCCATGGGGTGGAAAAAGATACCCTTTGACGATTTAGCAGTTTTACACAAATTTTACGGTGACGGCTCTGACGGCATATCCCAAAAACCGGGCAATTTGCTTATGAGTCCAACTTTTTTGATAAAGTTGGTCAAAAAGTGTTGCCGTAATACCGGTGACGTAAAACGAAATTACGGCGGGAAACATAACTGGGAAATAGGAGGAAAAATTAGGGAGAGGGCCTGGCGCGGCAAAAGGTAAAAAATCGAAATACCTGTTGATAACCATGAGTTTTCCACATTGTCCACAGGTTTTTCCACAGGGGTTTTCCACACAGAAAAAAGGGCGAAAAATGAGGTGGTATTTTATATCGGTAGACATAATCTTTTTCGCCCTTCTTCGACAAAGTTCTATTTTTCGCCCTCCGTTCATTTTGACCATGGGGTATCCAGAACACGTAAAAATAGCCTTGACAAGGATTTTGATAAAAAATTTAAAATTTTCTAAAAATAGGGATTGATTTTATTGAAAAGCTGCGTTATAATGTGTCCTTGCGTAGACTAGATTTGGGAAACAGGAGGTGTAACCAATGCCCAACATTAAGTCCTCTAAGAAGGATGTCCTTCGTATCAAGGTTGCTTACGAGAAGAACAAGGCTGACAAGTCCGAGCTGAAGACCACTGTTAAGAAGTTCGACGCTGCTGTTGAAGGCGGCGACCGCACTGTCGCTGAGGCCGCTTACAAGCTGGCTGTCAAGGCTGTGGACCAGGCTGTTAGCAAGGGTATTCTGCACAAGAATACTGCTGCCCGCAAGAAGAGCAGCATGACCCTGCGGCTGAACAAGCTGGCCTGATTTCTCTGAAAATATCTCCCT
>JAZQUL010000087.1:0-1935 GCA_045631285.1 Faecousia sp. | reverse complement strand
TTATACAGGCTTTCCATACCGTCATTTTCTAATGCCTTTTCCAATACGGGAGCAAGGTACCAAATCGCCTCTGCACAGGCAGATGCGTCATTATCATCCACGGTAATGCCAAGGTAGTTGGTTGCAAGCTTGGAAACCGGGTAATCCGATTGCGATGGGTTTAAATCATAAGCGGCAAGGGCTGTATCAAAAACCACGTTGCCTAAAGGCAAACCAAGAGAGTCAAGCTGATGGTGCAGGCTCTTACTATCGTGACAGATGCAGCATCCTTCAGCAAGAAGACGCGACACAAACATCGCCTCCATAGGGGTAACGGTGCAAACACCTGTCTCCCAAGCAAAACCGATGGAGCCGTCAGGCGCAATATAGAGGGCGTATTTATGACATTGTTCCGGTAACTCTGTACATTGCGGTAACTTTTCAAATGATGCAACCGGTTTGACCACTTCTGCCTCTGCGCCGCGCAGACCGTACTTATCAATCAACTTTACAAACTCTAGCTGCACAAAGAGCTTATACAGCTCACTACGGTTGTAGGGCTGAATAATCGCATCCATTGGCGTAAAGTCGATGGGCGCATTTTTACGGATGGTCGCCAAATCATAGGAAAGATAAGCGCTTTCCTTGCCGTTTTCCAGCTTCTCTTTCAGCTTGGGACGAATACTGGAATCGTCAAGATTTTCGTAGACACCATCAAGCGTTCCGTACTTGAGAAGAAGCTCTGTTGCAGTTTTGGGGCCGACTCCCGCAACACCGGGGATATTATCCGAGCTATCGCCCATCAGCGCCTTGAGGTCAACCAAATGAATAGGGTCAAAGCCGTACTCCTCATAGAAAAGAGCCGTATCATAAAGGGTGGCTGTAGTCTGTCCGGGACGGGAAATTACAAGCTTGACGTGTATGTTTTCGTCAATCAATTGCAGACTGTCCCGGTCACCGGTGATAATCACGCATTCCCAGCCGTTTGCGCTGCACACCCGTCCAACAGTACCCACAACGTCATCTGCTTCCCAGCCCTGACATTCGTAAATCGGAATATTCATTGCTCGCAGCACTTGCTTCATAATGGGCATCTGCTGGGCAAGTTCGTCGGGCATACCATGACGCGTTGCCTTGTAGCCGTCGTACTTTTTGTGACGGAAAGTGGGGCCGTGGAGGTCAAATGCAACGCAGACAGCGTCCGGCATTTCCTCTTTCTCGTTCTTTTCCAGGATATTCAAAAAGCCATAGATCGCGTTGGTGAACAGTCCCTCCCGGGTTGTCAGCGGTTTAACACCGTAAAACGCACGGTTAATGACACTGTTACCGTCCAAAATCAAAAGCTTCATACTTTTCTCCATTTTGTACCCTGCGGGGTATCAATAATTTCGACACCGCGGGCCTTCAGTTCGTCACGAATTCGGTCAGCTTCCGCAAAATTCTTTGCTTTCTTTGCATCTGTTCTTGCAGCGACCAACGCATCGATTTCGGGGTCCGCAGTGGCTGCAGCTTCCTCCGCGTCTTTCTTTCGAAGCGCTTCCGCTGCTCCCTGGAGGTTGAGGCTGAGAACCCGGTCAAAATCTGCAATCGCAGCCAGCTTTGTAGCATCTGTGGTCTTTGCTTTCAGCACATCATATACGGCAGTAATTGCCAAGGATGTATTGAGGTCGCCATTGAGGGCAGTGGTAAACCGCTCCTTTAATGCAGCAAGTACCGCTTCGTCAACATCGTTGCCATCCTTAAGCGCAGCAATTTTCGCCACAAGCTTCTGGTAAGCCACCACGGCGTTATCCAGATTCTCCCAAGAAAATACAAGGTTTCTTCTATAATGGCTTTGGAGGCAGAACAGGCGGTATGCCATGGGGTCATAACCCTTTTGCTCAAGCAGGCTTACGGTCAAGAACTCGCCCTTGGATTTGGACATCTTTCCGGTATCAGTGTTCAGGTGGTGAACGT
>JAZQUL010000086.1:0-14710 GCA_045631285.1 Faecousia sp. | reverse complement strand
CGGTTATGCCATTGGCGGCCTTGCCGTTGGCGAAACGGCGGAAGAGATGTACGACATTATTGAAGCGGTTGAACCCCATATGCCTGTAAACAAGACCAGGTATTTGATGGGTGTGGGTACGCCTTCCAATATTATCGAAGCAGTTGCCCGGGGCGTGGATTTCTTTGACTGCGTTATGCCCGCCCGAAATGCCCGGCACGCCCGGCTCTTCACCTGGGAGGGCGCAATCAATTTGAAGAATGCCAAGTACCAACTGGATATGCTGCCTATTGACCCCAAATGTGACTGTCCGGTTTGCCGCAGATATACAAGAGCCTACATCCGCCATCTTTTCGTTGCGGATGAAATGCTGGCAATGCGTTTGTCGGTGATGCACAACCTGTATTTCTACAACAAACTGATGGAAAAGATACGGGATCATCTGGATAACGGCGCATTTGAAGCCTTTAGAAATGAATATTCCGTTAAATTATCCCGGAGAATTTAATTTATAGTTGCATTTTTTCTAATTAATGGTATAATCATCTGGAAATTACACAAAGGAGATATATTTATGTTTCACTTTTTAGAAGACACTGTGAACGCCGATCCGACTGGACTGTTGGGTATGTTGCCTATGATGGTTATTTGTATCGCCCTATTTTACTTTATGTTGATCCGTCCTGAGAACAAGCGTAAGAAGGAAGCAGAGCAGATGCGCAGCAACCTGAAAAATGGTGACCGCATTACTACCATCGGTGGCATTCATGGCGTAGTTGTGGATGTTAAGTCTGACAAGTTCGTCATCGAGACCGGCGCCGATCAGGTTCGCATCGAGTTTGCAATGTGGGCGCTGTCTGCCAATGAAACCGCTTCGGAAAAAGCAAAGGAAGAGGCCAAGAAGGCAGCTGAAGAGAAAGCCAAGAAAAAGGCCGATAAGAAGATGAAGAAGTAAGCGACTTATCAAGAATTGCTGCATTCATTAAAAGTAATTGGCACCACGGGAAATTCCGTGGTGCTTTTTCTATTGACTTTTGGGTACTTTCGGGTTATACTACCTGCGTATAAAAGAATACCCACAGTTCATGACGAATGTCTTTCTGAACGCTTCAGCGAGAGGGGATAGGGGAACACGGTGAGAGTCCGTGGCAACAGCCATTACCGTATTTGCGTATAACGCATAAGTCGGGATGCCTATCGTTCTGTGGTCCGGCAAATAAGACCCTTGGGCAAAAGAAGGGAAATCAGCCACACCAAAAGTGAGTTTGGCACCCTTCTGAAGAGGGGTGCTTTTTGCGTTTTCTTTCATACGGAAAATTATGAAAGCAGGTAGAAACTATGAAAAAAACAATCCGCAATTTCCTAATCATCCTTTGCGTTGCTGCAATATTTGTAGGCTGCAGCAAGGGACCCGTTTATGTTGACGGCACGGCAAAATACACTGAGGATACAACCTTGGGTGAGGGCAGCAAGACCATTACGGTGACCGTTAAGGACCACGAAAGTAAGACTGTGGTCTTTACCATTAAGACAGATGCCAAGACTGTGGGCGATGCGCTTCTTGAAAATAAGTTAATTGCCGGTGAAGATGGTATGTACGGTATGTATATTAAGGTTGTAAACGGTCTCCGTGCAGATTACGATAAAGACCACGCTTATTGGGGTTTTAACGTCAATGGAGAAACCTCGCTCACAGGCGTGGATATGACGGATATTATAGACGGAGGCGTTTACGAACTTGTCTATACAGTCGGGTAAAGGAATTACTGTTCGGGAGCTTTGCGTATTTGCAATGCTGGGCGCCCTGATGTTTGCTTCCAAGCTGATTATGGAGGTTCTGCCCAACATCCATATCCTTGGTCTGCTCATTATGGTCTACACCATTGCATTCCGGGCGAAGGCATTAATTCCAATGTATATCTGGATTATGCTCAACGGCCTTTTTGCGGGATTTGCCACCTGGTGGATTCCTTACCTCTATGTTTGGACGGTGCTTTGGGGCATTACGATGCTCTTGCCCAAGAAACTGCCCCGGAAGGCAGCAGCGGTTGTATATCCGCTGGTTTGCTGTATTCACGGTCTGTTTTTTGGCGTACTCTATGCGCCAGCAGAGGCGCTGCTCCACGGCCTTGACTTTAACGGAATGCTGGCGTGGATTGCGAGCGGCTTTGTTTTTGATGTTACGCACGCCATCGGGAATTTTGCCGCAGGGTTGCTGATCTTGCCGATGAGCGACCTTCTGCTGAAACTAAAAAAAATCTATCTCAGATAAACGCGAAAGGATGCCGCCTGGCATCCTTTCATCTTGCAATGAAATAAAATATGTGTTAATATATGTAAAATTATTTGGCGGAGGCTATTATGACAAAGCTTCTTTTATCTATTTTTATCGGGAAAGATGCGGATATTTCTTCTCAGCAGACAAGGTCAAGAATCGGAAGTTTTTCCGGTATAGTAGGAGTGGCTTGCAATTTAATCGTTGTAGCAATGAAACTGTCGGTTGGCATTTTAACAGGTGCATTTTCTGTTATTGCGGATGCATTTAATAATTTGATGGACGCTGCCAGCGCTGTTGTGACCCTTATTGGCTTTAAATTGGCGGAAAAACCGGCAGATAAAGACCACCCTTACGGTCACGCTCGCTATGAGTATCTGTCCGGCCTTGCGGTAGCGGCACTCATCATTCTTGTTGGTTTTGAACTACTGAAAACATCCTTTGACAAGATTTTGCACCCGGAGCAGATTGCCTATACCATTCCGCTGTATGTGGTGCTTGTGCTTTCGGTTGGTATTAAGTTTTGGATGTTCCTGTTTAACCGAAAGTTAGGGAAGATGATCTCTTCCGCGGCTTTAGAGGCGACAGCGATTGATAGCCGCAATGACGCTATTACCACCGGCACGATTTTGATATCTGCATTGATTGCAAGGCGATCCGGCCTTAATATGGATGGCGTTATGAGCCTTGCGCTGTCTGTATTTATTATGTACAGCGGTGTCCAGCTTGCCAAGCAGACAATCAGCCCCCTTTTGGGTGAATCGGCCAGTCCGGAGCTAAGGGAAAATATCCTATCTGTTTTGGAGAGTGAACCGCGCGTTTTGGGCTATCACGACCTTATGATCCACGATTACGGCCCAGGACAACGATTTGGCAGTCTGCATATAGAGATGGACTGCAAGGACAGTCCATTGGAATGCCACGATATTATTGATAATTTGGAACGTATTTGTCTGGAGCGGTACAATACCCATATTGTTATCCATTACGATCCTATTGTGACTGATGATGCAGAACTCAGACGCCTGCGCTGCGCTGTGGAGGAAATACTGCATCGGCAGGATGCGCGAATTACTATCCATGATTTCCGGATGGTTTCCGGCACAGACCACACGAATTTGATTTTCGATATGGTACTTCCCTCTGAGAAAATGCCAAAGCGGTTTGAAATAAAGGATGCTCTTGATAAAGCATTGGCTGAATTGGATGAGGCTACATATTATACGGTAGTCGAGTTCGATATGGAAGGTTTTAACTGACAACAAAAAAGAAGGTGCTATGGGCACCTTCTTTCTGTTATTTTGCGGTATCCAATGACTTTCCAAAGACAAAGAAACGGTCATAGATGTATTCGGTGACAAAATTAATCACCATCGTAAGGAAAACCACCACGTATTCGTTCCACATAATGCCATAGCTAGCTTCGGTCAAGAGGGCTGTCCACCAAGTTGACAGTGGCGTAAAGATTGCGTAGAAGAGCGCCACCTTTGCCATTGCAACGGGAACATTGGCTGCGGATTTAAATGTGAATTTGCGATTGAGCGTAAAATTCCACAGAACAGAAAGAATTAGGGAAATCAGATAGGAAAACCAATAGTCAAGGTGCAAAAGCTCATTTAGCAAGGCAAAAGAACCCATTTGGATTACGCCAGCACTGACAGAGAAGAAAAAGAACTTAATGGAACGAACAAGTTCTTTTCTTGCATTTTCGTCCTTCAATTATATCACCTCATTGTTAAAATTTTGGAAGCTTGTGGATAGTATACTACAAAGTTCGCCAAAAATCTACTAATTTTTTTCCTTTGTTAAACAGGGTGCGGTGCGTTGACATCTATATAATAGCTTTGTATAATGAAATAAAGCTTCCTGCGATATTTAACAGGTTTTGTATGGAGATTAGAATGTCGACTAAAAAATTACGGGGATACCTTTTCCCCAATATGCTGGCGATGCTCGGCATATCCTTATACATCATTGTTGATACTTACTTTATTGCTGCTTATGCAGGCACCAATGGTATTACGGCGCTAAATTTGATTATCCCGGTGTTTAGTGTGATTTTTGCCATTGGGGGAATGTTGGGAAATGGCGCGGCGACAGCTTTTTCGCTGGAAAAGGCAACACCGGGCGTAAGAGCAGATGATTATTTTTCGGTTGCTGTCGTAACAGACATCCTCGTTAGTGTCCCACTGGTTATTTTGGGTGTCTTTTTCCCCGATGAAGTGATTGGCCTTCTCGGCGCGGATGAGATGATTACGCAGGTCGGTCGGGATTATATCAGTACAGTACTAATCTGCACACCCTTATATTTGGCAAATTCGACTTGTACCGCTTTTGTTCGTAATGATGGTTCTCCCAATATTGCAATGGCGGCCACGCTCTCCAGCAGCCTTTTCAATGTAGTATTCGACTATATTTTGATTTTTCTGTTGGATTGGGGTATGTTTGGCGCGGCGTTGGCGACAGGTATCTCTCCGCTTGTTAGTATGTTCATTACCTTTTGGCACTTCCTGTCTAAGAAGAATACAATCCGCTTCCGGTTGTTGCTTCCGAAAATAAAGAAGGTCATTCGTTCCTGCAGGCTGGGCGTTGGCTACTTTGTGGGGGAAATTGCAGGCGGCGTTACCGGCTTCGTATTTAATACCATCTTGCTTAGTTTAAGCGGCAATATTGCCGTAGCGGCCTACGGGATTGTATGCAATGTGGCGGTAATCGGAACGGCTGTCTTTTCCGGTGTGGCGCAAGGCTTGCAGCCAATGGCCAGCGAGGCCCAGGGAAGCGGAGACATTTCATGCCGAAAAGCCATTTGCCGTTATGCTGTCAAGGTCGCTGTCTGGATTGCGGTAGGAATTGTGTCTTCACTGGTTCTTTTTGCGCCCCAGGTCGTAGCACTTTTCAATAGTGAAAAGGATAAAGCGATGGCCGCCCTTGCAGTACCAAATTTGCAGCTATATGTTCTTGGCTTTTTGCCGGCCTCTGTTAACATTGCGCTGTGCGGATATTTCGGTGCCATTGGCCGGGATCGGCTTTGTGGCATTCTGTCAGTCTGCCGGGGCATTGTGGCCATTGTTTTCTTTGCTGTGGTGCTTTCCCGAGTCTTCGGCATTTTTGGTGTTTGGATTGCGTATCCCGTTACAGAGCTGTTTACGCTCGTTGTCGCGCTCATTGCGGTAAGAAAATGCGGACTGTAATTGGAAATTATTAAAATAATTTGCTGACTTTGGCAAAATCGTGTGTTATAGTATATATAGAAACATAGGAGGTGACTGTATGCAGCTCTTGGAAGAAAGAATTTGCCGGGATGGAATTGTGAAAAGCAAAGAGATCCTGAAAGTAGACAGTTTTCTCAACCATCAGATTGACGTGGAGCTGTTGGAGCAAATTGGGCAGGCGTTTTATGCGCGCTTTTGTGACCGGAAGATTACCAAAGTGCTGACCATCGAAACCTCGGGCATTGCGGTGGCATATCCTGTTGCCCGCTTATTTGGCGTTCCGCTTGTATATGCTAAAAAGGGCGATTCTATCAATATGGATGGAGAGCGGTATGTTGCTGAGATTCCGTCTCTGACAAAGAAGAAACCGGGAAAGGTCATTATTTCCAAGAAATTTTTGCACCCGGACGACAGTGTTCTGATTATTGATGATATTCTCGCGAATGGCGGCGCGTTGCAGTCCCTTATTTCTTTGGTTGAGACCGCAGAAGCCGGTGTTGCAGGATTGGGCATCGTGATTGAGAAAGGGTTTCAAAAGGGCGGTCACCGCATTCGCAATTTGGGCTACGATTTGCAGTCCTTGGCAATTATTGATTGCATGGATCCCAATAACGGGAGAATTACCTTCCGCAACGCAGAAGGAGAATAATTTTTACAGCCCCGTGAGCGTCACGGGGCTGCTTGATAAATTACAAACGGAGTGAGACAAATGGAAAAGCAAGTTTATGACCAGTATCTCCATATACTCCAGGAGGAGCTTGTACCGGCGATGGGCTGTACTGAGCCGATTGCTATTGCCTATGCTGCAGCGTTGGCCCGTCAGGCGTTGGGCTGTATGCCAGAGCGCGTTGAGGTAAAGGCCAGCGCAAACATTATTAAAAATGTAAAGAGCGTGGTTGTGCCCCATACCGGTGAGCTGCGTGGCATTGCGGCGGCTGCGGCGGCTGGAATTGTTGCCGGACGGGCTGACGACCAGTTGCAGGTGCTGTCCAATGTTACGGCAGCGGAGGCGGAGAAAATCGCTGTCTTCTCAGAGGAGACTCCTATTTCTGTGAAACCCTCAGATATGCCCTATGTGTTTGATATTCAGGTGCGTGTTTATAGCGGTGACAGTACTGCGTTTTGCCAGATTGCAGGACATCACACCAATGTAGTTTGCTTGTCGAAAAATGATGAGATTTTGCGCCAAAACGCCTATGAGGAGCAAATCGCATCGAATAAAGGAAACCGTGATCTTTTGAATATTGCCGATATTGTGGAATTTGCAGATATTGTGAAGATAGAGGATGTGGAAGCGGTTATTGGCAGACAGATCGCATGCAACACAGCCATCGCCAAGGAAGGTCTTTCCGGCCGGTGGGGTTCCAATATTGGCCGCGTCCTTTTGCAGGCCTATGGCGATAACGTACATACCCGTGCTAAGGCTATGGCTGCCGCTGGCTCCGATGCCCGTATGAGCGGCTGTGAGATGCCGGTTGTGATTAACTCAGGCAGTGGTAATCAGGGGCTAACGACTTCTCTGCCTGTAATCGTATATGCAGAGGAAATGGGCGCAACAAAGGAAATGCTATACCGTGCATTGGTACTTTCCAATCTCGTTACTATTCATTTGAAAACCGGTATCGGTACGCTCTCCGCCTATTGCGGTGCTACCAGCGCAGGCTGCGGCGCAGGCGCAGGCATTTGTTATCTGCACGGTGGAAAGAACAGGGCGGTAGCCCATACAGTGGTTAATGCACTGGCTATTAATTCCGGTATGATTTGTGACGGCGCAAAAGCAAGCTGCGCGGCGAAGATTGCATCGGCTGTGGAGGCTGGACTCTTAGGCTGGCAAATGCAAGTCCAAGGCTCCGAATTTGCCGGCGGTGACGGTATCGTAACGAAAGGCGTGGAAAACACAATCCGTAATGTGGGCCGCGTTGCAAAAAATGGTATGGTGGATACTGACCGGGAGATCATTGATATTATGATTTCCTCCTGTTGAGCAGCTATGGATAATTATGAAATCGCGCGAGATCGGGCGCAGGCTTATTTTCTGAATTTTGATCAACAAACCATCATTGACCGTTGGCACTTGGAATATGATGCAGATTACTTATATTTGGATTTTATAGGCAGACCCTACCGCATATGCCGCAGGACGGGACGTGTGGACCGAATGTTTGACGGTTGTCAGGCTGGATATGCTGAGGCGCTTTCTATCTTTGATTTGCTGTGCCATAATGGAAATGACCGGTTTTTAACAGGCCTGTTTGCACCGGTGAACAGTCTGCGTGGCCGCCCGGTTTCTGTGGGCGTAAATGCAGAATTTTACGGAAAGACAGCAACGTTCCTGGACAGGAATCCTGAAGCATTTGAGGCTGCCTGCTATGCATTAGGCGGCGCAATGATTGAGATGGGCGATATGGGTTTTGTCTTCCCGGTCTTTGATAAAATGCATGTAATCCTGAAATTCTATCATAGTGATGAAGATTTTCCGGCAAGCATAACGCTCCTGTGGGATGAAAACACCCTGAGCTTTATCTTTTATGAAACGGTATTTTATATTGCCGGTTTTCTTTTGGATACAATATGCTGGGAGATGAAAAATCAGCAACTAATGGGAGGGAATTATGACTGAGCTTCATTACGGTATATTAAGTACGTCCTCCATTGCACCCAGATTTATTGCGGCAGTTCGCGCTGCGGGAGCAGGGGAGATTGTGGCCGTCTCGTCCAGGACACCGGAAAAAGCGCAGGAAAAAGCGACCCAGTGGCAAATCCCAAAGGCCTACGGCAGCCATATGGATTTACTGGAGGATACGGACGTAAATATCGTTTATATATCTGCCGTGAATTCTGCGCATTATCCTCTCGCAAAGCAAGCACTTCAAATGGGAAAGCACGTAATCTGCGAAAAGCCATGCACCACATCCTCTGTAAATACCCGGGAATTGTTTGCCTTGGCAAGGGAAAAAGGACTGTTCCTTATGGAGGCGCAGAAAATGCTGTTTCTGCCGGTTATGGAGGAGGTCCATAAACGAATCAAGGAAGGATACCTTGGAAAAATTCATATGGCAGAAATGAGCCACAGTTTCTCTGCAAGCTATAATGCGTGGCAATTTGATAAGTCACTTGGCGGAGGAACACTGCTCTCCAGCGGTATTTATGCGGTGGAATTGCTGCTGTGGCTTTTTGGAGATATAGCGGAGATGTCTGGTTCCAAATCGGTATATACCAGTGGCGCGGAGTGGCAATATATTCTTTCCGGTGAGATGGACAGTGGCGTATTATTCTCTATTAAAAATTCGACCCAGGTAGAGCTGGATAACAGGGCGTTTTTCTACGGTACGGAAGGGTATGTAGAGATTCCGGAATACTGGAAGGCAAGAAGGGCTATCTTTCATAGGAACGGTTGCGCGCCGGAAGTGGTTGAAGTGCCTTGTGAGCATGAGCTTATTTACGAAGCGAAGCATATTGCTGATTGTATCAGCACCGGTAGAATAACCAGTCCGGTGGTTACAGAAGAACTTACACAAAAGGGTATTGACATAATTGAAAGGGCGCAATCGTGGAATAATCATCAAATGAAATAAGGGCGTGTGCTTTGCACACGCCCTTATTCTATTTCATCACGCGGGGTAGAAGATCGTTTTCAATTACGGAAACAAGCTTCTCCAATTCCTCGGCGGTTGTATCCCGGCAAAGGGAAACACGGAATGTTCCGTCAATAACCTCCGGCGCAACGTTCATAGCGACAAGCACCGGGCTTCTGTGACCTTTGGCACAGGCAGAACCGGCAGATACGCAGATGCCTGCATCCTGTAAAATATTGATAGAGTTTTGGGTCGGCAGACCGGGGATTGCGATAGAGAGAATGTGGGGCGCATCGTGGGCACCGTTGATTTTAACCCCAGCAAGGCTCGATAACTTGTTTATCAGTTCACTCAGCAATTCTTTTTCTCTTGCAACATCTTCAGGGAATGTTTGCTTGCAGGCTTCGCAAGCTGCGGCAAAAGCAAGAATTGCCGGGGTGGCTTCTGTTCCGCTGCGGAATCCATTTTCCTGCCCACCCCCAAAAAGAAGGGGAGGGAAATTCTTTAATCGTGGACTGATATATAAAGCACCGGCGCCTTTCGGTCCGTGGACTTTATGGGAAGATATGCTGATTAAATCTGCGCCTAAGGTTTTTGCCTGAAAGGGAACCTTTAGAAAACCTTGGACGGCATCCGTGTGGAAAATGGCATCCGGGCATAAACGGTGGGTCAGCTTTGCCATCTTTTCGATGGGCATCACTGCGCCGGTTTCGTTGTTAACCATCATAATGGATACAAGGATGGTATCCTTTCGGAGAGCGCTCTTTAAATCTTCAAAAGCAACACGGCCAGTATCATCCGGTTTTAGGTAGGTTATTTCGTAGCCGTTGTCTTGAAGTTTCTTTATGCAGTTTAATACTGCGGGGTGTTCAATCTCTGTTGTGATAATATGCCTACCGCGTTTACCCATACGACGGATACTGCCAAAGATTGCCCAGTTATCTGCTTCTGTACCACCAGAGGTAAAGAAGATGCGGTTCGCTTCTGCACCCATTGCGGCGGCTACCTTGCTTCTGGCTGTGCGGAGGTTATCTGCGACGCCAATGCCAAAGCTGTATAAGGCGCTGGGATTTCCCCAACCCTCCGTCATAGCAAGCTGCATCGCTTCAACGGCCGCAATGCAGGGCCGTGTGGTTGCTGAATTATCAAGATAGATCATTTAAATCTCACTTTCCTACACAAAAACGTTCAAAGATTCGCGCAGTAATATCTTCGCGTACCGTATTGCCTGTAACCTCACCGATTGCCGCCATAGCAATTTCCACGTCGGTTAGAACCGCGTCCGGAGAAAGGCCGAGTTTTAGCCCTTGCAAAGCGCTGAGCATACTTTCGTATGCACGGCCAATGGCATCAAATTGCCGGGGGTTGGTTAGTACAGAACCGTCGCAAGGTGTGTTATTTGCAAACATAACATCCATAACATCTGCAAGCTGATCCAGTCCTTTGCCAGTTTCTGCGGAAATAAAAATCACCTGCATAAAAGGAAGGTCAGAGGGGATAACAACTGTGCCAAGATCGGACTTGTTGATAAGAGCAATGGCGTTTTCTGCGTCCATACAGACCCGAATGACTTCCCGATCTTCGTCCGTGAGTGGCTTCGAACCGTCGCAGACAAAGAGGACAAGGTCTGCATTTTCAACAGCTTGTTTGGAGCGCTCCACACCGATGGCTTCGATGCGGTCGTCGGTGTTCCGGATTCCGGCTGTATCAATGAGCCGCAGGCGTGTGTTGCCTACCAAAACGGATTCCTCTACGGTATCACGGGTAGTGCCCGCAATCTCCGTCACGATAACACGCTCGTAGCCGGCAAGGGCATTGAGCAGACTGGATTTGCCAACATTGGGCTTTCCTACAATGGCGGCAGCCACACCTTGTTTCAAGATGCGACCCTGTCCGTAGGTTTGCAGAAGAGCATATAGCTCTTTTGCGCTGCTGCGAAGGACACTGCTGTACTGCTCCAGCCCAAAGTCCTCTATATCCTCGTCAGGATAGTCCAGCACTGCGTGGAAATGGCTGCACAAATTGGTCAGGCAATCATAGATGTGAGCGAGCTTCTTCTGCAGTGTGCCACCAACCTGCCCGGCCGCATTGGCGGCTGCATCGGCAGTTTCCGCTTCAATAAGATCAATGACAGCTTCCGCCTGACTAAGACCTAATTGTCCATTTAAAAATGCTCGCTTCGTAAATTCGCCCCGTTTTGCGGGCTGCGCGCCGGCGGAAAACAAAGCATCCAATCCGGCAGTAAGCACAGCGGGGGAGCCGTGGCACTGGATTTCCACGGTATCCTCACCGGTATAAGTGTGGGGCGCACGGGTATAAACGGCCATACACTGGTCTATGACTCTGCCGTTTCTGTCCCGGAGAGTGCCCAGCATCAGTTTTCTGTTGGGCGCTTCTTTCAAAGGTTTATTATTTAGTAATGTAAATACAGAGCCGGCGATTTCCGCGCAGTCATTGCCGCTGAGTCTTAATATTCCGATTGCGCTGACTGAATGCCCTGTGGAAATGGCAGCGATAGTGTTCGACATAAAAATACTCCCTTTTGTTTTTGTTATCATATCACTCTCTGATGAAAAATGCAATATTCCACATAACCCAAGTTTTTGCAGGCATACTACATTTGAGGTGAGTGTATGCGCGTATATTCCGGGGAACTCAATGACGAAAATATAAGCCGTATATTTCGTGGGGCGGCTGATTTTATGCGACGGGAGCTTTCCTGTGGTTCACATAGTGTGTATGCCTATGCAATTGATGGCTTGATCGCGTCGGCATATGCCTCCGATTATATATTTAAGCCGATCGCAAATAACCTCCGTGGTGAAACAATGAGAGATATTTATATTCAGGCCTTACACGGGAGTATATACAATAATGTGGCAACACAGTGCGCTGATCTGGATACTGTGGCAAAATTGCTGGTTAACGGTTTTTGCGTCATATTATTCCCGGGTGTTGGCGCTATTGGGTTTGAGGTAAAGACGCCTGATAAACGTGGCACATCTGCCCCTGAGGTAGAAAGCACAGTGAAGGGCGCAAAGGATGCCTTTGTAGAAACCATTCGCTCCAACACAAGCTATGTCCGCAGACACCTTCGCAGTCCTGATCTTCGCCTTTACGAAACCACAGTTGGTAAACGGACGCTTACAAATGTTACGGTTGTATATCTGGACGGAATCACAAATCCTATGCTGGTGGCGCGTATGAAAGAGCGGTTAAGCGAGATTGACATTGACGGTCTCCTTTATCCTACTGGTGTGGAGGAGTATGTAACAGGGTCGCGGCCAACAGCTTTTCCCTTGCTGCAGTACACAGAACGTACGGATCGTTTTTGTCAGGGGATATTGGAAGGACGCGTAGGACTTTTGGTGGATGGTTTGCCCCTTGGCTATTTAGCGCCGGTGGATGTGGGCTACTTTATGGAAAGTCCGGAAGATCACAGCATCGACTATGTCTCCGCATCCTGCATCCGTGTTTTGCGGTATATCGCACTTTTTCTCAGCTTGCTGCTTCCCGGTGTGTATGTGGCGATGGCAATACACCATCAGGAGATGATACCGCTGCCCTTGCTGCGGTCAATTATTGAGAGTAAAGCTTTTGTTCCGTTTTCGACAGCGGTGGAAGTGCTCGGGTTATTGGTAGCCTTTGAACTGTTGCAGGAATCGGGCATTCATTTGCCCCGGGCAATTGGGCAGTCCGTTTCTATTATCGGCGGTATTGTAATCGGAACTGCTGCAGTTGAAGCAAAACTTATTTCTCCGGCAGCGCTTATCGCAGTTAGTATTGCAGGTATTTGTGGTTTTGTGCAGCCAAACCGTGATTTTGCCGAGGCGGTCAGGGTTTGGCGCTTCATATTGGCAATTTTGGGTGCGATTGCCGGTTTGTTTGGCGTTACTGTGGGATTGATTGCACTTGTTATTCATCTGTCCGGTCTTACAAGTCTGGGGGTATCTTACCTGGCGCCTTACAGCCGATGGCGCGATATGTCATTGCTGCGCCCCCGGCATTTTAAAAGAAAAAATAGGAATCCGGCGCTTCATCCGGAGGATAGGAGAAACCAAGGATGAAAAAAGTTATATTGCTTGTTGCAGTAATTGCGCTTGTGTCATCAACAGGATTATTACCTTTTGATGGTACAGATATTGCAAAGCTCCATCCTGTGGAGGTATTGATGGTCAGCCGCATAGGTAATGCGCTGCTTTTGCAGACGGATAGCGGTATGTCCGGGACCGGAGAGAATATCGAGGAGGCATTGCTGAGCCTGCGTCTTTCAACATCGGGAAATATTTTTTTAGACACGGCAAACTATTTACTTGTTACCCAAGACTGCAAAGAGCAGATTATTCGCCTTTGGGATTATGTCCGACCTGCCTGTCAAGTTTATTACTATAAAGGCGAGGGGAAATACGAAGAAATAGGAAAATACCTGGAAAGCCATCCCTCTCAGGCAACCGTGTTGCGTTGCGTACAAGAGGAGGTGGATATCCCGCTTTTGGTTATGGAAGGGGAGAGTGTTCGTATTGTGCAGTAATAAAATTACTTCGGCGCAGTTAACAGTATGGATTATAACTGCAATGATTGGCCCTGTTGTATATTTTTCTGATGGCAACTGGTTATGTACGTTGATTGCGGCTTGCGTAATGGGGCTGCTGAATTGGACTGCAATACGGTTCGGTCGGCACTGGGAGGGTCCAATATATGCTCTCGTGCAGATATTATGGATTTCAGTATTGCTTTCTCAAATAGCCGGATATAGCGCGGATTGCTGGCCAACCGGTGAACGGACGTTTCCGGTAATTCCTTTGACTATGCTTGCGTTAGCTGCGCTATCTGCAATTAAGGGAGATAGGAATGCAGCAAATGGGATTAGTGTTCTGTTCTGGATCGTTTCAGCTTTAATCGGAGCGGTGATACTCTTCGGAATTGGAAATATTGATGTGGATTATCTGCAGTCCAGAGCGCAGAGGGTGGATGCAAGAATGCTACTTGTTTTAATCCTTCCCGCAGCTGCCGGTTTACTGAATAAGGAAAAATGCTCGCCAATTCCGTTTGTTGCTGTTACCGCAATAGCCGGAGGTATCTCGCTATGGATAGCAGGGACATTATCAGCGCAGGTTGCGGGACAACTTAAATGGCCGTTTTATGAGGCTGCAAAGAGTGTGCAATTGCTGGATATTGCCAAACGGTTTGAATCCCTTGTAAGTGTTGGTGTAACGGTGGGAAATTACGCATTATACAGTATGCTCTTTTGCACAGTTAGAACGAATGCTAAGGCATTAGGTCACGAAAAAGAAATGATTGTGACAGCTGGGATTATAGCGGCAGCACTGATGCTATTGAGAATACAAATTAATCCGGCATTTTCTGTGATTATCTGCGGGGTTTTATGGCTGTTTTTCCCCTCGTTAGGTCTTCTAAAACCGAAGAAGAAAGAATAAAAAAGAATTTTAAAGATTATTGAAAATAGTTCTTGACAAACAACAAATATGATGTTAGAATAACCAAGCTATCTGCGAGGCGGGTAGCGCGGATGTACCTTGTAAATTGAATAACGCAAAGACGAACAAGAACACCTTGAACAACAAACAATGGATTGTTTAAGCGTAAGCGAAAGAAACAGCCAACGAAATTCTTGAGTAATAAATTGCTAAGAGCAAATTATTCAAAAA
>JAZQUL010000085.1:0-4433 GCA_045631285.1 Faecousia sp. | reverse complement strand
GCATTTGCCGTAAAGGGCAATGCGCTGGCGCTGGCCGTTGGTACTATCATCGGCGGCGCATTCTCCACCATTACAAAAAGCGTAACCAACGACCTCATTATGCCCATCGTCAACATTTTCCTCGGTGGCGCAGATTTTTCCGAAGCGAAGATCGCGCTGCCCCGGATGCCTTGGGTAGAGCCAACCTATGAGACCATCGTCAATGCCGACGGTACAGAGGTGGTGCAGGAAATCCGCAACTACCTGACCTACGGCAACTTCATTTCCGCAGTTATCAATTTTCTGATTCTGGCATTTGTGGTCTTTTTGATTGTAAAATTCCTCAATCACCTTTCCGAGATTGGCAAGAAGAAGGAAGAAGAAGAAGAAGAAAAGCCTGCAGAGCCGCCTGCGCCTCCCGCGCCCTCTGCTGAGGAAGTGCTGCTGACCGAGATTCGCGACCTTTTGAAGCAAAAATAAGGAGAACTTTCAATGAAACGGCTATTTTCCCTGTTTCTGCTGCTGACTTTCTGCGGCATCCTTTTCTGCGGCTGTCTGGATAATTACCGGGCCTTTGAAAGAAACGGGCTTTCGCTCCGTCTGCCCGGCTATTTCGAAGATAAAAGCGGTGAAAGCTACGCCCGGGAGCAGGATTTTCTGTACAGTTACGGCGGTATGGGATTTTTAGGAATCAGGGAAAAACGTTCGGATTTCCCCGCAGGATACGAAAATATGGGGCTGGAAGCCTACGGAAACTTCGTAATTTACGGCAACCAGCTCCCCTGTGAGCTGACAAAACGGGACGGTTTTTATACCTTTACCTATGAAAAGGACGCTCCGGAGGGGAGACTCACTTATGTGGCCATCGTCTTGGAAGACAAGGATGCTTTCTGGACGGTGCAGGCCTACTGTCACAGTGAATTTTACCCCGAAAACGCTTCCCTCATCTGGAAATGTCTGACCAGCGCAAAGGTGCAGTAATCCGTTGACAAATCTACTGCATTTGCATATAATTTTAGTTGTTACTACTTAAGAAAGAAGGATCTTTGAGATGTACAAAATCGCGCGCAAGGTTGAACTGAACGCCAATGTCACCCTGATGGACATTGAAGCGCCCTTTATCGCCAAGAAGGCAAAGGCCGGTCAGTTCATCATTTTCCGCATTGACGACAAAGGCGAACGTGTTCCCTTGACCATTGCCGGTTACGACCGGGAGAAGGGTACTGTCACCATCATTTTCCAGAAGGTCGGCTTTGCCACCATCGCTCTGGGCAATCTGAACGAGGGCGACTACATTCAGGATTTCGTAGGCCCCTTGGGCAAGCCCACCCCCGTAGAAGGCAAGAAGAAGGTCTGTGTTGTCGGCGGCGGCGTTGGCTGCGCCATCGCGCTGCCCTCTGCCAAGGCATTTAAGGAGGCTGGCGCAGAGGTTACCGTCATTATCGGCTTCCGCAGCAAGGACATCGTCATTCTGGAAGAAGAATTTAAGGCTGTGGCTGACCGCCTGATTCTGATGACCGACGATGGCAGCTATGGCCGCCACGGTCTTGTGACCCAGCCCCTGAAGGAAATGCTGGAAGCCGGCGAAGAATTCGACGAGGTTCTGGCCATCGGTCCTGTGCCTATGATGAAATTCGTAGCCCTCACCACCAAGCCTTTCGGCACCCACACCTCCGTGTCCCTCAACCCCATTATGGTTGACGGCACCGGTATGTGCGGCGGCTGCCGTGTCACCGTTGGCGGTGAAACCAAGTTCGCCTGCGTGGATGGCCCTGAATTTGACGGTCATCAGGTGGATTTTGCCGAGCTGATGAGCCGTAACAGCGTGTACCGCGGCAGAGAAGCCGAGGTCACCGAGAAGCATGCCTGCCGTATGGAAGCCATGGGCAAGGCGCTTATCAAGTAAGGAGGGAACTGTAATGGCAAATATGACACTTGTAAAAACCCCTATGCCCGAGCAGGATCCCAAGGTTCGCGCCCGGAATTTCAAGGAAGTTACCCTTGGTTATACCGCAGAAATGGCCATCGAAGAGGCTGGCCGCTGCTTAAAGTGCAAAAATCCCAAGTGCGTGGAAGGCTGCCCCGTTAACGTCCGCATCCCCGAGTTCATCGGCAAGGTTGCAGAGGGCGATTTCAAGGCCGCTTACGAAATCATCACCTCCACCAACGCCCTGCCCGCCCTGTCCGGCCGTGTTTGCCCCCAGGAAAGCCAGTGTGAGTGCAAGTGTGTCCGCGGCATCAAGGGTGAGCCTGTTGCCATCGGCCGTCTGGAGCGCTTTGTTGCTGACTGGTACCGGGAAAACATCAACGCAATGCCCGAAAAAGTACCCTCCAACGGCAAGCAGGTAGCCGTTGTCGGCTCCGGCCCTGCCGGTATGACCTGCGCTTCCGACCTGGCTAAGCTGGGCTACGAGGTCACTATGTTCGAAGCTCTGCACACTGCCGGCGGCGTTCTTGTCTATGGCATTCCCGAATTCCGTCTCCCCAAGGCCATCGTTGCCAACGAAATTACCAAGCTGGAAGCCCAGGGCGTTAAGGTGATGACCAATATGGTCATCGGCCGTGTACTTACCATTGATGAGCTGTTCGAAATGGGCTTTAAGGCCGTATTTGTAGGCTCCGGCGCAGGTCTGCCTATGTTTATGAACATCCCCGGTGAGAGCCTGAAGGGCGTTATGTCCGCCAACGAGTACCTGACCCGCACCAACCTGATGAAAGCCTACGACGAAAATTATGACACCCCCATCATCAAGTCCAAGGCCGTTGCCGTTGTTGGCGGTGGTAACGTGGCAATGGACGGCGCGCGCTGCGCGAAGCGTCTGGGCGCAGAGCACGTTTATATCGTTTACCGTCGTGGCGAGGCAGAAATGCCTGCCCGTGAGGAAGAAAAGCACCACGCAAAGGAAGAGGGCATCGAGTTCAAGACCCTCTGCAACCCCGTGGAAATTCTCTCCGACGAGGATGGCCGCGCTTGTGGTATCAAGTGCATCCGTATGGAGCTGGGCGAGCCTGATGCATCCGGCCGCCGCCGCCCCGTGGAAATTCCCGGCAGCGAGTTCGTTCTGGATGTGGATACTGTCATTATGGCGCTGGGTACCAGTCCCAACCCCCTGATTCGCTCCACCACTCCCGGTTTGGAAACCAACCGTAAGGGCTGTCTCATCGTAAACGAAAACGAAATGACCACCCGTGACGGCGTATTCGCCGGTGGTGACGCAGTCACCGGCGCAGCTACCGTAATTTTGGCAATGGGCGCCGGCAAGAAGGGCGCAGCTGCCATCCACGAGTACCTGAATAAGTAAGAAAAAAGACCACCCTCGGGTGGTCTTTTTTAATACAGAATGCTAAATGCAGAATTATGGTGTCTGCTCCGCAGACAGATTTTAATCGCCCCTATAAATTCATCGCGAAGCGATACCATAATTGTCAATTGTCAATTATCCATTGTCCATTATTTATCGTTTGTCAAATCGCCGTTTCCAAATACCGGAATCGTCTCGCCATCATAGGGGTAATCGGGCTTGAAAATCGCCACGAAAAAGTCCTTATCCCGGGCCAAAATTTCCCGAATGTCCCGGTAAAGCTGGCCGGAATAGGCGCGATAGTCAGCCGCCACACCGTAAGCCTCCAACCCCAGCGCCCGGGCAAGGTAAATGGCCCGGTGGAGATGATATTCTTGACTCACAATCAAGATCTTCTCCGCGCAGAAAATATCTACCGCCCGATACATACTCTCATAAGTAGAAAAGCCTGCGTGGTCCATAAAAACATCTTCCGACGGCACACCGGCATCGATGGCGTACTGCTTCATCGTGTTCACTTCATCATATCCCGCGCGCCCGTGGTCACCGCTCATAATGATCTTCGGCGCCGCGCCGGCCTTATAAAGCTCCACACCACGGCGAAGCCGGTCCTCCAGCATATGGCTGGGCGTACCGTCATCCCGGACACCGCAGCCCAAAACCAAAATACAGTCCATATCGGAGAGGGCAGCGCCGTTGTCAGGGGAGAGGATGTATTTTTCGCCAAAATGCACCACGTAGCCGTTAATTCCGAACACCACGGCCGCGCCCAAAACCGCCAACCCGCCCAAAATCGCCACAATCATAAGCAGTGTTTTCCGATTCATTTTCAGCTTCATTTTTTCATCCTCCAAATCTTTTCTTTTAGTGTACCAACCGCCCCTCTGAAAGTCAATACCCGTTTACATAATATTTTAGGAAGACTGTTTCTGTCCCGCAAAACCGCACCCTCGCCCCCTGATTGTCATTGCGAGGGCACAAATGTGCCCGTGGCAATCTCCCGGTACAATCTCCCATATAAAATAAAACCGCCGAATCGAGCGTCGCTTTCATTTCGGGTCGTCGTAGGCGCCGACCCCTACAATCTCTTTCGATGGTGCATCCTAGGGGACGGGTTCCCCGTCCCGCCATCCATCGCACCCTCGTCCCTAT
>JAZQUL010000084.1:0-8507 GCA_045631285.1 Faecousia sp. | reverse complement strand
CAGGTTCTGTCCATCTGCACCCTGAACACCCTGTCCGCTGCTCAGAAGCTGGACACCATCTACGACGAAGAGGGCAAGCGTTACATCCATCACTACAACTTCCCCTCCTTCTCCACCGGCGAGGCTCGTGCAGCCCGTTCCACCAGCCGTCGTGAGATCGGTCACGGCGCTCTGGCTGAGAAGGCTCTGCTGCCCGTGATCCCCTCTGTCGAGGAGTTCCCCTACTGCATCCGTGTGGTGAGCGAGGTTCTGTCCTCCAACGGCTCCACCTCCCAGGGCTCCATCTGCGGCTCTACTCTGGCTCTGATGGACGCCGGCGTGCCCATCAAGCGCCCCGTTGCAGGCATCTCCTGCGGCCTGATCTCCGACCAGGAGACCGGCGAGTGGAGAACCTTCACCGACATTCAGGGTGTTGAGGACTTCCACGGCGAAATGGACTTCAAGGTCGCCGGTACCACCGAGGGTATCACCGCCATCCAGATGGACCTGAAGAACAAGGGTCTGACCATGGAGATCATCGCCGACGCTCTGGAGCGCTGCCGCAAGGCTCGTCTGGTCATTCTGGACGAGGTCATGCTGCCCTGCATCGCTGAGCCTCGCGCTGAGGTTTCTGAGTTCGCTCCCAAGATGATCAGCCTGACCGTGCCTGTGGACAAGATCCGCGAGATCATCGGCTCCGGCGGCAAGACCATTCAGAAGATCTGCGCTGACACCGGCGCTAAGGTTGATATTGAGGATGATGGCAGCGTGTTCATTTCCGCTGTTGACTCCGCCGCTGCCTACGCAGCCAAGAAGATGATCGACGATATCTGCTTCGTTCCCGAGGTTGGCAAGCTGTACTACGGCAAGGTCGTTCGCATCCTGCCCATCGGCGCATTCGTTGAGATTGCTCCCGGTCACGACGGCATGGTTCACATCTCCAAGCTGGAGAACCGCCGGGTTGAAAAGGTTGAGGATGTCCTGAATCTGGGCGATATGACTTGGGTCAAGTTCATGGGCTTCGACGAGAAGGGCCGCGCAAACTTCAGCCGCAAGGACGCTCTGAAGGAAATGGAAGGCAACGCCTAAGAATTTCTGCAATCATTTAATAGATAAACGGAGGATTTTCCCAGGAAAATCCTCCGTTAGTTTTTATGTATTATGAAAGAGATTATGTTAGGTTTGCAAATTGCGGAACTTGTAGAATTCACCCTTTTTCTCCATTAATTCTTCCCAAGTTCCGTATTCCACGCATCGTCCGTCTTTTAGAACAGCAATTTTATCGGCGTTCCGAATGGTGGATAGACGGTGCGCAACGATAAATGTGGTACGATTTTTAGCCAGTTTATCCAAGGAATCCTGAATTAGTTTTTCTGATATGGTATCCAGCGCGGATGTGGCTTCGTCAAAAATAATGACAGAAGCGTTTCGAATGACGGCGCGGGCAATGGCAACGCGTTGTTTTTGACCGCCGGAGAGCTTGTCGCCGTGTTCGCCCACCATAGTGTCCAGTCCGTTGGGCAGTTTCGCAATCACGTCCGTTAAATTGGCAATCTCAATAGCCTGCTGTAATTGCGATTCGGTGTAATTCTCTAAACCGAAAGTGATGTTGTCGCGTATCGTGCCGGAGAACAACACAGAGGTTTGGGGAACGGTGGCAATATGGGAGCGGTAGCTGTGCAGGTTGATTGTAGTCATATCCTGACCGTCAATGAAAATAGAGCCGGATGTTGGCCGATAAAAACCAATCAGCAGATTTAAAAGGGTGGTTTTTCCGGAACCGGATTCTCCAACAAACGCTACGGTCTCTCCTTGCTGAATTGTCAAATTCAAACCTTTGAGCACGGGTTCTGCGTTATCGGGATACTTAAAGAATAGATCGCGGAATTCATAATTTCCATACAGATTTTCGATTCCGGGCTTATCTTTGTCGTCCTCAAAATCCATTGCACCCATGATTTCACCTACACTACGAACAGAATCAAAACCGGTGGAGATGGCGGGCAGTAAAGAAATCAATACGCTTACCTGTCCAACGATTGTGGCAAAATAGGATTGATACAGGGTTATATCGCCTATGGGGATAACTTTTTTGAATGCTAGAAAACCTGTAAAAGCAAGGCAGAGAAGCCGAAACATTTCAAACACAACCCAGTATGTTGCCCCAAATACGGCATTTACGCGATCCAGCCTATGCGCTGAGTTGGCTATACGGGAGAAATTTCGATTCATTCTGTTCAGAGCAGTTTCTTCGGTGGCGTGTGCTTTGGTAATGGGAAGTAAATCTACCATTTCAATTACCTGAGAGGATGCGTTTTCTACCTCTTTTCTGTAACTTTCGTTACTGTTCTTTAGCTTTTGGGTGAAGCATTTCATAATGATGACAGCGCAGGGAACGGTAATCAAAAAGAATAGGAAAATGGTAGGACTCTTAGACAGTGTGATGGTGATTGCAAAGCTAAGAGAAAGCACAATATTGATGCCGTTGACCAGTAGATTATTTGTCAGGGCTTCGATGTTTTGCACGTCCCGCATAATCTTGGACTGGATTTTGCCGGATTTCATTTCTTTATGAAAAGCGATAGAGAGCATTTGCAGCTTGCGCGCCATAGAAGCGCGGAGTGAAAATTCTACACGCCGTTGCGCGATGCTGCGGTTTTTGGTGCACAAATAGGTGGATACAATGTTCTGCAAGATAAAAAGGGACATAATGCCGACATTCCAAAACAGTTCTTGCAGATTATGCGCTCCGGGGTAGGTGGCGATATTAATAATATTTGCAGTAACCAGTGGCAGCACAATGGTAGGACTCATCTGGATCAAAAAGAAAAAGACCGATTTTAACAACGTAAGGTAATTCCCCTTATAGATAAGGAGCAGAATTTTTCCGGGATGACGTCTATTGCTCATAAAAGCCCGGAAAAAGTTTTCTTGTGTGTTAGAATCGGTCTGAATTGTTTCAAAATCTGTATGTTTCATATTGACCTCCTTGGGTGGAAAAGCCACAACGTGGAAAGTGAACATGTGCAATTTGACGTTCTTATAGCACACAAAATCTTCGTTGTCAATATTAAAAGCAGTATGCAAAATACAATTTTTTATAGGGGAAAATAAAACCAATTTGTCTTTGTGCTGTGGATGATTTTGCAATATAGGCATATTGAAAATTTTATGAATTTGATTGCGCAGATTGACTTTCTTGGGGAAAAGCCGTAAAATGAAAGTAGTTTACTTGTGAAAGGAAAGAGATATGAAGCTTCGTTTACTTGCGCTGATACTGGCGCTGCTTCTGCTGTTGAGCGCCTGCAATATTCCGGGACTGCCGGTTGCGCCCACAGGCCCTACCTTGGGTGTCACCGAGCCTACCGATGGAACGCACCAACCTCCAAACTCCACAGATGCGCCCCCAAATCCAACAGATGGTCCTACCGGGCCTGCAGAAACACCCCACGCGTGTCCGGAGGAAGACCCTTATCAAAATGTCAACAAGACTACATTTTATGCGGATTATTCTCCCGCCTGCTGCCTGACAAATGCCCGCTACCGTTCCCAGCATTATCTGCTGTCCGGCACGTTGGAGGTACCCGGCCAGTATGCCGAAGATGCGGCGTACCGTCCGCAGCAGGGGGATAAGTTTGTGCGTAATACTGCCGCCCACTATGAAGATAACGGCAATACATATATTGTTTACGACGGTAATGGCAAGGAAGTTCTGCGGCTCTATAAGGGTGGTGCCTACATCACACTGGAAGAGGTGGCGGCTTATATGTACGCCTTTGGCGGCGAGGATGGCAGTATGCCCGCCAATTATGACGCAGATAAGGATGCCAAACCGAGATACAGCCAATGGGGCGAATATCTGCGGGTAAACCACTCTTATTTCTCCGGAAGTACCAGTAAGTATCCCTATGAGCCGGAGTTGCCGGATATAAAGGGCTGCGGTGGCGACCTGAAATATTACGAAATGGACATCGGTACAACCGGCACAGTTACAGAGCCTAAGTACCCTCCTGCACTTTATAATAATGGCAGTTCTATCACCCGGGGCGCTGCGCGAATTGTATACACCCGGTTTGACGGGGATGGTGACGGAAAGATCGAAATCGATGAGACATACGTATTTTATACCCACAATCACTACAATGATTTTCGGGAGTACTTAAATTATTACGGCGGCTGGGGCGAGATGTTCGGCAACGTTACCGGTGGCGGTACACTTTCCAGCAAGAAGGATTACAATCCGACACCTTACGTGCCTACCGCCTACGCAGATCTGACTGCGGCATAATCTACAAATAAAATTACGGAGCGATGGAAAATTCCACCGCTCCGTTTTTATGTATATTTTCCGTTTAATATCGTAGGGAAATGCATTTATGCATTCCGTAAAAAATGGGCTACCCAAAGGGTAGCCCATTAAAGCATTTAGATGCCTGCTAATTTCAGCAGTTCGGGGACTTTGGCCTCCCAGCCCAGTGCCATAATATGCACGCCCTGACAGTAGGGCTTACACTCGCGGATAATCTGGGCGGCGATCTCTACGCCGGTGATACCGGCCTTTGCCCGCTCCTTGTCGGCCGCCAGCGCGTCAATCATATGCTGGGGTACGTGGATACCGGCAACGTTATTGTTCATAAACTTTGCCATACCGGCAGACTTGGGGATGATAACACCCAGCTGCACCGGCTTATGGAATTGCTTTGCCTTTTCCATAAAGGAAATAAACTTTTCGGAATCAAAGACGGCCTGGGTCTGGAAGTATTCCGCACCGGCCATTACCTTGCGCTCCATCTTGGCAAGCTGCGCGTCCACAGAGTCGGAGCAGGGGGAGACAACCGCGCCTTTGGCAAACTTGGGCGGCTCACCCACCAGCGGCTGTCCGCCAAGGTCAATGCCCTTTTCCAGCTGGCAAGCAGTGTGCAGCAGGGAAACGGAGTCCAAGTCAAAAACAGGCTTTGCACCGGGATGGTCACCCATCTTGGTGTGGTCGCCGGTGAGGCACAGAATGTTGTCAATGCCCAGCATAGCGGCGCCCAACAGCTCGGACTGCAGCGCGATGCGGTTGCGGTCACGGCAGGTCAGTTGCAAAATGGGAGTCAGACCTGCGTTCTTCAGCGCGACACAGGTGGGCAGACTGCCCATACGCATCACGGAGGACTGGTTGTCGGTTACGTTTACAGCGGTAATGCCGCTGAGATGTTCTTTGGCTTCGTCAATCAGATGGTCAATATGGATACCCTTGGGAGGACCTACCTCTGCGGTTACAACGAACTGACCGTTATCAAAAAGTTCGGTAATTCTCATTTTTAACACCTCATTTTCGTTCTTTAAGCTTGCTCGTCGGTGGCGAAATTTCGCACCTGCACAGGGCACCGGAGCGCGTCTAAGCGGCCAATCTTCTCCAGACGCTTCTGGATGCGCTCCCAGCCGCATTCCATATCGGGGTCTACCTCGCACTTGCCGTTCTTTGCGCCGCCACACTGGCCGTTTACAAGGCCCTTGGAGCAAGCGGTCAGGGGGCAGATGCCACCGGTAAGATTCAGGAAGCACTCACCGCACTGGGCGCAGTTATGCTGCAAAGGAGTCACGCCTTGGAAACCGGGCAGCGCGTAAGTATCGCAGCCGGCGCAAACACGCTTAGCGGGGAACATATCTGCAACGGTTTGCACGCCGACACCGCAGGACAGCACCAAGATAGTGTCTGCGTTCTCAATAGCGGGCTGCTTTTGCAAGCGCAGCTTCAAATTCTCCACATTGCAAATGTAGTCGGTCACTAATGTGCCGGTGATGTTGTGGCTGCTTTTCAGTTCTGCAAGCAATTCGTTGGCTTCGCGTTCGGGGAAGTGGATTTCTTTACAGCCGTGGCAGACAAGGACGAAGACCTTTCCTGTCAGCTGTGTTTTAATAATCTCTTTGCTTTTCAGTTGGGTAATCAGCATTATTTCATCCCCCTTACGCCATTTTTGCCCATCTTAATCATTGTAACGAGGGGCAGCTTGGAAGAGCAGATATATTCGCAGCAGCGGCACTCCATACAGTCCATAATTTTCATATCCTTGCAGCCTTGCCAGTCCTGCGCGCCTACCAGCTTAAAGTAGTGCAGAGGCTTCAGCTCCATAGGACACACATCGACGCAGCGGCCGCACTTGATGCATTCATTCGGCTCGGTTTCATCATTATCGATAGCAATGATGCCGTTAGAGCCCTTCATAATAGGAGTATCCAGCGTAGTCTGGGGGAAGCCCATCATCGGGCCGCCGGCTTTAATAAGCACATCTTCGGCAGAGATGCCGCCACAGGCTTCTACCAGTTCGGAAGCGGACGTACCGATACGGACAATAAAATTACCGGGATTGGGGATGTACTTACCGGTGACGGTGGTTACGCGCTCCACAAGGGGCATACCGGTCTTGAGCGCATCGGCAATGGCCTTGACGGTAGAAACGTTGCTGACGCAAGCGCCCACATCGGCAGGCAGACCGCCGCTGGGCACGCTCCGTCCCATTGCCCGCTTAATGAGCATCTTTTCACCGCCCTGAGGATACTGGGTAGCAACCTCCAAAACCTCGATGCTCTCAATATCCGCAGTCTTCTCCCGCAGCAGCGCGATGGCATCCGGCTTGTTCTCTTCAATGACGATGATGCCCTTGGGGGCGTTGACCGTCTTCATTTCAGCCAGCAGGCCGAAGATAATATCATCGGCAAACTCCAAAAGCACCCGGTGGTCAGCGGTGAGCATCGGCTCACACTCGCAGGCGTTGACCAGCACGGCATCGATAGGCTTGCCGGGATTCAGCTTCACGTAAGTGGGGAAGCCTGCGCCGCCCATACCGACAATGCCGGCATTTTTGACGATTTCAATAATCTCGGCAGGTGTCAGTTCCTCCAAAGCCTTATTGGGCTGTACGGAGGAATGAACGGTGTCCTGAAAATCATTTTCCACCACGATGCTCAGGCAGGTGCCCCGGGTGGCGTGGGGTCGTTCTTCAACGGCAATGACGGTGCCGCTGATACTGCTGTGGATAGGCGCGGAAATAAAGCCAGCAGCTTCGCCAAGCTTCTGTCCGATGTCTACGTGGTCACCCACAGAGACGATAGGCGTTGCAGGCGCGCCTAAGTGCATACTAAGGGGGAACACCGCAACCTTGGGGGCGGGAAAACGCACCAGCGCCTTATGCTCCGTAGGTTCTTTGCCCTCCACGGGATGAACACCGCCGTACCAGCCCTCCAGCCGCTTTTCGCGGATTTCCTTTACATATTCATTGATAATCTTAAAGTTGACCTTGGAATAGTCACGAACCTGTACCGTCTGCGCGGTTAGTTCCTGCAGGCGACCTTGAGCAGCCAAGCGCTGCTGAATCTTTTCCCAGGCGCAGTCCTTGTCGGCGCAAACCTCGCACTTTCCGTCCTTTGCGCCGCCGCATTGGCCGTTAAGTAAGCTCTTGGAGCAATCTACCACAGGGCAGATACCGCCGGTCATAGTGAGATAGCATTGCGCGCAGGCATCACAGGCCTTTTTGGTCAGCGCCATACCGTGATGACCGGTATAGTGAATGGAATTGGTGGCGGTATAGACCGGAATATCGGCAATTGCCGCCACTGTCTGTACACCCAAACCGCAGGAAATGACAATAATATGCTCTGCATTTTCGGGGATCAGACCCGGCAGACCGTTTTTTGCCTTCCACGCATTGCAGAGAAAATCCGCCTTTGCAGTACCTACTACGGCTTTACCCAAGCTTTCTGCCAGCTTCAAAAATTCTTCCGACTCCGGCTCATTTATGGTGTCAAACGCTTTGTAGCACTTATTGCAGCTAATAACAAACAGATTGTCCTTGCCTTCCAACAGAGCGGTCAGCTCGTCGGTGTTTTTTAGCGCATACTTGGTATAGTTTTCCACTCTCTCACCTTCCTTGTATCTATAAACATTCCAATAATGTTATAAAAAGCGCATTACGAGGCTAAGTATAACATATAAAAATCAATCTGTCACCTAAAAAAATGAGTTTTATCGAAATTTGTTGGAAATTATCAGGAATGGGGTAAAAAAATATGTGCCATTGTGAAGTGGCACATATTTTTTATGCGAAATTCTGCAGCGCCAACTTAAATGCGCCGTAAACACCGGCATCGTTACCCAAGGTGGCAATGGAAAGCCGGGTGGTTCGGCAAGGGGCAAAGGCATATTTCTTCATAGGCCCAATCGCACCATCCAAAAGCATCTGTCCCGCCTTGCTAACGCCGCCGCCCAGCACGATGACCTCCGGGTCTGCCACACAGCAGAGGATGGCAAGGAAACGCCCCATCATATCAAAGTAGCGGTCCAGCACCGTAAGCGCGAAAACGTCTTTTTCCCGACCGGCATCAAAAATCGCCTTGGCAGTCAGTTCGCCGTTATCCAGCAGAGAGACCGGATGGGGGAGGGCAAGGGCTTCTCTCGCCAGCCGGACGATGCCTGTGGCGGATAAGTACTGCTCTGCGCAGCCGCATTTACCGCAGTTGCAAGGAATGGTTTCCTCAGGAACGAG